>DASTBO010000030.1:0-56097 GCA_035712025.1 Solirubrobacterales bacterium
ACCCTGATCGTCGCCGTGATGGGCAGCGCGATCGCCGTCCCGGTCGGAGTCGCCATCGCGGTCTGGCTGACCGAGTACGGCCGCCCCGCCGGCCTCGCCCGGGTGACCGAATCGACGATCGAGGCGATTGCCGGCATCCCCTCGATCGTGCTCGCCCTGTTCGGCACGGTGATCTTCTCGAGCACGGCGCTCGGCTTCCTCAGCCGCACCTCCGAAGGCGTCGTCTTCGGCCGCTCCTTCTTCGCCGCCTCGACGATGCTCTCGCTGGTCGCCCTGCCGCTGATCGTCGCCGTGATGGGGATCTCGATCGCCCTGCCGACCGGGGTCGCGACCGCGATCTGGCTGGTCGAGTACGGCCGCCCGGCGGCGCTGGCGCGGGTCACCGAGATGACGATCGAGGCGATCGCCGGCATCCCCTCGATCGTCCTCGCCCTGTTCGGCACCGTGATCTTCTCCAGCACCGCACTCGGCTTCCTCAGCCGCACCTCCGAAGGCGTCGTCTTCGGACGCTCCTTCTTCGCCGCCTCGGCGATGCTCTCGCTGGTCGCCCTGCCGCTGGTCGTCGCCAGCACCAGGGAGGGGCTGAACTCGATCCCCCGCCACGTCCGCGAGGCCTCCTACGCGGTCGGCAAGACCAAGGCGGCGACGGTGCGGCGGATCCTGCTGCCGACCAGCCGCCCCCAGGTCGCGACCGGCGCGATGCTCGGCCTCGGCCGGATCATCGGCGACACCGCGATCATCGTCGTCCTGCTCGGGGCGACGCAGAACTTCGCCCCGGTGGAAGAGGCGGCCTTCCCGTTCAACTACCTGCGCGGCGCCGGCACGACCCTGACCAACTTCGTCTACGAGGCCTCCCCGACGGGGAACCTGAACCAGCCGGAGAAAGCCTATGCGGCGGCTTTCGTCCTGCTGTTGATGGTGCTGGCGCTGAACGCGGCCGTCGACGTCGTCCATCGCCGCGCCCGAAAGGTGGGAACGTGGAGCCACTGACCTCACCGCCGCCGATCCGGCGGCTGAAGCTGGAGGACCCGGAGGCGGCGACGGAGGTGCATGCCCCGGTCGCCGCGGGCAACGGCCACTCACCGCAGCAGAGCGGCTTCACCGCCGCCAAGCGCTCGGTCGGGGCGCCCCAGTTCTCGATCCGGCGGATGGAGATCGACGACGTCTCGGTCCACTACGGCGCCAAAGAAGCGGTGAAAAGGGTCTCCCTGCCGGTCCGCCAAGGCGAGGTGCTGGCGATGATCGGCCCCTCCGGCTGCGGCAAGACGACGCTGCTGCGCTCGCTCAACCGGCTCACCGAGCTGACCACGAGCGCGCGGCTGACCGGGCGCATCCTGCTCGACGACGTCGACATCACCGCGATCGAGCCGACCCTGCTGCGGCGCCGGGTGACGATGGTCTTCCAGCAGCCGAACCCGTTCCCGATGAGCGTCTTCGACAACATCGCCTACGTGCTGCGCGAGCAGGGCTCCCGGCGGCAGCGCAAGAAGGTGCTGGAGCCGGCGGTGCACAGCGCGCTCGACCGCGCCGGCCTCTTCGAGGAGGTCAAGGACAACCTCGACCACCCGGCGCTGAAGCTCTCCGGCGGCCAGCAGCAGCGGCTCTGCATCGCCCGCGCCCTGGCGGCGGAGCCCGAGGTGCTGCTGCTCGACGAGCCCTGCTCGGCGCTGGACCCGAGATCCACCCAGGTGATCGAGGACCTGATCGTCAAGCTGCGCGACGACGTCGCCGTGGTGATCGTCACCCACAACCTGCAGCAGGCCTACCGGATCGCCGACCACGTCGCCTTCATGTACCTGGGCGACCTGGTCGAGTACAACAGCGCGACGGCCCTCTTCGGCTCGCCCCGCGAGCAGCGGACCCAGGAGTACGTGAGCGGTGCGTTCGGCTAGGCGCGGCACCCAGCTGGCGGTCTTCGCCCTCGGCGGCGCCCTCCTGGCGGGCGGCGTCTCGGGCTGCTCGACGACGCAGGACAAGGCCGCCGCCCATCGGGCCGAATCGGAACGGATCCTGGAGGCGCGCGCACAGAGAAAGGCCGAAAAGAACGACAAGCACGACGCCGACGGGACGAAAAGCGCTTCACCTGAGCGGAAATCGTCCCGTCAGCGAGAGGAGAAGGGATGAGCGAATTGGAGCCGGCGCGCCGGCCACAGCCATACGAGCCGTGCGAGGAGTGCGGAGCGCCGATGGACCCCCAGCAGCGCTACTGCGTCAACTGCGCGGCGCGCCGGGGCAACGGCGCCAACCCCGCCTCCCGCTACTTCGCGATGATGAGCAAACGCTCCCGCCGGCCGCTGGTCGGCCCGGCGGCGAAGCAGAGCCCGACCAGCCGCGCCGCCGCGGTCGCCTTCTTCTCGCTGCTGCCGCTCGCCGTCGGCCTCGGCCTGGTGGTCGGGCGCAGCGGCTCCGACGGCAGCGACAACAGCGACGCGCTCCTGCAGGCCCTGAAGGAAAGGCCGGCCGCGACGGCCACCGCGACCACGGCGGGCACCGCCGCGGGCCCCGCGAAAGCGAAGAAGAGCGCCAAGGGCGGCGAGGCGAAGAAAGGCGAGGGCAAAGTCACCCAGACCGCCAACGGCGACGTCCACGAAGTCACCAACTTCGAAGCCTCCGCGGAGAAGGAAGCGGAGGACACGCGGATCGTCGAAGAAAACCCCGAACAGGTCGGCGAGGACTACATCAAGGCGCAGCAGAACCTGCCCGACGTGATCGTCGTCGGCGGCGACGGGGGCGGCGCCCCGGCGCCGACGGGGGTGGAACCGTGAAGCGGCCCAGGGCGCCGAAGGGCCTGCTGACCCGGGCGCGCCGGCTCGCGCCCGCGAAGCCGGTCGGCAAGAGGCAGGAGAAGCCGCAGCAGGCGGCACCCGAGGCGCCGGCCGAGAACAAGGAGCTGCAGGCGCAGCGCGATCGCCTGCTGGAGAAGTTCACGGTGATGCAGGCCGACCTCGGCGGCGCCTTCTACGAGATGGCGATCCGCGACCACGTCCGCCTCGACGTCCTCACCCGCAAGGCCGCCGAGCTGCAGCGGGTCGACGCCGAGCTGCTCGCGGTCGAGCGCCTGCTCGAGCTGGAGCGCTCCGACGCCGCCGGCCTCTGCCCCAGTTGCGGCTCCCCCTACGGGCCGGCGGTGCGCTTCTGCCCGCAGTGCGGTCACTCGCTGACGCCGGGCGAGGCGCAGCCGGTCGACCCGGCGCCGAGCAGCCCGAAGCCGCCCAAACCGCGGACGAGCGGGCCGGCGCCCACCGCGGCGCCGCCGACCGAGCCGCCGACAACCGAGAACCCGCGTCCGGAGATGGCCGCATGAAGCTCCTCGCCGGCCCGATGCGCAAGGCGACGGCCGCCGCCGACAGCCTCACCGGCAAGCGCTTCTCGCTGCTGGTCGCCTCCTCGCTGGTGGCGACCACCGGGATCGTCGCGGTCGGGCTGAGCAGCGCCGGCGGCATGAGCCCGATGGAAGCTGCCGCCGCCAAGGCGCTGCTGGCGGACGAAAGCGCGGTCGTCGCGGCCGCGCCGGCGCCGGCGCCCGAAGCCAGCCCGGCCCCGGCGCCGGAAGCGGCGCCGAGTGCGGAAGCGGCCTCCCCCGGGCCTCTCCCCGCCCCGGCGCCCGCGCCGGAAGCGGCCCCCGCTCCCGAACCCGAAGCGCCGGAAGCCCCGCCGGCCGAACCGGAAGCCGAACCCGGCCCGGTCCAGCACGTCTTCGTCGTCTCCGTCGCCAGCCCCGGCTTCGAGGCCGCCTTCGGCACCACCTCGCAGATGCCCTACCTCTCCGGCGAGCTGCGACCGCAGGGCGTGCAGCTGACGAACTACTCGCTGCTCGACCCGGCGCCGCTGCCCAACGCCATCGCCGCGGTCAGCGGCCAGCCGCCGAACACCGCAACCAAGGAAGACTGCGCCGTCTACAAGGAGTTCGCCGCCGCCACGGCCAACAGCCGCGGGGTCGTCTCCGGCGACGGCTGCGTCTACCCGGTGGAAACCCTGACCCTCGCCGACCAGTTCGTCGGCGCCCGCCTGCGCTGGCACGGCTACTTCGAGGGCATGGCGGACGCGGCCGGGGCGCCCGACAACTGCGTCCACCCCGAACCCGAGGCGGCCGAGCTGCCCGGCCCGAGCGGCTACTCGGCCCGGCTCAACCCCTTCGTCTACTTCCACTCGCTGCTCGACCTCGGCGACTGCGACGAAAACGACGTCCCGCTGGACGGGCTCGCCAAGGACCTGAGGAAGATCGACACCACCGCCAACTTCTCCTACGTCTCCCCCACCCCCTGCAACGCCGGGTTCCGCGGCCAGTGCCCCGAAGGCGTCGCCGACGGCCCCGCCGCCGCCGACGCCTTCCTCGCCGAGGTGGTGCCGCAGATCGTCTCCTCGCCCGCCTACAAGAAGGACGGGCTGCTGATCGTCGCCTTCGGCGCCGCCGACCCCGACCCGGCCGCGCCGCCGCCCGACCCGACCAAGGTCGGGGCGCTGCTGCTCTCGCCGCTGCTCGCGCCGGGCTCGACCGACGCCGCCGACTACGACCCCTACTCGCTGCTGCGCTCGATCGAGGACCTCTTCGGCCTCGAGCCGCTCGGCGCCGCCGGCGGAGCCAAGGTCCGCTCCTTCGCCTCGGCCTTCGTCGCAGCCAACGGCGGCGACTGATTTCTGCCACGCTTCGGCGCGTGAACGCGCAGGAGCAGAACGGCGAGCCGATCACCCAGGAGGGGCTCGACGAGCTGAAGGCCGAGCTGGCCGAGCTCGAAGGGCCCGCCCGCAAAACGATGGCGGCGCGGATCAAGGCCGCCCGCGAGGAGGGCGACCTCAAGGAGAACGCCGAGTATCACGTCGCCAAAGAGGACCAGGCGCACATGGAGACCAAGATCAAGCGGCTCCAGGAACGGCTGCGGAACGCGGTCGTGGTCGAGGTCTCGAAGATCGACAGCGACTCCTTCACCTTCGGCCGCAGCGCCGAGGTGCTCGACGAATCCAAGGACGAGACCAACGTCTGGACCCTGGTCGGCTCGACCGAGGCGAACCTCGCCGAGGGGCGGCTCTCGGCCGAGTCGCCGATCGGCCGCGCCCTGATGGACGCCCGGGTCGGCTCGACCGTGGTCGTCGAGACGCCGAAAGGCGACCGCTCGTTCAAGGTCCTCAAGCTGGTCTCCTGACCTCGCGATGCTGAGGCTGCGCTCCTCCGTCGCCGACCACCGGGCCGACGACTTCAGCGCCCTGCTGCGCGAGCTCGAGGGAGTCAGCCGCGTCGTCCAGCAGGTCGACGCCGCGGCGCCCGACGGGGCCTTCGTCTTCGTCGCCGACGTCGAACCGCTCGCCGCCGACCGGCTGGTCGAGGCGGTCGGCGATTTCGGGATCGGCAGCGAGGACTACGTCCTCACCAGGGTCGAGGTGGTCGCCCCCCAGCACCGCCACCGCTTCGGCGAAGGCGGCGTCGACGGCTACTCCTGGGTCGAGGTCGTCGGCCAGGCGAAAGCCAACTCCCGCCTGCTCGCCCGCTACCTGGCGCTGATCAACGTCGCCGCGGTGATCGCCGCCTGCGGGGTGATCACCAGCAGCTCGATCCTGATCGTCGGCGCGATGGCGGTCAGCCCCGACCTGCTGCCGATCTGCGCCATCGCGGTCGGGCTGGTCCGCGGCCGGGCCGGCCTCGCCCGCCGGGCCTTCGTCACCCTGGCGATGGGCCTCGGCCTCGTCGTCGTCACCGCGATGGTGCTCAGCGCCGTGCTCAAATGGCTCGGCTTCCTCCCCGACGG
Source organism: Solirubrobacterales bacterium (assembly GCA_035712025.1). Classification (GTDB taxonomy): domain Bacteria; phylum Actinomycetota; class Thermoleophilia; order Solirubrobacterales; family 70-9; genus VAYN01. The sequence goes on from DASTBO010000030.1 coordinate 5,742, forward strand.
GTTCGAGGTCGAGCAAAGCAGCCTCAGCACCCTCGCCAAGACCGACTACACGACCGTGCTGGTCGCCCTCGCCGCCGGCGTCGCCGGGATGCTCGCCTTCGAGACCAGGGCCAGCGCCGCGGTCGGCGTCGCGATCTCGGTGACCACGATCCCCGCCTCCGCCTACCTCGGGGTCGCCCTCGGCGCCGGCGGCATCGACCACGCCATGGGCGCGCTCGTCGTCCTGGTCATCAACGTCTCGCTGCTGATCGTCTCCGCCACGCTCACGCTGGCGGCGCAGCAACGACTTCCGAATCGCTCTCGGGCTCCGATCTAGGAGCGGCCGGGACCGACCAGGGCGCCGGCTCGGGGCGGCGATCGTCGTAGAGCACCCCGGCCCCGGAGAAGCGGTCTTCCCAGGCGCGGCGGCGCTCGCCGAAGACGACGCCGAGGAAGCCGATCCCGAAGGTCACGACCGAGAGGCCGAGGCCGACCAGGCGGCCGACGCTGCGCCGCAGCGGCAGCCGCTCCTCGTCGAGGCGGATGCCGAGGAACCGCATCCCCGGGGTCTCGCCGGCCAGCGACCAGAACCCGAGCAGGTAGACGGCGCCGAAGGCGAGCCAGGCGCTCGAGCCGACGGCGATCGCGATCCCGTCGACGCCTCCCCCGTTGCCGCCGAAGGCGTTGGCGACCAGGGTGACGAGGGCGACGAAGGCGGTGAACGCGAGGTTGACGAAGACGCCGTCGACGGCCATCGCCAGGCCGCGGCTGACGACCCCGGCACGGTCGGTGGGCAGCGCCCGCGGCGCCCGGAGGAAAATCCGGCGGACGATCCGCTCGAAGCGGTCGTCGAGGCGGCGCGCGGCCTTGCCGATCGTCCGGCCGACGTCCTCGACCAGGCCCATCCCCTGGGCGCTGATCGCGGCCCGCACCTCGGGCGCCTCGGCGATCCGCTCGACCAGCTGCTGGGCCTGATCGCTGGCCAGCAGCCGCTTCCAGACCTCGTCGACCAGCTCGGAGTCCATCGCCTCCAGCAGCGCCTTCTTGACCGCGTCGCTCTCCAGCGCGCCCTCGACGGCCTCCTGGACCGCCGGGCCTTCGAGGACCCTGGCCATCGCCCGCTCGACCGCCTGGCTCTCGACCGCGGCGACGATCGCCTCCTCGGCGGCCGTTTCCACCGCCCGGTCGATCCCGGTCGCCTTGGTCACCGTCCGCGCCCCCCGCACCCCGACCCCGAGCAGGCGCGCCGGCATCGGAGCCCTACCGTTCTGGGACGCCCCGTTCTCCATCTGCCGACTCTAACCGCTCCAGCAGGCGATCCAGAAGCTCTGCCTGGGCGGGGAGGATCTTCTCCCGCGCCGTCTCGGGGTCGAACCATTCGGCCCGGTCGACCTCGGGGAACTCCTGCTCGCTGCCGCTGCGCGGCGGCCATTCCATGCTGAAGGTGTTGCTGGCGAGCGTCGCCGGGTCGAAGTCCGCCTCGGCCGCCCAGGCCTCGACGACTTTTCCCGCCCGCTGCCGGATCGAGCCCAGCTCGATCAGCCGCTCGGGATCGAGCCGGGGCGCCGGGCCCAGCTCCTCTTCCATCTCGCGGATCGCGCAGGCGCGGGCCTCCTCCTCGTCCTCGATCTGCCCCTTGGGGATCGTCCAGGCGCCGGCGTCTTTACGCCGCCAGAACGGCCCGCCCGGGTGCACAAGCAGGAACTCGACCCCATCGCCGCCACGACGAAACAGCAGGATCCCAGCGCTGTGCTTGCTCGCCATCGCCCCGAGTCTTACCGACTCGGCCATGCCGAGACCGCAAAAAGGCACCCTCAAGGTGTCTTTTTGCGGTCTCGGCAGCGACGCGGCGCGTCTACCCGGGGAGGCGGTAGGCGACGAGTTTGGCCACCTGGCCTTCGGCCAGGGGGAGGCCGGCGCCGGCGACGAGGGTGTCGCCGCTGATCATCACGCCCGCGTTGGTGCCCGAGGGCAGCGCCGCCTGCCAGATTTCGCCGCCTTTGCCCGACTCGAGGGCGTGGATCACACCGTCGGCCGTGGTCGCGTAGACAACGTCGTTGGAGACCAGCAGCGAGCCGTAGGCGGGCTGGGCCATTTCCGCCTGCCAGACGATCTTCCCGGTCTTCAGGTCGAGCGCCACGACTTCCCCGGTCGCGGTGCTTTCTTCGGTCACTTCTTCGCCGTTGATCACGGTCATCGAGTGGTTGACGATCGGGACGTAGATCCGTTCGTCGTCGGCCGCCGCCAGGGCGATCACGCCGCCGAGCTGGCCGGGGAAGACCTCGCCGGGCTTGATCTTGTCGTATTCGCCGCGCATCGCGTACAGGGGGTCGTTGTCGTGGCCGTTGTGCTTGCCGACGCTGGTCCGCCAGACCGGCTTGCCGGTCTTGACGTCGACCGCGACCACGAACCCGGACTTGCCGGAGCCGATCGCCACTTCCCGGCCGCCGGCCTTGGTGATGACCGGCGAGTTCTGGAAGTCCCAGTCGTAGATGTTGTGCGGGGTCTCCTGGTAGTACCAGAGGAGCTTGCCGGTCTTGGGGTCGAGCTTGACCAGCGAGTCGGCGTAGAGGTTCTTGCCCGGCCGGCTCGAGCCCCACGGTTCGCCCGGGGCCCCCGGCAGCGGCGCCGGGTTGCCGGTGCCGGCGTAGACGAACCCCTTGTCGTCGAAGGAGGGCGGGTACCAGAGGCCGCCGCCGGAGTTGACTTTCGGCTTGCCCCAGAGGCCTTTCGGCACCGTGTCCCAGTGCCACAGTTTCTTGCCGGTCTTGCCGTCCATCACCCACAGCGTCCCGACCTCGCCGGCTTCGTATTCGGCGGCCGGGGTCTCCGGCACGGTCGAGACGTAGACCCGGCCGTCGTCGACGCCGGGGGCGATGTCGATCGCGCCTTCGAGGTCGATCTGCCAGACGTCCTTGCCGGTTTCCTGGTCGAGGGCGAAGGCTTCCGAGGCGGTCGCCCCGTAGACGTGGCCGTCGGCGACGGTCAGCCCGTTCGGCCCGTGGCTCGGCGATTCGTACTTCTTCGTCCAGAGGACGTCGCCGCTCTCGAGGTCGATCGCCTGGACATTCGATTCAAGGTCCTGGGAGTAGACGACGCCGTTGACGATCACCGGGGTCGAGGCGTAGCTGCCGTAGACGCCGGTGCCGGCGATCGGGTTCGACCAGGCTTCTTCCAGTTCGGTGACGTTGCTGCCGTCGATCTTGCTTTCGACGGACCGGGTGCTGGCGGGATCGATGTTGGAGAGGGCGTCGCCGCTGAAGTTGGCGCCTCCCGCGGCGGACGAGTCGTCCGACGAGGATCCGCATCCCGCCACCAGCGCTGCCACGGCAACCACTGCCGCGAGCAGCGGCAACCTCCAGAACCTAGACGGCATCGACATCCCACTTCCTCCCTAGTCGAGTAATAAGGATTTGTCTTCTATCCTGTCAGAAATACCTGCAAAGCGGCCACCCAACTCGGTGAGAAGGGGCTGCAGCACGCGGTTGGCGAGGAGGCCGAGGCTGCCGAGGTTGGCGAAGCCGGGACCCTGTCGCAGGCCGCCGAGACCGGGGATGTGCATCCGCGGCCGCACACCCTCCAGCTCCAGCGCCCGGCCGATCGGCACCTCGCTCTGCGGCGGCCGGTCCCAGAGCGGCCCGCACTGTTCTTCGACCTCGTCGCGGACCGCGTCGGGGAAGAGGCCGCGCAGCTGGCGCAGCAGGTCGAACCCGGTGCAGTTGATGACGAAGTCGTAGCGCTCGGCGCACGAGCCCTCCGCGGGGCTCTCGAATTCGAGCAGCGCGGCCTCGCCGTCCGCGGCGAGCGAGACGTGGACGGCGCGTCCGGTTACGAAGGAGAGGTGGTCGTCGTCGGCGATCCGGGCGAGCACGGTCTGGTCGAAGACGCCGCGGTCGCAGTGCTTGACGAAGTCCCTGCGGGTTTCGACGTCGAGGTGTTCCCAGTCGACGTTGTCGGGGTCGGCGAAGACCCGGTTCTCGAGGAAGCTCTCGCCGCGGCTCAGCGGCAGGGTCGGGGTGTAGACGATCAGACGCGCGTCGGGCCGCAGGTCGCGAAGGAAGACCAGGGCGCTGAGGGCGCTCTCCCCGCCGCCGACGATCGCGATTTCCACCGCCTCGCCCTCCGGCACCCGGGCGAACTCCTCGCGCCGGCTGTCGCAGTGGAAGACCCGCGACTCGACGTCGGGATCGTGGGGGAAGTGGCGATGCACGCCGGGGCCGGTGAGCACCAGGGCGCCGCCGGTGTGGCGCTCGGGGTCCTCGGGGCGGCCTCGCTCGGCGACCTCCACCTGCCAGCGATCGCCCCCCTCGCCGAGCGAGACCTCGGTCACCCTGCCGTCGTAGACGGCAATCCCCTCCGTCGCCCTCGCCAAGACCCAGCCGAGGTACTCGCCGTAGTCGCGGTGGCGCACCGAGGGCGAGCCCGAGTTGACCCAGGACGCGTATTCGTGGCGCTCCATCGCGAAGCGCTGCCAGCTGAACGGCAGCAGCGCGGCGTCGATCGCGTCGCCGAGCTCGCCGAACTGGCGCGAGCTCTGGTACGGGAAACCGACGTCCTTGATCGGCGGAATCGCCAGCGGCTCCTCGCCCGAGGTCATCCCGTTGCGACCCAGCCAGGAGGCCGCCGGCTCGGTTTTCTCGATCACGGTCATCGAGATCTCGGCCAGCCCGAGGGTGTTGATCGCGTGGATCTTGGCCGCCAGCGCCGCGGCCTTGGCGCCGGCGCCGACGACGAGGATGTCGCTGTCGCTCATCGCTCCTCCTAGACCGGCGCCAGGGCGCGGGGCCCGGCCGGCTCGGTCTCTCTCGGTTCGGCGATCACCAGCCCCTTCTGGTCGGGGCTGAAGGAGATCGCGCTTTTGCGCGCCCGCTCGCCGCCGCTCTCGACGGCGCGCAGCTCGGTCGTCTCGAAGACGATCCGCAGCACCCGCTTCATCTCCATTTCCGCGTAGCTGGCGGCGAGGCAGCGGCGGACGCCGCCGCCGAACGGGATCCAGGTGTAGGTGCCGGGCTGCCTGCCGAGGAAGCGCTCGGGCAGGAAGCGGTGGGCTTCGGGATAGTGGCGCTCGTCGCGGTGGATCAGGTGGATGCAGGGCGCGACCGTGGTTCCCGCGGGCAGGTCGTGGCCGCCGAGCCGCATCGGCTCCAGCAGGTTGCGGACGACGACCGGGACCGGCGGGCGCAGCCGCAGCGTCTCCTTGACCACGGCGTCGAGGTAGTCCCCCTCGCCGGCGAGGATGTCCTCGCGCAGCAGCTCGAGCTTGTCGGGATTGCGCAGCAGGCGCTCGAAGGTCCAGGCCAGGGTGCTCGAGGTCGGCCCGTCGGAGAGCAGCGTCACCAGTTCGTCGCGCAGGTCGCGGTCGGAGAGCGGCTCGCCGTCCTCGTAGCGGGCCTGGACCAGCATCGAGACGACGCCCATCGCGCCCCCGTCCGGGTGGGCCTTGCGCCGGCGCACCTCGGCCATCACCTCCGCCTCGACCGCCCCCATCGCCTCGCGGTAGCCGCGGCTGCGGGTCACCCAGCCGGGGCCGAGGAAGGCGAGCCGCGCCAGGTTGCGCGGTTCGTTCATCCAGGTGGTCAGGGAGCGCAGGCTCTCGCGCAGCGGCTGCAGGCGCGGCGCCTGCGAGTCGGGGCCGAACACCGCCCTCATCACCACGTCGAGGGTGATGTCCTGCATCCGCGGCCAGAGCGCGAACGGCTCCCCCACCGGCCAGCGGGCGATCTCCCGCCCGGCGACCTCGGCCATCATCTCGGCGTCGGCCTGCACCGCCTGGCCGTGGAAGGAGGGCAGCATCAGCTTGCGGCGGGTCATGTGCTCGGGTTCTTCCAGCAGCATCACCGAACGCGGCCCGAGCAGCGGGCCCAGCAGCGGGTTGGCGGTGTCGACGCCGACCGCGCGGCCGGCGGTAAAGATCTTTTTCACGTCGTCGGGGTCGCTGAGGATCACCCAGTCGCCGTAGTGGCGGATCCGCAGGGTGAAGGCGTCGCCGTAGCGCCGCTGGCACTTCTCCAGCCAGGGCAGCGGGCGCTGCGTCCAGCCGATCGCCTGCACCGCGCGCGGCAGCCGCGGCCCCGGGGGCAGGGCGCTCATGCCGCGTCCCTCCCGTCCTTCGCCGCCAGGTCGCTCATCAGCTCGTCCTCGAGCCGGCAGGTGGTGCCGATCAGCAGCTCGAAGAGGTCGGCGCTGAATTCCGGCGGCAGGTCGTGCTCGGCGCCGCGGCCGAGGTAGCGCTCACGGACGACGTTGACCCGGTCGGGCTGCATCATCGGGATCCCGTGCTCGCTCTTGTAAGCGGCGACTTCGCGGCAGATCTGCAACCGCTCGCCGAACAGCCCGGCGATCGCGTCGTCGATCTCGTCGAGGCGGCGGCGAAAGGGCTCGAGGCCGGCGTCGCTCATCGTCCCTCGTCCCCCAGCAGGCCGGTGGCGAAGGCGTGGCTGCAGGCGGCGAGCTCGCCGAGCGCGTAGCCGCCCTCCTGGATCACGCAGACCGGCAGCCCCGAGCGGGCGAGCAGACGGCCGATCTCGGCGAAGATCTCCGGCCGGAAGCTCCAGCCCCCGTGCGGGTCGCCGGCGACGGTGTCGTAGCCGAGCGAGACGACCAGGGCGCGGGCGATCTCGGAGAGGTCGTGGATCGAGTGCGCGACCTCGCGCAGGTAGGTGTCTTCGTCGGGGCTCTCCGGGAAGGAGACGGCGCGTTCGCCCGCCATCTGCGGCAGGGGCGTTCCCGGCGGCAGGTTGGTGACCGGCGCCGCGTGCAGCGAGTGCAGGGCGGCGACGGGACCCATCCGCTCGACCACGGCCGAGGTCCCGTTCGGGTAGTGGAGGTCGAGGTCGACGATCCCGACCGGCTTCAGCCCGCCCTCGGTCAACCGCCGCACCGCCGCCGCCGCGTTGTTCAGGTAGCAGTAGCCGGCGTGGAAGGCGGGGCCGGCGTGGTGCCCGGGCGGCCGGCAGACGGCGTAGGTGTAGCGGGCGCCGGCGAGCAGCCGCTCGGCGGCGGTGATCGAGGTGCGGATCCCCTCCAGGGCGGCGGCGACCAGCGCTTTGTTGACCGGGATGTCGGGCTCGAGGCCGGGCGGGGCGAAGTCGGGCAGCACCACCGGCTCGGAGGAGGAGAGCGCTTCCAGCACCCGCAGGTACCCGGCCTCGTGCAGGGCCTCCAGGGTCTCGTGGACCTCGGCGTCCGGCGCGTCGGCGGCGACCGGGCGCACCCGCGAGTGGCGGACCAGGCCCGCGCGCAGCTCGACCAGGCGCTGGTTCGAGTCCCGGCCTTCGAGCTGCCGTTCCCCTTCCCGCACCCAGAAGGCGGCGTCGCCGCTCCCCTGGCGCTGCTCGATCATCAACAGCTCACTCGTCATCGAGGAGCCTCCGCATCCGCGGCCCGAGGTGCTCGAACCCGTTGCGCTCGTAGAAGGACTCGGTCGAAGCGATCGCCGCGAAGGTCTCGCGCGGGAGGCCGACCTCCAGCCGGCCCACGCCGCGCGTTCGCGCCTGGGATGCGATCGCCTCGACCAGCTCCGCCCCGACGCCGCGACTGCGCCAAGCCTCATCGACCCAGAGGTCCTGGATCGTCGCGTAGACGCCGGGAACGTGGATTGCCCGCTGCCAGCTGGCGCTGAGGACGCCGACGGTCTTCCCGTCGGCCTCCGCGATCAGCACCGAGCCGCCCGCCGGATCTTCCAGCAGGGCGCGGATCTCAGCTTCTATCTGGGCGCGGTCGGGGCAGCGGCCGCCGAGCTCGGCGAGCAGCGCTTCGACCGCGCTCGTCACTCCCTCGACGTCGCCGGGCCCCGCCTCGCGCACCGTCGACTCGCTCGCCGCCGGCTCGATCACGCCGCCTCCGCCTGCCTGGCGGCCGGCTCCAGCTCGACGCTCCAGGCCTCGCCGGGGGCGTCGGAGCCGGTCACGGTGCGGGCGATCGCCGCCATCGGCGCCCGCGCCTTGAGCAGGATCTCGTCGAACTCCTCCTCGGGGTCCGACTGCATGACGATCGCGCCGCCGGCGCCGATCGTCGTCCGCCCCGGTCGCATCACGATCGTGCGGATGACGATGTTGAGGTCGGTCGAGCCGTCGGCGCCGAAGTAGCCGATCGAGCCCGAGTAGACGCCGCGCGCCTCCTCCTCGAGGTCGTCGATGATCTCCATCGTCCGCTCCTTCGGGGCGCCGGTCATCGAGCCGCCCGGGAAGGTGGCGCGAACGCAGTCGACGGCGCTGCGGCCGTCCTCGAGCCGGCCGACGATCGTCGAGACCATCTGGTGCACGGTCGCGTAGGGCTCGATCACCATCAGGTCCGGCACCGCGACGCTGTCGACGTCGCAGACGACGCCGAGGTCGTTGCGCAGCAGGTCGACGATCATCAGGTGCTCGGCGTAGGTCTTCTCGTCCTCGCCCAGCTCGGCGACGCGGGCGGCGTCCTCGGCCGGGTCCTCGACCCGCGAGATCGTCCCCTTGATCGGCCGCGCCATCACCTGGCGCTGGCGGTCGACCGAGATGAAGCGCTCCGGCGAGGAGCTGACGATCGCGTTCTCGCCGAAGTGGAGGAAGGCCGAGAACGGCGAGGGGTTGCGGCGGCGCAGCTGCCGGTAGAGCTCGAACGGCTCCGGGCTGGCGTCGGTCGAGAACTGGTCGGTGAGGCAGACCTCGTAGGACTCGCCGGCGAGCAGTTCCGACTGCGACTTGGCGATGTCGGCCAGGTAGCGGGTGCGGCCGCGGCCCGACTGGAAGCTGACGTGGCCGCCGGGTTCGCTCGGCGGCGCCAGCGGCCGCTCGGCCGGCGGCTCGGCGATCGCCCGCGCGATCAGCTCGGCGGCGGCGTCGAGCCAGAGCTCGGCCTCCGGGTCCTCGCCGCGGCAGAGGGCGAAGACGTAGGTCACGTCCTTGGTGTGGTCGACGGCGACGACGCGGTTGGCCAGCATCAGCGCCGCGTCGGGCAGGTCGGAGCTGTGGACGTTGGGCGAGCCGCAGTCGGCCTTCAGCTCGTAGCCCAGGTAGCCGACGTAGCCGCCGACGAGGCCGCGCTCGACTCCCTCGGGCGGCTCGATCTCGATCCGCTCGAGCTCCCGCTGCAGGTAGTCGAAGATCGACTTGCGCTCGACCGTCTCGACCCCGCCGCGGTTGACCGCGACCTCGCCGCTGTCGACGTCGTAGCTGACGAAGCAGCGGTCCGCGCCGGCGGTGGTGCCCATGTAGGAGCACTGCGCCAGCCAGGTGGGGGCGTCGGCGCTGTCGAGCCAGAAGGACGGATCGTGCTCGGCGAAGAGCTGTTCGTAGACGTGCTCGGTCGGCGCCTGGCCGGGGATCGTCCGCATCCGCAGCTCCAGCTCGCCGGCGTCCCCCTTGGCGGCGGCGCGCGGCTGCCGCTTCGCGGCCTGCGGGACGATCGTCGCCCGCCCGGCCGGCCTCTCCCCCGGCCGCTGGTAGCTCGCCGCCAGGTCGAAGAAGTTCTGCGCGATCTTCAGCCCGTACTCGGTCGAGATCGACTCGGGGTGGAACTGGACTCCCCAGATCGGCCGCTTGGTGTGCTCGACGCCCATCACCACGCCGTCGTCGGACCAGGCGACGATGCTGCCGTCGGGCCCGGGCGGGCTGGTGATCGCCAGCGAGTGGTAGCGGACGACCGAGAAGCCCTGCGGCACGTCCTTGAACAGGCCCTTGCCTTCGTGCATCACCCGGCTGAGGCGGCCGTGCATCGCCATCGGCGCCCGGTTGACCGTCCCCTCCAGCAGGTTGCCGATCCCCTGGTGGCCGAGGCAGATGCCGAAGACCGGGACTTCGCTCTTCGCCAGGATGTCGCGGCAGACGCCGAAGTCGTGCCAGCGCGAGGGGTGGCCGGGCCCCGGCGAGAGCACGATCGCGTCGAAGTCCATCCGTGTCAGCACCCGCCAGGAGACGGCGTCGTTGTTGACCACCATCGGCTCCTCGCCCGAGGCCGCGGCCAGCAGGTGGAAGACGTTGTAGGTGTAGGAATCGTGGTTGTCGACCAAAAGCGTCTTCATCTCAGGCTCCCTCCAGTCCAAGGCCCCGCAGGCCCTGCTCGAGCACCGGCTGGACGACCGCCTCGACCTCCGGTGCCCGCTCGTCTTCCCGGTACCAGCGCGCGAAGTGGGAGAGGTACTTGGAGAGCGGCGCGACGTCGAAATCGTCGACGGCGCTCGCCAGGTGCACCCGGTAGTGCTCGGACTGGACCACGGCGAAGCGGTAGTCCGGGTCGTCCGCCGGACGCTCGCCCTGGATCTCGGTCGCGGCGTGGTGGGCCTGGGCGCGCGCCAGGTCCCAGCCGAGGCTCCCCTTGCCCTCCACCAGCAGCTTCTCCTTGCCGAACTTGACCTGCTTGGTCGTCGGCTGCAGGAGGAAGTAGCCGAGCGCGACCTGGGCCGGCACCGATTCGGGGTGCGGGTGGCGCTCCATCTCCGCGGCCAGCTCGGGGTCGCGGCGGAGCTCCTCCTCGATCCACTCGACCAGGTCGTCGATCAGCAGCGCCCCTTTCTTCGAGGAGCTGATCGATTCGTTCTCGCGGGCGACCATGCCGTGGAAGATGTCGTGGGTCGGCGGGCCGCCGCCGCGGGCCGAGCCGTTGCCGTTGCCGTTCTGCAGTCCCATCTCGTCGATCAGCTTGCGGCGGCAGGTGACGTGGGCGACCCACTCGTTGCCGCAGACCTGCATCGAGATCACGTCGTCGAGCTCGTCCGCCGCGGCCCAGTAGGCGAGGGCCCGCATGTGCTGGGTCGGGAGGCCGTCGGAGCGGACCAGCGGCATCTCTTCCAGCTCCTCGCGTTCGGTCTCGTACATGACCATGTCGTCGCCCCAGCGTTTGGTCAGGGTGCCGTCGGCGAGGCCCTGGTTCATGTACTCGGCGACCTCGGGCAGGTAGTCGGACTCGTAGATCACCTTGTCGAAGCTGATGCCGAGGCTGGCGAGCGTCTTGCGCTGGCCGGAGACCACCCAGGAGCGGGTCCGCGACCACAGTTCCAGCGCCTTCTGGTCGCCGCCGAGGACCCGCATCATCATCTCGTCGGCTTTGTCGTCGTAGCTCGTCGACTCGCGCGCGACCGAGTCCTCGGCGCCGTCGTCCCCGTGGCCGCCGTTCTTGCTGGCGGTGACGTAGTCGGCGTAGCAGAAGCCGACGAAGTGGTCGGACTTCTCGTCGGCGTCGGGGCCGGAGTCCTCGCCGGCGCGGGTGGCGACGCCGGCCATCGCCTCGCCCATGCTGCGGCCGACGTCGCAGATCAGGCTGCGGTTCTCGACCCTGGCCCCAGCCTGCTTCAGCGCCCCGGCGATCGCGGCGCCGACGGCGAGGTTGCGGAGGTGGCCGATGTGCAGCGCCTTGGTCGTGTTGGCGCCCCAGAAGTAGACGGCGTAGCGGTTCCCGGCGGCCATGTCGGCCAGCTCCGCCGCACCGCGCTCGCCGGCGCGGATCGCCTCCCCCTGCGCTTCGATCCACTCGTCGGCGAGCCGCAGCCGCGGCTGCTTGCCCTCGCGGTCGAGCGAGGCGACCCACGGCTCGGCCTCGATCCGGTCGAGGGCGGCGACCGCGGCCGCGTCCTGGCGCCAGTCGGCGTCCTTGGGCAGGCGCGGGATCAGCATCAGGTCGAACTCCGCCTCCGGCCGGTACGGCGCCCGCGCCGCCCAGAGACCCCGGTCGCCGTCGCCCGCCGCCGCTGCCTCGAACTTGTTGAAGATGTTCTCGCCCATAGCCGTGCTTCCGAACCTTCCGCCTTCGAATTTGGTTGTTCGAAATGCACCCGCCGGGGCTCGAACCCGGATCTTCGGCTTACAACGCCGACCCTTTAACCGATTAAGGCACAGGTGCTAGCTATGTCTCCCTGCCCGTGAGCAAACCTTGATTGCTCAAGCGCGGCGCGAGCATAACGAGATCGACCGCTCGCGTCAAATTATTTGATCAATCTTGCGCAAACTGCCCTGCCGAGACCGCAAAAAAGCCCCTTGAAGGTGCCTTTTTGCGGTCTCGGCGGTTAGGCGCGGCCGGCTTGGAGGAGGCGGCTGAGGAACTGGCGGGTCTCGGGGCGCTGGGGGGCCTCGAGGACCTGGGCGGGTGGGCCCTGCTCGACGATGCGGCCCTCGTGGAGGAAGGCGACCTGGTCGGCGACCTCGCGGGCGAAGCTCATCTCGTGGGTGGCGATCAGCATCGTCATCCCCTCCGCCTTCAGGTCCCGCACCGCCTCCAGCACCTCGCCGACCAGCTCGGGATCGAGAGCGCTGGTGACCTCGTCGAGCAGCAGGGCGCGGGGGCGGCCGGCGAAGGCGCGAGCGATCGCCACCCGCTGCTGCTGGCCGCCGGAGAGGTTGTCGGGACGGTCGTCCTCGCGGCCGGCGAGGCCGAAGCGGGCGAGCAGCGCCCGCCCCCGCTCCTCGGCTTCGGCGCGGGAGAAGCCGTGGGCGCGACGCTCGCCGAGGACGACGTTCTCCAGCGCGGTCATGTGGGGGAAGAGGTTGTAGGCCTGGAAGACGAGCCCGAGGCGGCGGCGGACCGAGATCGGGTCCACGGCCGGGTCGGTGATCGCCTCGCCGTCGAGGAAGACGTCGCCGTCGTCGACCTCCTCGAGCAGGTCGACGCAGCGCAGCAGGGTCGACTTGCCCGAGCCGGAGGCGCCGATCAGCGCCACCGCTTCGTGCTCGCGGACGCTGAGGTCGATCCCGCGCAGGACCTGGCGCTCGCCGAAGGCCTTGGTCACCCCCCGCACCTCGAGCACGGCGGCGCCGGGCGCGCTCACCGGACCGCCCCCTCGGGCCCGCCCAGGCGGTCGACGATGCGGGCGGTCGGGATCGTCACCGCCAGGTAGAGGATCGCCGCCGCGACCAGCGGCGTGAAGTTGAAGAGCTGGGACTCGATGATCTGCGCTTCGCGGAAGGCCTCCAGCGGGCCGAGGATCGAGATCAGGGCGACGTCCTTCTGCAGGGCGACGAAATCGTTCAGCAGCGGCGGCGCCACCCGTCGCACCGCCTGCGGCAGGATCACGTGCCGCATCGCCTGCCCCTCGGTCAGGCCGACCGCGAGCGCGGCGTCGCGCTGGCCGCGGTGGACCGAGCGGATGCCGGCGCGGTAGACCTCGGCCACGTAGGCGCTGTAGGAGAGGGTCAGGGCGATCGCACCGAGCACGATCGGCTCGCTCGGGACCCCGTCCAGTTCCAGAGCCGGGACACCGAAGCCGACGATGAAGACGAGCAGGATCGTCGGGATGCCGCGAAAGAGGTCCACCCAGACGACCGCCAGCAGGCGCAGCGGGAAGAACGCCGGCGAGCGGGCGATCCGGACCAGGGCGACGACGAGGCCGACCGCGAGGACCGCCACCTCGACGATCAGGAAGACCTTGACGTCGAGCCAGAAGGCGCGGGCGACGTCCGGGAAGGAGTCCTTGAAGACTTCCCAGTCGAAGAAGGTCTCCCGCACCGTGGGCCAGCCGGGGCTGGTGAGGATCAGCGCCGCAAGGCCGCCGAGGACGACGACGCTCGAGAGCGCGGCGACCGCCTGCCCCCGGCGGTGCCGGCGGCGCTTCGCCGCCTCCCGTTCGAGGCGACGATCGCTCGGCATCAGCTCAATTCGGGGGCGCCGGCCGCCTGGCTCATCCAGCGGTCGGTGATCTTCTGCAGCTGACCGGAGCTTTCCAGCTCTTCGACCGCCTGCGAGACGCAGGCGGTCAGCTCGGAGTCCTTCTCCAGCAGGGCCCCCCACCGGTCGCCGCCGGGAGCGCTGAACTGGCCGACGACGGTGGCCTCGGGGACCTGGACCGCGGTCAGGTAGAGCGCCGTCGGCAGGTCGACGACGACCGCGTCGATCTGGCCGTTCTTCAGCGCCTGGACGACGTCGTTGGAGGTGTTGAAGACTTCTGGCCGGCTGCTCGGGTCGATCTCCTCTTCGGCGGCTTCGAGGCTGGTGGTCCCGATCTGGACGCCGAGCTGCGCGTCCTGCAGATCTTCGAGCGATTCCGCGTCGGCGACGTCGGAGTCCTTCAGCACCACGACCGCCTGGTTGGCGGTGTAGTAGGGCGCCGAGAAGTCGACCGCCTTCTCGCGCGGCGGCGTGATCGAGATCTGGTTGACGTCGAAGTCGAAGTCCTTGGGGCCCGGCGCGAAGGAGGAGTTGAACGCCTCGACCGTCCACTTCACCTTCGCCTTCGGGTAGCCGAGCTGGTCGGCGATCGCGTAGGCGACGGCGCTCTCGAAGCCTTCGCCGTTGGTCGGGTCTTCGTCTTCGAAGTAGGGCGGGTAGGCGGGCTTGTCGGTGGCGACCGTGAGCACGCCCTGCTCGGTGGTCGGCAGCTGCCCGGGCTTGCAGGTGCCGGCGCTGGCGGACGCGGAGGTGTCGGTCGAGTCGTCCGAGCTGCCGCAGCCGACGACGATCAGGGCAGCGAGCAGGAGGAGGGGCAGCGCGAGCTTCTTCATCGGGGGTGGCTCCTAGCTAGGGCAGCGGCAGGACGCGGAACCCTACCGTCTTAGCCGCCGAGCGCCCGCCGGCTCCGTCGGTCGCGATCGCCGTCGCTCGATAAGAACCCGCAGGCAGCGGCTTCCCCTTCAGGATGCCGTTCCACTTGAGCTTGCCCGCGCCGGCTTTGGCGGTCTGGGTGCGGCTCCCAACCGGCTTGAAGAGCGGACACTTCTTCTTCGCCTTGCCCTTCGCCGTGGCGGGCTTGCACTTCGTGCCGACGAGGCGACCGATCCGCTTCCGTTCGATCTGGAAGCGGACGTCGGCGGCCTCGGAGAGAGTGTAGCGGAAGGTCGTCCCGAACTTCCCTTTGGCCCTGCCCTTCGGCTTCGGCTTGAACTTCTTCGGCTGCGCCTTGAGGCCATTCAGCGCCGGCAGGGTGTCGATCGTGACCGCGGTCGTCGTCGCGGCGCCTCCCGGGCAGACGGTGCTCTGGCCGTTGTAGACCTGCCTGGCCGAGCAGCCGGCGGCGTCGGTCACCGTCAGGGTCGCCCGGTAGGCGCCGGGGCTGGCATAGGCGTGGGTCGGGGTCGGGCCACCATCTTTAAGCTCGGTCCCGTCGCCGAAGTCCCAGTCGAAGCGAGCGGCGCGCGCGGAGCCGGTGGCGTCGAACCTCGAGAGCTGGCCGGGAGCGGCGGCGACGGTGGCGAACGAGGCCACCGGTGCCGGTTGCGGCTGGAAGACGAGCGGCTGGGCCTCTCCGGTTGGCCAAGGCGTCGAGAAGGGAAGCGCGGTCAGCGCGCCGTTTGCGCCGATCGAGGCGGACCTGATCACGTCGGTCGAGCCGTCGCCGCCGTAGTACACGAGGTGGCGGCCGTCGGGCGAGACCGAGACCGATTCCGGTTCCTCGGTGGCCAGGCCGCCGGGAAGCGCCGTCGGGGTCCCGTCCCCGGCGATCGCGACGGCCCGGATCGCGTCGTCGTTGTAGGCCGCCACGTAGAGGGTGCGGTCGTCGGGCGCAACGGCGAACAAGCGAGCCGAGGTGGGTCCGAAGTTGACGGTGTCGCCGACGTGCGCCAGGCCCCCGTCCGCGCCGATCGCGAAGACGTCGACGGTGGTGTCGCTGCCGCCGAAGACGAAGAGGAAGCGACCGTCGGAGGAGGTGGCGAGCAGAAAGGCACCGGGGGCGGGCGTGGTCCCGAGCGGCGTGAGCGAGCCGTCGGCACCAAGCGCGAAGCGGGCGACCGAGTTGCCCTGCCGGGCGAAGAGGAAGCGCCCGTCCGGGGAAATCGCGAGGCCGTAGACGTCATCCGGGAGCATCGCCGGGGGTTCGAGCGGGTTCAGCGACCCGTCGGCACCGAGGATGAACCGACGCACGCCTTCCCTCGGCACGCCTTTGAATTCGCGGGTCGCGGCGAACGCGAAGCGGCCGTCGGGAGAGATCGCGGTGTTGGTCACCGAGGCCGACGGATCGACGTCACCGGCGTACTGGAAGATCCCGCTGCCGGGAACCGAATACCCCTGAACCCCCCCGGAGACGAGAAAGCCGGTCGTGGCGCGCGAGCCCTCTGGCGCGAACGAGAGACCGATCAGCCCGCCGATGCCGGCGATTCCAGCCGGGAACGGCGATCCTGGGATCGGGGTCAGCGATCCGTCGGGGCCGAGCTCGATCGCGCCCATCTTCTCGGGGTCCGAGCCGCCGTAGTCCGGCGTGTAGAAGCGTGCCGCGCCAGACGCGCCCGCGGCGAAGACGGCTGCCAGCAGTGCGGCAAGCGAGATCGCGAAGACGAGGCGACGGGGCACGGCGCGAGCGTATCTCAGCCGGGCTCGGACTGGGCGGCGACGTGCTCGGCCTCGAGGGCCTCGGCGAGCTCCGCCAGCACGTGAAGGGGGACCCGCAATCCGCCGGCGATCCTGCGCACGTTCCCCCAGGTCGGGTTCACCCTGCCGGACTCGATGTGCGAGATCCAGGTCGGGTGGATGTCGGCGCGCAGGCCGAGCGCTTCCTGGCTGAGATGGATCTCCCTGCGGAGCTGGCGGATTGCCTTGCTCAGGCCGATCTGGGGTTCCTCGCGGCGGGGCATCTACGGAAGGGAATGTGCCTCCCGCCCCCGCGTCCATAGAGGCGAACTCAAAAGATCCCCTGAACTGCCTGAGTCCGGCTTTATTCCGGTACCAGCAGTTCTACGGAGGCGTCGCAGGCGAAGACCCGTTTCAGGGGGGCGGTCTGTCGCGAAAGCGAACACGAACGTATGTTCGCATACGGCCCGGCTGATTGATAGGGCAGATCAGCCGGCTTCGGCCCGCGCCGCGGCCAGCTCTTCTTCCACCGTCCCCGTCTGGTTCGGGATCTGGAGGCGCTCTTCCAGCACCGGGATCGCGTCCTCGGGCCGACCGCCGAGGCGCAGCGCGCTGCCGAGGTTGAAGAGCGCGTAGGCGTAGTCGAGGTCTTCGGTGCCGGCCGGGAAGGCGGCGACCGCTTCTTCCAGCACCGGCACGGCGGCGGCGTATTCGCCGGCCTGGATCAGTTCGTATCCCTGCTGGTTGAGGGCGGCGGCCGCTTCGGGATCGGTGCCTTCGGGCGCGGGCGCGGGCGCGGGCGCCGCGGTGGTGGCGGATTCGGCTTCGCCCCCATCTCCCCCCTCTTCGCTTTCGGCTTTTCCGCCCGTGTCTTCGGCTCCCCCGCCGGAGCCTTCGCCGCTCTCGCCGGCGCTTTTCGGCGACGGGGAGGATCCGCCGGCCTGCTTCGTCCCGCCCCCGCCGCCACCCTCCTCGCCGCCGCCGGCGAAGACGAGCGCGACGACGGCGACCAGGGCGGCGGCGAACGCGAGCAGCGCCAGCAGCGCGCCGCGACGCGCCCCCGAGGCGTGCCGCGCGGTCGAGGGTCGATCGAGCACAGCAGAGCGGCGCTCGGGCGCGGCCGGGGAACGCTCCGGCGCCGGCCGGTAAGCCTGGGTGGGAGCGTCCCGGACCTCGTCCACCCGCTCCAGCCGCGCCAGCGCCTGGCGCGCCGAGGCGGGCCGGTTGTCGGGGTCGAGATCGGCCAGCCACTCGATCAGGCCGTCGAGGCCGGCCGCGCCGTCGCCGGGACAGGCGCGCAGGAGGACGCCGAGCGAGTAGAGGTCGGAGCGCTCGCTCGCCGGCCGCCCTTCCATCACCTCCGGCGCCGCGTAGCGCTCGGTCCCGAGGACGAGGCCGGTGCTGGTCAACGCCGTCGCGTCGCGGGGTCGGGCGATCCCGAAGTCGATCAGCTTCGCCGTCCCGTCCGGTTCGAGGATCACGTTCGCCGGCTTGACGTCGCGGTGGAGGATCCCGGCGCGGTGGATGTGGTCGAGCGCCTCCAGCAGTTCCCGCGCCAGCTTGCCGCGGTCGATGCTCTCCCCCCGCTCCAGCCGCGCCGCGAGGTTCTCGCCGGGGACGAGCTGCATCACCAGATAGGGGCGCTCCCCCTCTTCGGAGAAGTCGTAGACGCCGGCCAGGTTGGGATGCGAGAGGCCCGCCACCGTGGTCGCCTCGCGCCGGAAGCGGGTCACGAAGTCGGGGTCCGAAGCGATCGTGTCGGCCAGCACCTTGACCGCCACCGGCCGGTCGAGCACCTCGTCGTGGCCGAGCCAGACAGCCGCCATCCCCCCGCGCCCAAGCGTGCGCTCGAGCCGGTACCGATCCTTCAGCAATTCCCCGGTGCCGATCGTGGCCACCCGTTTCCCATACCCGGATGACGGGGATAACTGCCGCATGGACACGATCCTCTACATCGTCGGCCTGCTGCTGAGCGGCTTGATCGTCGGCGCCCTGGGGCGACTGCTGCTGCCGGGCCGCGACCCGATGAGCATCTTCCAGACGATCCTGGTCGGCATCGCCGGGTCCCTCGTCGCCGGCCTGATCGCCTACTACGCCTTCGACAGCGACGAGGGGCCGGGCCTGATCCTCTCGATCCTCTGCGCGATCGCGATCGTCTTCGCGGTGCGGAAGCACCGCGAGCGCAGCGTCGGGCCGCGACTGACGCGCTAGCCCCCGGAAGCCTCGCCCCAGGCGGTGGCGACCAGCGAGCGCGGGCCGGCGTGGTCGCGGTGCTCGCAGAGGTAGATGCCCTGCCAGGTCCCGAGGGCGGGGCGGCCGTCGCGCACGGGCAGCGTCAGCGAGGGCCCGAGCAGCGCCGCCTTGACGTGCGCCGGCATGTCGTCGGCGCCCTCCAGGGTGTGGGTCCAGTACGGCGCGCCTTCCGGCACGGCGCGGTCGAACCAGCTCTCGAAGTCCCGCCGCACGTCGGCCGACGCGTTCTCGTTCAGCGCCAGCGCGGCGGAGGTGTGCTGGATCAGCAGGTGCAGCAGCCCGACCGAGACCCGTTCCAGCTCCGGCAGCGCCTCGAGCACCTCGCGGTCGACGAGGTGAAAGCCGCGGGGCCGAGCGCCGAGGCGGATGGTCCGCTGGAGCCACATCGGCGAGAGGATCGCACGAGCGCCGCCGGGCCGGCGGAGCTACGCCGCCAGCCTGCCGTAGCGCTCGCCGGCGGCGGTCCGCGCCGCGGGATGGAGGCGGACGGCGTCGGGCCAGAAGCGGGTGCCGAGCCGCAGCTGGATCAGGGCCGAGCGCAGCAGGGCCTCGCGGCCGGGGTCCCAGGAGAAGCCGAAGAGGCGGCGGATCTCGGCCGGCAGCAGACCCACGGAGATCAGTCGAATGGTCTCGGTCAGCGGCATGATCGCGGTCCGCATCCAGCCCGAGTAGGGCGGCTCGAGGACCATCCGCCGGGCCTGCTCGCGGCGGTCCTCGGAGATCCAGAGGCTGTCGTCGGCGAGGCGGCCGTCGACGTAGGCGCGGAGGTCCGCAAAGCTGGCCGGCATCGAGCTCGGCGGCAGGCCGAGCAGCTCGCCCACCCGGCGGTACTCGCGCCAGTAGCGCTCGCGGTCCTCGGCCGAGAGGCCGCCGAAGATGCGCTCGTAGTAGACGACGGCGGAGTCGGCCAGCGTCGCCAGGACCCAGAGCCCGAGCTTCGGGTCGGTGGCGTCGTAGGGCGTTCCCTTCGGGATCGGGCCGTAGTCGGCCGGCGTCCTGCCCTTCACCCGGCGGTGCATCGAGCGCACGGCGCGTCCCGCCTCCTCCGCCTCCGCGGAGGTGCCGAAGTAGATCCGCGACATCCACTCGTCGGTCCGCAGCAGGCGGGCCTGGGGGTCGTCGAAGATGATCGAGTGGCGCTGGAAGCCGACCACCGCCAGCGGATCGCAGGCCTGCATCAGCAGCGCCCGGGCGCCCGAGAAGAGGACCAGCCGCTCGCGGTGCAGGCGGCGCAGCGTCGAGTCGGCCGCGAAGTAGCCGTCGACCTCGCGCGCCTGCGGCGGCCCGCCCTGCGGCAGGCCCGGGACCAGCGAGAGCACGTCGGTCGGCCGGAGCACAGCTGAAACGGTAGCTAGCCGGGTTCGGCGGCCAGGACGGCGTCGAAGAGCTCGTGCACGAGCCGGATCGCGATCGACCCCTCGCCCACCGCGGAGGCGACGCGGCTCATCGACCCCAGGCGGACGTCGCCGGCGGCGAAGACGCCGGGCATGCTGGTCTCCAGGGAGAGCGGGCTGCGCTCCAGGGGCCGGGTCCCGTTGGCCTGGGCGTCGGGGCCGGTGCAGACGAAGCCGTGCTCGTCCCGGGCGATCTCCGCCGGCAGCCACTCGGTGTTGGGACGGGCGCCGATCATCAGGAACAGCCCGTCCGAGAGCACGGTCTCGGTCCCACCGTCGGCGGAGCGCAGGGCCAGGCTCTGCAGCCAGCCGTCCTCGCCGGCGCTGCCGCCGACCACCTCGGCTTCGAGCCGGACCTCGACGTTGGGCGTGCCTTCGACCTGGCGCACGAGGTAGTGGGACATGCCCCGGTCGAGGGAGTCGGCGCGGACGACGAGCGTCACCTTCCGCGCGTATTCGGCCAGATGCAGCGCCGCCTGGCCGGCCGAGTTGGCGCCGCCGACGACGTGGACCTCCTCGTCGACCGTGGTCGGGGCCTCCGAGGCGGGGCCGCCGTAGAAGACGCCCGCCCCCACGAGCTCCTCGAGCTCGGCGACTCCGAGCCGGCGGTAGGTGGCGCCGGTGGCGAGGATCACGGCGCGGGCGCTGACCTCGCCGCCGTTGGAGAGGCTGACGCAGATGCGATCGCCCTCGCGGCGGAGGTCTGTCGCGTCGTGCATGAAGGCGAACTTGGCGCCGAAGACCCAGGCCTGCTCGTAGGCGTTCTCGGCGAGCCGGCGGCCGCTGACGCCGCGCGGGAAGCCGAGGTAGTTGCGGATCAGGGAGCTCGAGGTCGCCTGGCCGCCGATGCCGCCGTCGTCGAGCACCAGCGTCCGCATGCCCTCCGAGGCGCCGTAGACGGCGGCCGAGAGGCCGGCCGGCCCGCCGCCGACGATGACGACGTCGAAGTCGCGGCGCTCGGGGTCGATCGTCGCCCCGGCGGCGCTCGCGAGCTCGAGGTTGGTCGGGTTGGTCAGCACCTCGCCGCTGGGGAGGACGACCAGCGGCAACGGCTCCGCGGCTTCCGCCTCCGCCAGCAGGGCGCGACCGGCGCTCGAGTCGGCGAGGAGGAACGAGTGCGGCACCGCGCAGCGGCCGAGGACTTCTTTCAGCTCCTGCGCCCGGCCGGTCCACGACTCGCTGACGATGTGGACGGTGTGCGGCGAGACCCGCCGCGCGTTGGCCCACTCGAGCAGGAAGGTCGAGACCGACTGGTGGAAGAGCTCGTCCGGCGTCTGCGAGGGCCGGATCACGTAGTACTCGATCTGCCGCCGCGCCATCGCTTCGAAGATCTCCTCGGCGGTGCCGGCCTCGCCCCAGCTCCCCCACTCGATCAGCAGCCCGCGCTGCGCGTGCGCGTGGAGGTCGCGCACCCGGCCCAGCAGCTCGGTCCCCCGCAGCTCCCCGCAGCTCTGCGCGGCGAGCACGAGGGCGACGTCCTCACCCGCCTCCCTCAGCGCCCCCAGCTCCGCCATCGCCTCCCCGGCCGAGGAGGCGCAGAGGACCCGGTAGCTGCGCGAGTAGCGGTCGACCAGCTCGCGCTCGATGTCACTCAGCAAGCGTTCGTCTCCGTGGACCGCGAAAAGGACGGGGTCGGGCATGAGACGAACCTATCGGGGAGACAGGATTTGAACCTGCGACCGCTCGGCCCCCAGCCGAGTGCGCTACCAGACTGCGCCACTCCCCGTGGGGGTCTTCATTTTGCCGGATTGAGGCGCGCGGTGCCTATGGGAACGTCTGTTCGCCTTCGTATATTCCTGCCAATGAGGCGATGCGGGCGCTGCAAGGAAGAGAAGCCGCTGGATGAATTCGCGTGGCGACGGCAGGCGCGTGGGCAGAGGGACAACTACTGCCGGCCCTGTCGCTCGGCCTATCACCGGGAGCACTACCTGGCCAACAAACAACGCTACATCGACAACGCCGCGCGGAGGAAGAAGGTCCTGCTGCAGGAGCGATTCATTTTCCTGATGGCCTACTTCGGCGACCATCCGTGCGTCGATTGCGGCGAGAGCGACCCAATCGTCCTGGAGTTCGACCACCTTCGGGACAAGAAGTTCGGAATCGCCACCGGCATTCGAAACCGGAACTGGAGCGACGTGCTCGAGGAGATTGCAAAGTGCGACGTCGTTTGTGCAAACTGTCATCGACGTCGCACCGTCAAGCGGGGCGGCTTCATCCGCGCGGCGGTAGCTCAACGGTAGAGCCCCAGTCTTCCAAACTGGAGACGCGAGTTCGATTCTCGTCCGCCGCTTCCGTCCGGGGGTGACTCGGCGCGCGAAGCGTTGAGGTCGGGCGCGGGGCTGCCGATGAGGGACCGATGCGTTCGTCGAATTCGGGCCGTGTCGAGTTTCTCTCGCTGTGCGAGAGGAAGTCGACACTGAGGATCTCGATCGCCTTGGTGGCGATGGCGCTCGCGCTTGCCGGCTGCGGGAGCTCCGACGACGCGGCGCAGGGGCCCGGTGGGGCCGAAGCGTCCGGGGGGTCCTTTGTCGATTGGCCGCTGTTCGGGCGGATTCCCGCCCGCACGCATTACCTGCCGGCCGAGGAGAAGGCGCTCGATCCGCCGCTGAAGCAGGAGTGGTCGGTCAACACGCACGCGCTGATCGAGTTCCCGCCGGCGATCGACGACGGCGTCGCCTACGTGATCAACAAGTACGGCAACGGCAAAGCGGTGCGGCTCAGCGATCGCAAGGTGCTTTGGGAAATCAACGTGCGGCCGAGCGACAAGGGGAAGCCGAACTTCGTCACCGCCCCCGTCTACTACGAGGGCCGCATCTATGGCGCCTTCCTCACCGGCCACCTCGCCGCCGGCGACGCGAAGACCGGGAAGAAGGACTGGGTGCGGAAGCTCGACGCCCACCTCGAATCCTCGCCCCTGGCGGTCGACGGCAGGCTCTACCTCGGCACCGACACCACCAACCTCCTCGCCCTCGACGCCGCCAGCGGCAAGACGCTGTGGAGCTTCAACGCCCCCGGCGCGATCAAAGCCAGCCCCAGCTACGACGACGGCAGGGTCTTCTTCGCCGACTACCAGAGCAGCATGTTCGCCCTCGACGCCGAGAGCGGCAAGCGGGTCTGGAGCAGCAACACGAGCAAGGTGGCGCCCTACGGCCGCGGCGGCTTCTTCTCCTCCCCCGCCGTCGCCTTCGGCCGCGTCTACGCCGCCCGCGACGACGGCACCGTCTACGCCTTCGACGAGCAGAGCGGCAAGGTCGAGTGGCACTTCGACACCGGGGCCGCCGTCTACGGCTCGCCCGCCGTCGCCCAGGTGCCCGGCACGCCGCCGACCGTCTACATCGGGGCCGAAAACGGCCGCTTCTTCGCCCTCGACGCCCGCACCGGCAAGCGGCGCTGGAGCTACGACGTCGGCGGCCCGATCCCCGGCACCGCAACCGTGATCGGCCACACCGTCTACACCTCGAGCTTCAAGACCCAGGAGACCACCGGCCTCGACGTCCACACCCACAAGCCGACCTTCCACCTCGACGACGCCGGCTACACGCCGATGGTCTCCGACGGTCGCCGCCTCTTCCTGATCGGCTACTACGAGCTGATCGGCCTCGAGCCGCGCTAGTCCTGCCGGCAGCTAGGGGATCGGGCTGTGGGCGTGGCTGGCGTCGAGCTCGAAGATGCGGAAGTCGGTGCCGAGCACCGGCTGGGAGACGTTGTGGACCGGGGTCTCGCCGATCGTCCCGTCCG
This sequence comes from Solirubrobacterales bacterium, assembly GCA_035712025.1. Lineage (GTDB taxonomy): Bacteria > Actinomycetota > Thermoleophilia > Solirubrobacterales > 70-9 > VAYN01. Next base: position 29,288 of record DASTBO010000030.1, read on the forward strand.
GCGAGCCGGCGTGGGCGTGGCCGTGGAAAACGAGGTCGGGACCGTGCTCGAGGATCGGCGCCGCCAGCCGGTCGGAGCCGAGGAAGACCCAGATCTCCCGCGGCTCCCCCTCCAGCGTCGCTTCCGCCGGCGAGTAGTGGAGGAGGACGATCCGCACCGGGCAGGTCGCCACCTCGCGCAGGCCGTCGTCGAGCGCCTGCACCTCGGCGGTCGCCTCGGCGTAGACGTCGCGCAGCGAGGGCTCGCCGAAGTCCGGCAGGTGGCGCGGCGCGAAGCCGCCGACGAAGCCCTTGACGCCGACGATCCCGACCTCGACCTCGCCGACCTGGCAGACGGCGGCGGCGCGATCGAGCATCCGCACGCCCCCCTCACCCAGCCGCGCGAGGATCGCCTCGGCTTCGTCGTTGTGCCAGTCGTGGTTGCCGAGCACCGCGTAGACCGGCGCCGCGGTCTGGGCGGCCGCCTCGCAGAGGATTTCCGCCTCGTCGAGCCGCCCGTGGCTGGTCAGGTCGCCGGCGACGAGGACGAGGTCGACGTCGTCGCCGAGCCCGGCGAAGGAGGAGACGACCGCCTCGCGGTTGGAGTCCCGGCAGTGGATGTCGCCGGTCGCCGCGATCCGCAGGCGCCCCGCTGCGGTTGATGAAGTCACCCCGCTCCCCTACCCGCCCGGCCGCGCGTTTATCGAAGCTGCCGACGGGGCAGCGAATGGTGCGTGGCGGAGAACCTGGGCAAGAGCGAGGTCGCCGAGGAGCTGACCGAGAGCCTGAAGCGCGCGGTCGCGGCGCTCGAGAGCGGCGGCGTCCCCTACCTGCTGGGAGGCGGGCTCGGCTGCTGGGCCCGCGGCGGGCCGCCCTCGAGCAACGACATCGACCTGATGGTCAAGCGCGAGGACGCCGAGCGCGCCCAGGAGGCGCTCGCCGAGGCCGGGATGCGGCCCGAGTCGCCGCCCGAGCAGTGGCTGCTGAAGGCCTGGGACGGCGAGATCCTCGTCGACCTGATCTTCGCCCCCTCGGGGATGCGGATCGACGACGAGGTGATCGCCCGCGGCGAGCGCCTCAGCGTGATGGCGATGGACATCGAGGTGATGGACCTCGACGACATCCTGATCACCAAGCTGATGGCGCTCGACGAGCACAGCGCCGACTACGGCGACCTGATCCTCATCACCCGCTCGCTGCGCGAGCAGATCGACTGGGCGCGGCTGCGCGAGGAGACCGCCGCGAGCCCCTTCGCCGTCGCCTTCTTCGTCCTCGCCGACGGGCTCGAGATCTGCCCGGCGAGGACCGCGGCCAGCGGCTAGACCCCGTCGGCTGTTCGCCGCCGATGCGGGGCGTCGGCCCGGATCAGCGCCGGCAGGGCAGGTAGGTGCCGGGGACCGGCGCCTTCGGGACCAGCAGGCCGTCCTTCGCCTTGGTCGTGAACGGGACCGCTTCGCTCACCGGCGCGCCGTCGGCTTCGCTCAGCACCCAGGAGCCGCCGGGGCCCTTGTCGTCGATCGTCAGCTCGGCGCCCTGGACGATCGGCACGTCCTCGAAGCGGGCGGCGACGACCTTGTCGCCGCTCGGGCAGGAGGCGTAGACGGAGGCTTCGGTCAGCCGCGCCGCGGTGATCATCCAGTCGTCCAGGTAGGTCCCGCTGCGGTTGCGCCGCACCGCGGGGACGGCGATCGAATCGCTCGCAGGCGTCTCGTCGCTGTCGAGCGCCTCGATCCGCACCCCGGAGTCGCCGGGGTCTTCGAGGCCGCTGGCGACGTAGCGGTCGAGCGTGATCTGGTCGCAGACGAGCATGAAGATGCCGCTGGTCGCCGGCTTTTCCCAGTCCGAGCAGTCGTCGATCGCCTGCTCGAGGTGGCTGGCGCCGCGGCGCAGGCGCGCCGGCACGCCGGTCCTCTCCTCGACCGTTTCTTCGCCGAGGCCGTCGCGCCCGCCCGGGTCTTCGACCCCGCGGCAGGGTTCGACTTCCTCGCCGCCGAACTTCTGCTGCCAGAGCGGGCTCTTCGGCGCGTCGGCGATGAGGAACTTGTTGCTGCCTTCGTAGACGCCGAGGCCGCCGTTGCGATGGCCGAAGAGGCCGTGCCAGCAGGCCCAGCCGACCCGCGAGAGGTCGATCAGCGGCGTCACCTCCGGCAGCAGGTGCAGCTGGCGGACCGAGTCGCAGGTCGGGTGGTCGTCGATCAGGCCCTTGACGTCCAGCGGCCGAACCTGGCCTTCGCAGTTCTCGTAGGTCGCATGGCTGCCACGGGCGGCGAAGACGCGCGGATGCCCGTCGGGCCGGCTCAGCGCATCGTCGTCCCAGGGAAAGGCGCGGCCCTCCTTGTCGTGACGGTTCATCCACACGTAGCGGGGCTCCTGGCTGCGGGCGGAGAGCAGGACGCCGACCGACTCGAAGTCCGCCTCGTGGAACCCGCCTTCGGCCAGGCCGCCGCCCACCGGCTGGTAGTTGAACGGGTAGTAGAACCAGTACTGGATCGAGATCGGCCCCTCGCCGTCTGCCTCGCGGTCGACCAGGTAGTACTCCGCCGCGCTCGCCTCCGGATCGGCGCTGCCCAGCGCCGCCACCATCTGGTCGTGCTGCTCGTCGACGTCGTTGTCGGCCGCCGGGTACTCGAGCGACTCGCCTTCGCCGCCGAGCCAGGGGAACTCGCCCGGCGACCCGAGCCGCAGGCAGCCCTCGCCGCCCCCGGTCACGCGCCGGCAGACCGCGGCGCGCCGGTCGCGAAACGAGAACAGGGTCGATACCGGGACCGGCCAGAACCCGTCCCGGCGGTCGACCACCAGCTCGGGCTGGTGGCGCTCGGCCAGTTGGCGCTGCCAGGCGCCGGCGCCGGGCTCGTCGCGCTCGGCCATCGCCGCCCTCAGCTCGGGCGAGGGGTCGCAGCTGGGAGCGCGCTTGCGCGTGTCGCGGTCGCCGCGCCCGTCGAGCAGCCCGTCGCGCAGCTCCAGCGCCCGCGGCTCGAGCAGGTCGACCGGCTCCAGCGCTCCAACCGTCTTCGCCTCGACCCGGTCGGCGTCGAGCGGCGCGATCGCGCCGCGCCGGGGCCGGTGGACGCCGGCCCGCTCGTCGAGGTCGACGCGCGCCATCCAGAGCTGGCCGTCGCGTTCGCCGACGTAGGCGCCGCAGAGCGCTTCGCCGTCGTCGAGGACGACCGCGACCGGCTGCAGTTCCGGCGAGTCGAGGCCGTGCAGGAAGGCCGCGGCGCCGGCGAAGAGGGGGACCGAGACGAGGACCGCGAGCCCGTAGGGCGCGAACCACTCGCCGGAGGCGGCCGCCACCGCGAGGCAGAGGAGCCCGAGGAGGACGGCGGTCGCGGCGACGCCCGCCAGCCAGAGCTCGTCGCGGGAGAGGAGGATGACGACGATCGCGAACCCGACCGCGGCGAGGGCGATGCGGGGAGCTGTCAGCGACTTCAGCTCCTCCGGACCGAGCTTCTTCCACCTCACCCCCGGCGCCGCCATGCCGCCGGGAGCGGCGAACAGCATCGCGGCCCCCACCCAGGCGGCGATCGCCAGCGCCCGGTCGACGCCTTCGGTCCAGGTGGAGAGGTAGAGCGCCAGGGCGAGGAGCAGGAACGGCGCGAGCCGGTAGAGCCGCGGCGCCCAGGGCTCGTCGCTCTCGAAGAAGAGCCGCACCCGGGCCTTGAGCTCGATCCACGCTTCCTCGACCGGCGACTTGCTCCCGTCCCCGGACTCTTCCCGGGCTTTGCGCCACTCGAGGGCCCGGTCGACCAGGTAGTGGAGCAGGAGCGCCGCGACCACCACCCCGACCAGGAGCTGCAGGCCCTGGTCGCCGCGGAAGTCGCCGATCCAGATCGCGGCGAGCACCTCGACCAGGCCGATCGCGACCAGGCCGCGCCGCGTCGTCCGCACCTCGCGCCCGTTGCCGTCGAGGAGCCAGGCGACGGCCGCGGCCGCCAGGCCGAGGCCGATGAAGATCGCGAGCGCGACGGCCCCGGTCGAGACGAGTTCGCTGCCGGAGACGGCGTTGGCCGCCTGGTCCGCGGGAAGCTGGGCGCACCAGAACCGCAGCCAGAGGATCGCCCGGCCGACCAGGCCCGCGAGCACGATCATCGCCGCGAAGAGGACCGCGACGCCGACGCCGATCAGCAGCAGCTGGCGCCAGGAGATCTGCATCTGCCGCCCGCTCAGCTGCGGCGGCTTGCGGTCGCCGACGGGGTCCGGTGGCCAGGTCGCGCGCAGCAGCATCAGCGCCCGCAGGCCGAGCCAGACGGCGCCGATCAGGAGCGGCAGCAGCAGCCAGAGGGCGAGGAGGCGGCGCCAGGTGGAGTCGAGGTCCGGCTCGAGCAGCTGGCCGACGATCGCCAGCTGGGGCGCGAAGACGGCGGTCGCGACGCCGCTGCCGATCTCGCCGGGGCCGGGGAGCCCCTCCTCCCCCTCGGCTTCCGGCGGCGCCGCCGGCGCCTGGAAGTCGAGCTCGGCGGCGAGCGGCCCCGCCACCCGCCGGGCGATCGCCTTGTGGCCTTCTTCGTTCGGGTGCAGCGTCCCCGCGGGGTTGCCTTTCTGCAGCGCTTCGTCCAGCGTCCGGACCCAGCCCCTTTCCTGGGCGCAGTAGCCGTGGTGCTTGAAGTCGGAGGCGATGCCGCCGACGCGCTGCCAGCCGTTGCGATCGGCGGCCTCCTTGACCTGCCGGTTCAACGGGCGCAGCAGCTCCTCGTAAGCCCACTGCACCTCCTCGTCGGTGGTCAGCCCGGGACCGTCCTTGCAGAAGCGCCCGAGCTCGTCGTGGGTGGGGTCGAAGTACTCGGTGATGAAGACGGGCGCGTCGGGCGCCGCCTCGCCGAGTTCGTCGGCGAGGCTGTCGTAGCTCGCGCCGAGGGCGGCCACCCGCTCCTCCACCGCGCGTTTGACGCCCTCCCGGCAGTCGCCCGGGAGCGCGCACTTCTTGACCACGCTCGAGAAGCGGACGTCGTTGGCGCCGACGCTGAGCAGGACCGCGTCCACCCCCGGGCCGTCGCCGTCGGCGCGGCGCCTGAGGTCGATTTCGCCCAGCCGTCCCACCTGCGGCAGAAAGGACGACTTCCCCGGCCCCGGCTCGATGCCGGCGTAGCTCTCCAAGAGCCCCTTGTCGATCCGGGCGCCCGAGCAGGCGAGGCTGACGAAGGTGATCGAGCGGCGGCGGTCGACCTTGCCGAGCTGGTTCGCGGCCTGCTCGAAGCCGGCCGCGGCGCTGCGGTGGCAGGGTTCGTCGAGCCATCGATCCTCGCCCTTGCCCGCGGGGTTGCCCTCCCCCGAGGCGACCGAGTCCCCGAGGGCGACGATCAGCTTGTCCTCGACCTCGACCCGGGCCACCTCCGCCCGGTTCCGCGCCAAAACCTTGACCGTGTGCTCCCCCTCACCGGCGACGGAGAGCACCGCGCCGCAGTCGGGACCGGGTTCGACCCGCCGCGGTTCGGCCGCTTCGCCGTCGACCCGCCAGGTCGCCCGCTCCAGCTCCGCGCAGATCGACGCCGAGGGCAGCACCCGCACCGCGAAGGCGTTGAGGTCGGCGGGGCGCAGGGGCGTCTCGTCGTCGAGCCTGCCGTCCCCGTTCGCGTCGCCGCCGTAGCGATCGACGACCGTCCAGCCCATCCCCGGCGCCGCCGGGGCCGCGACCGCCTCGGGCGCCGGCGCGGCGAGGAGAACGAGAGCGCCGAGAAGCGTTGCGAGTATTCCGTGGCGCCTGAGCATCCGCGGCGGCAACCTTCCACAACCGGGCCCGTCGCGCAACCTCGGGTACCGAAAGCGGCAGCCGGGTTTCGCGGCAGCCGAGGGTCCTCAGCGGCGGATCGCGACGCGAAAGCCGGCGAGGTTCTCCCGCAGCCAGGCGAAGCCGTCCTCCGCCTCGAACGCGCACGGCCCCGGCAGCGGACCTGCCGCCGGAACCAATGCTCCAGGCGGGCACCGGTCCCCGAAGAGGCAGAAGGAGCGAACCCCTGGCTGCCGCTTCGAGAGCCAGACCAGCCCCGCGGCGTCTTCCCGCCTGCGGCGCAGCCAGTGCGCCCAGGCACGGGTCTGGGGATAGTCGCCGGGGTCGCAGGTGGTGAGCCAGGTGTCCTGGCCTATCGCGCCGAGGTCCTCGCCGCTGACCAGGGAGACGAGGGTCAGGCTCCGCGTCACCTCGAAGCGGCTCAGCCCCCGCCCCCGCCAGTACTTCTTGGCGAGGAAGCGGGCGCCCCGGTCGTCGGCCGGGACGTCGCGGAGCAGGGCCTCGGCCAGCGCGGCGCGGTCCGTCGCCGCCCCGTAGAGGAAGCCGTAGGGATCTTCCGCGGTGGAGTCGAAGCGGCCGCCGCCGAAGAGGACGTCGGAGCCGACCGGGTTGTAGTCGACCGGGCCGTAGACCGTCTGGTGAACCCGCGCGAGCACGGTGCCCGCAGTGAGCACGGTCGTGGCCACCTCGCCGGTGAAGCGCGCGGGGGGAGGCTCGCGCATCGGCTAGTCGAGCTCGCCGGCGGCGCGGGCGGCGGCGAGCACCACCTCGCCCAGGCCGATGCGCAGGGCGTCGGCGGGGATCGCGTGCAGGGCGGCGTGAGGGGTCAGCCACCAGGAAGCGGCGCCCCATGGATCCTCGCTTGCGTCGAGCAGGGCGTTGACTTCCGCTACTCCCGGGTCCACCTCCATGTCTGCGGCGAACTGGAAGGCGGGGGCGAGCCATTCCCCCTCCCGTTCGAGGGCGATGACGGGCTCCTCCCCGTGCTGCCGCCCGACGAGCCGCCTCATCGGCACCAGCCAGAGCTGCTCTTCGGCCGCGCGTTCGACCTCCTCGACGGGGGCCGGCTCGAGCAGTTCGCGCAGCCCCGGGACGAGCGCTTCCTCCTCGAGCCGGAAGCGCAGCTCCGCGGCGGCGGCGAGGAGCGTCGGGGGTTCGACCGTCAGGTGACCGCGCACCGGGCGTTCGGCGAGCGCATGCCAGCCCCCGAAGTCCTCCTGCTCGTGGCCGAACAGGAGCCGGACCAGCTGCTCGGGGTCCCAGTCGGCGCCGTGGACCGCGGCGGCGAGCAGGCGGCGAACCGCATCCACTTCCTCGAGCTCGATCTGCTCCCGCAGGTGAGGCCAGGAGCGGGCCGCGAAAAGCAGGGCTTCGGGCAGCGCCACCTCAGGCCTCCAGGCAGGACAGCGACGCCCATTCGGCGGGATCGCCGAAGACCGGCTCCGCGCTGGAGCGGTGGCGGGGGTGGGCGGTGAGGGCTAGCAGCTCGATAGCCAAATCGTAGGGCAGCCATCTCGCCTCGGGGTCGTTTCGCAGCCGTTTCCTGGCCAGCGCCGCCATCGCCTCGGCCCCGAGCCCGGCGACGAAGCGCTGCGCTTTGGCGAGCGCGCCGGACGGTGCGTCGCCGGCGCCGAGCTCGCGGTAGAGGCGGGCGACGACGAGCGCCGTCGCGGCGTCGTCGGCGTCCCACAGCGAGGCGATCACCGTGCGCGTCCCGGCGTGGATCAGGGCGTGGCCGATGCCGAGCAGCTCGTCGGGCGCGTCGGGGCTCGCCGAGGCGGCCTGGCAGGCGGGGGCGACGAGGAGGTCGAGGTCGGCGGAGCGGAGGTCCGCGAGGTCGGCGACGCTCAGCTCCTGGCCCGATCCGAGCGCGAAGCTCGAGCGCATCGCATCCTCGGGGTCGAGGTTCGCGTGGCAGGCGATGTGGGCGGCGTCGGCCTCGGTCAGCGCTTCGAGCAGCCAGCTGCGGAGCGGGCGATCGGGCGGCGGATCGAGCACCGAGCCGGCCCAGCCGGCGAGAGCCTCGCGCTCGGCGCGGGCGTAGGGCAGGGTGCCGTCGGGGTCGATCACCGAGACCGCCCGGGCGGGGGGCCCGGGGGTGGCCGGCCGGGGCACGGCGGCGGAGACCAGGTTGCGCAGGTCGAAGGACTCCGCCAGGGTCCGGCCCCGGTCGTCGGGGACGCAGTGCAGCGGCGCCGAGGTCAGCCCGCCGCACGCGACCAGCGACAATCGCTCGACCATCTCGCCGGAGTCCCGCAGCAGTTCGACGAGCGGGCCCACGGCTCCCGCCGCGAGCAGCCGGATCACCGCCTCGAGGCTGCGGCTGCGCCGATCGCGGTCGCGCGCCTCGAGCAGGTCCCGCATCGCCGGCTTCAGAATCGCCGAGCGCAGGGTCGTGGTGAACGTCTGCAGAGCTCCGCTCGGCAGCTCGACGATCCCCAGCGTCGCGTAGGCGGAGGTGGTGAGGTGGACGGTGGCGCGGCCCTCCTCGGCCTTCCCCCGGGCCGTGCCTCCCCCGCCCCCGGCCCCGCGCGCCAGGCGGGCGCGATTCTCCTCCAGGACCGCCACCGCCTCCGCCGGGCGGCCCGCCATCGCCAGGGCGAGCGCGTGCCTGCTGGCGAGGTCGGCCCCGGCGACGATCTCGCCGAGGCGCGTGGCCGGGGTGCGGGCCTGGGCGAGGAGCCAGCGCTTGGCCTCGGCGGCGACCGCGTAGGCCCCCACCGCCTCCTCCCATTCGCCCGACCCGACCCGGAGCTGGGCGAGGTTGACTCCCGCCGCCTCGCGGAACTCGGCCTCGTGCGGGCGGGAGCGCTCGATCACCTGGGCGAGCAGGTCGGCGCAGCGATCGCGGTCGGCGACCTCGCCGTCGACGACCGCCCCGTAGGCGGTGGCGAGGTTGAGGGCGGCCTGGAGGGTGGCGGGATGGTGGGCGGGGTAGGCGTCCGAGCGCAGGGCGAAGGCCCGCTCGAGGGCGTCCCGCCCCTGCGGCCAGAGATCGGGCGGCGGCGGCTGCCCGGCGGCGGTCAGCTCCGTGTGGAGGGAGATCAGGATCGCGCCGGCATTGCCGTGGATCTGCATCCCCACGGGGTTCTCGGCCTCGAGCTCGTCGGCCGCGGCGATGGCGGCCTCGGCCGCGCTGCGCACCTCCTCCCAGCTGACCTCGGCGGGCGCCTGCTCGCGCAGCTGGGCGAGCGCGTTGGCGAGGTTTTGCTGGATCAACCCCCGCTCGGGGGCCGCCAGCACCTGCCATTCCTCCTCGCGCGCGAGCGCCCTCCGCAACAGCCCGATCGCCGCGGCCGCGTTCTCCCGGCGAGATCCCGACACCTTCGAGCGCAGGCTCGCCGCCTCGTCGACCAGCTCGATCAGCTCGTCGCGGCGGCCGCGAGCGCCGAGCAGCGTGCGCATGTGCTTCGCCTCGGCGAGCAGCGACGCTCCTTCCTCGGGCCGCTCGGGACGGGCGCCCGGGCCCCGCTGCGCCAGCGCCGCGAGGTTGGTCGCCACGTCCGCTGCCCGCGGCGAACCGCGGCGGGCGATCCGCGGCGCCAGCCCCTCCAACAGCTCGAAGGCCTCCGCGAGGGCGGCGTCGGAGTCGGGGCCGGCGTCCTCTTCGAGGCAGGCGGCCAGGTTCAGCGTCGCCGCGTCCACCATCTCGTGGTCGTCCCCCAGCTCGCGGCGGGCGAGGGCGAGCGTCTCGCGGGCGAGCCGGATCAGCTCGCCGTCGCTCGCCCGCCGCCGCGGGTCGCCGTGGAGGGCCTGGACGCAGGCGAGGCGCGAGGCCACCGCGAGCGGTCCGCCGCCCTCCCCGTCCGCCGCGTCGACCAGGGAGCGAAGCGCCTCCAAGCGCTCGGCGGGCGCCGCGTCGCCGGTCGCCGCCGCGAGGAGCGCGCCAAGCTCTCCCGCGACGGCTCCGCGCTCCACCCACTCGCGGCCGTTCTGCCGCACCTGCCGCAGGAGAGCGATCCGGTTGGCGACGACCTCCCGCGCCGCCGGGTCCTCCTGCTCGTCCCGAACCCGCTCGCAGAGGCCCTCGACGGTCTGCCGCCAGCGGATCGCGAGCAGCTCGGGCCGGCGGCCCAGCAGGTCAAGGGCGTCCTCCTGGCGCTCGCAGGCGAGAAGCTCCCGCACCCCGGCGCGGATGTCGGGCCAGCCGAGGGCGGCGACCGTGGCGCTGCGCCAGCGCTCCGCCTCCTCCTCGCTCTCGGGCAGGACGAGCGGCGTCGCGCCCGCCAGCCGGGGCCCGAGCGGACGGTTCCAGAGGCTGCGCCACCACTTCATGCGGACGGCCGCCACGTCGCCGGCGCCGGGCAGCTCCCGCTTCGACTGGGCCACCGCGAGCGTGTCCCGGATCGCCGCCTCGTCCCCTTCCCTGGCGGTCCGGGGCGGCAGCCCCACCACCAGGCCGACCGCATCCGCCTGCCGAAACTGCAGCAGGGGAAGATCGAGCGGCTCCAGCGACTCGCAGCGGCGACAGCTCAGCCCCTCGGCGCACCGCGCCTGCGCTTCGGCTCCGTCCCGGTCGAGCCATTCGACGAAGACCGGCACGCTCGCCGGCTGCCGCTCCCCGCAGCGAGAGCAGGCCCAGGCGATATGCGCGTCGACCCGCAGCCACTCGAATGGCCCGCCGATGGTGAACTCGTACCGCCGCTCCACCCCGCTCACATCCCTGTTTTACAGCCCCGCCTGGGCGGGGCCTTGCCAGAATGGCCCCCTTGACCGGAAGCGAAGGATCGGCGGCGATCTCGCCGACGGCTCACTACACCGGTGAGACCTGGGTCCGAAACGGCCTCTCCCACCCTCGGCTTGCGACCTGGCAAGGGCGGCTGTTCCATCACGCCCTCGCCGTGCCGCTGGCGGCCAGCAAGGCGCTCGGCGGCCCGACCCTCAACGGGCCCCTCCTCGCGCGTCACCGAATCATCGACTCGCTCCTCGAAGACCGCATCCGAGGCGGCATCGGCCAGGTAGTCGAGATCGCCTGCGGCATGTCTCCCCGAGGCTGGCGATTCACCGAGCGCCACGGCGACCGGCTCACCTACATCGAGGCGGACCTGCCCGGGATGGCGCAGCGAAAGCGCGAGGCGTTGGCCCAGATGCAATCGCTGACCGACCACCATCGCGTCGCCGACCTGGACGTACTTCGGGAGGGTGGGCCGGGCAGCCTCGAAGCCCTCGTCGAGACCCTGGACCCCGACAAGGGCCTGGCGATCGTCACCGAGGGCCTGCTGGTCTACCTCGACGACGACACCGTCGAGGCCCTCTGGGCCCGGTTCGCTACGGCGCTGGGGCGGTTCGACCACGGCGCGTACCTGTCGGACCTGCGCGTCACGAGCGAGGGTCGGGCGCTACCGGAGCGAGGCTTCGAGATGATCCTCAGCGCCTTCGTGCGCGGAAAGGTCCGCCCCTACGGCGGCGACGACGCCAGCGCCGAGACCGCCCTGCGCAGCGCCGGCTTCGAGGAAGCTCGACTGCACCGCGGAGACCAGCATCCGGCTGCCGCCGATGCCCGCAACGACCCGGGCGCAGGCATGATCCGCGTCATCGAGGCCAGTACGAACCAGCTTGATCTGCCGGTGACTCAGAGTCATATTGAGTAGATGAGCGATGCCGCGGCGGTGATTGCATGGGTACTGCTGGGGGTGCTTTACCTGGCGTACTACCTCGTGCTCAGGCAAAGGGAAGTCCGTGCGGCCTGGGCGCGCCGCGCAGAGGGAAACGGCTGGAGCTGGAAGCTGCTCATTCCCCGCCCTGAACAGCCCTGGATGGCCTGGGCCACCTTCGGGGTGTACGGGCTGATTGCCGCGTTTTGCTTCATACAGGGGACGTTGTGGCTCGCGGTCCCCAGCATCGCCCTCAGCCTGATCGGCCTCGCGCAGGGGATCTGGGGAGAGCCGCCGGAACGCGTAGTCAAGGTTCTCCCTAAGGAGTGACGAGCGGCGCCTTGACCCCTGCAAATCACAGAAGCTGGCGCTGTAGGCCGAGACAGAAGGACGGGGCACCTAGGACTCGAACCTAGAATCGCCGGTTTTGGAGACCGGTGCCTTAGCCAGTTTGGCCAGTGCCCCAGGCGCTGCGGAGCCAAATCCTAGTGACCTTGACACCGGGGGGGCAAACCGGCGTGCCCGATGAGAGGGGGCGCCGAAGCGCCCCCTCTGGATCGAGCTAGTGACGCGACGAATTGCGGTCGTCGCTGTCGGCTTCGTACGGCTCGCGCGAGCCGGACTTCGCCAGGCCGCGGCTGACCATGTAGCCGACGGCGACGATGGCGACGTAGAGCCACGCCTGGCGGGCGATGAACTCGTCGGTGCCGGGGGCGGTGTCCCCGCCCTTGATCGTGGCGGCGGCGACGAGGATGCCGACGATCACCACCACCATCGCCCAGAACTCGGTCGTCTTGAACGCCTGTTTCGTCTCCGTGGAGAGACGGTGGACCACGCCGCGCCTTTCGGGGCGGTCACTCGTATTTCCGGCTCGCGCCGTTGCTGACTCCATAAGTCATTCTCCTCGTGATTGGCTCGTCTCAAAGCTCAGCCAAGCCCCTCGGGTCAGCAGCTCAAGCTTCTTACTTAGCATCGGGCCCCGATAAGTCTCCCCTGTGACTGGTGGGGATCAGGCGGTCCATTCGGAGCAACCTCCGGCTACCCGAGATCCTGAGGGGAGAAACAGAATCCCCTGCATGCACCTACTCGGAGAAGAGGGTCGGGTCGGCGGCCTCGGCATCGAAGAGGAAGAAGTGCACGGCAAGGTTGGCGGGCACCTTGACGTGCGTCAGGTGGGTCTGGACGGGTCTGCCCGTCTGCCTTTCGACGACCGCGACGAACTCGTCGTCCATGGCGTCGGTGACCTTCTTGCGCGCCGCCTCGACCTGATCCCGGCCTCCGATCGCGACCAGCGTCCGCTCTGCGGCAGTGAAGACGTCACGCAGAACGCAAACGGCGTAATCGCCCTGGAGGTAGGTCCGCGCCTTCGTCGGCCCACGACCGAACGCGCGCCGATACAGCCCGACGGTCTCCCGCGAGATGGTGCCGCAGGTACCGCCGGGCAGCACCCCGGGGTCCGCTCCGCCCAGCACTTCGGTGCCTGCGAGTTCAGGCGCCATCTATGCCTCCGAACCGATCCCGGCCGACCCCTTGGCGTCGACCCCGAGGGCGGAGGCCATCGGCCGCTCCCGGACCTCCACCTTCTCCGGCAGTCCGACCAGATCCAGCAGTCGCCTGACCTGTCCCCGGCAGCCGGTCAGGACCAACCTCGCTTCCGGTCTGGAAGTTCGCGCCGCCGCCACGAGAACCGCGTAACCGGCGCTGTCCATGAACGTCAGACGGCGTAGATCCAGGGTGGCGGTGGCGGAGGCCCGCACTGCCTCTGCCAGGCGCGCTTCGAACTCGCAGCAGACGGCACGGTCGAGCTCTCCGCTCAACTCGAGGAAGGCGGACCCGTGAGCGTCGAGCTTGCATATGCACTCGAATCGAATCGCAGCCGGGGGCGGTGGCCCTTCGATCGGGGACCTGCGGTGAGGGGATAAAGACATTGATGACCTCCGGGGGCTGGAATACTGGCCGGAAGTCAAAGGTCTGCTGCCGGCCACCTGGACCGACCTCGTGGATGCCCTCCTCACATCCAGGGTAGCGCGTCTAATCGTCCAGCGCTAGGGGGCCGGATCGGCTCCGTCGCGGAAGACGAACAGCTCGACCTCGATATCGGGGCCGATGTGCTGATTGGAGATGAAGGCGAGCACTTCGCGACCCGACAGACGCTCGACCTCGTCGATGAACCTCTGCTGCATCGCCGCCTGAAACGCGCTGCGAGTCTCCTGGACGACGGGGCCGCGTTGAAGCTCGATCATCGTCTTCTCGACGTCGGTGAAGACCCCGCCCAGGACACAGGCCAGGAGATCCTCGCCGAGCATCTGCGACTTGGCGGTGGCGGGAGCACGGTAATAGCGTTCGTGCAGCGCGACCATCGATTCGGTCACGGCCTGCAACAGCGGCTCACCGCTGAGGGGCATTTCGTCGGCCGACACGGGGCCTTCTCTCTTCCCTCTGGCCGGATTCGCGCGCGAGGCAGAGGGGTGGAAATCCCAACGGCGACTTTGTCAACCGTAGCGCAGTGTCCTAAGCTGATCGCATGCCTGCGGAAACTCGCCAGGAGCACGGCGACACCCTGACGGCGATCTCCGACGGCCTCGTCTCGTTGCTGAAGGAGTACTACGGACGGGGTCCAACCCAGACTAAGTCCTATTACTCCGACGATCTCGTCGTCTGCATCCTGCAGGGCGGCTTCACGCGGGTGGAGCAGACTCTCCTCGATGGCGGTCGCGGCGCCGCCGTGATCGAGCAGCGAATGGCGTTTCAAGACCTGATGCGCGATCGCTTCAACCAGGTCGTCGAAGACGCGACCGGCCGTCAGGTGGTCGGCTTCATGAGCGGCAACCAGCAGGACCCCGACATGATGTGCGAGGTCTTCATCCTCGCCCCCACCGACCTGGTGGACCCGCTGTCGGATCGCCGTCCCGCTTAGCCCCCAGGACGAGTCGCAAAAGCTTGGATTACCCCCGCGGATAGGGGGGTACAACTCAAGCAGCGGCGGGCGATGAGCCCGCGGCTCAGATACCTCGAAGTACGTCTCACCCGGATCGGATCGAGGCCTGGTGACGGACGACGGGCTCCCCGCGAACCCAGAATCGCGATCTTCGCGGCGCTGTGGATCTTCGGCTTCAGCGACGCCGATGGCGCGAGGGAAGTCTGCACCCTCGCCCACCAGCGCGGGACTGACCCACCAGTCACAACCGAAAGGCCTCCCATGTTCAAGCACACCAAACAGCTCGCCTACAAAGTCCGGGTCGACGAGCCCAACCCGATCTTCGCCAAATACCTCCAGCAGGCGATCGGTGGCGTCGAGGGGGAGATCCGCGTCTGTCTCCAGTACCTGTTCCAGGGCTGGGGCAACCGCGGCCCCGACCGCTACAAAGACATGCTGCTGAGCACCGGCACCGAGGAGATCGGCCACATCGAGATGCTGGCGACCGCAGTCGCGCTGAATCTCGAGGGCGCCCCGGCCTCGCTGCAGGAGGAGATCGCTGGCAAGAACGGCGCCGTCGAGGCTGTCCTCGGCGGCCAGGACCCCCGGCACGTCCTCTCCGCCGGCCTCGCAGCGATGCCGGTCGACTCCAACGGCAACCCGTTCAACGGCTCCTGGGTGGTCGCCACCGGCAACGTCGGCTCCGACATGCTGGCCAACGTCCACGCCGAGGCCAGCGGCCGACTGCTCGCCACGCGCCTCTGGGAGATGACCGACGACCCGGGCATGAAAGAGATGCTCGGCTTCCTGATCGCCCGCGACACCATGCACCAGAACCAGTGGATGGCGGTGCTGGAGGAGCAGAAGGACATGGGCCTGCCGGTCCCGCCGGACTTCCCGGCCGAGGAGGAAGCGCAGGAGTTCGCCTACGAGTTCTTCGTCCACTCGGACGGTGAGGTGCCGAAGGACGCCCGCTGGGCCAGTGGCAGCTCGGTCGACTCCAAGGGCGAGTTCTCGGTTCGCGAGGCGGAGCCGATGGGCGACGTGCCGCAGCTGGCGCCGGCCGAGTCGCGACCGGAGCTGCACAGCGTCGCGATCCCCGCCAACGGCGGCTTCCTGCGCAAAGCCAAGGACGCCGTCACCCCCTAACGAGCCCCACCCCAAGGTCGGGTGCTCCGGCGCTTCCCCTCCAGGCGTCGGAGCACCCATTTCACCTCAGTCGAGCGTGGAATGCCTACGTCAGGAGCCTTCGAGCTGGAGGGCGGATCGGGCCCTGGCGTGGCGCTCGATCATCCAGACGGTGAAGGCGACGAGGGCGAACAGGAGCCAGAGAACCGCCCCCTGCGGGAAGCTCGCGGCGAGGCTGCCAGCGAGGCCGTAGGCGACCGCCTCGGGAAGGGAGCCGACCAGGGCGGCGACGGCGGCGGTTCGCCACGGCATCGGCGAGGCTCCGGCGAGGACCGTCACCGTCTCGGCCAGCAGGGGGAGCGGGCGGCTGAGGACGATGGCCAGCGCTCCGCGGCGTTCGAGGAGCGCCTCGGCCCATTCGCGGTCCGCCGGGCGGATTCGCTCCATGATCCGGTCGCTGCGCCGGCCCAGGCCGAAGCCGAGGAGGGCCATCGCGGTGCGGCCGGCGAGCGACAGGGCGATGCCGAGCGGAGCGCCGTAGAGGGACCCGAGCGCGATCATCACGACGCTCGAGGGGACCGGCAGGACCGCGTCGGCCACGAGGAGGCCGAAGCCCACCGCCGCCGCCTCGACGCCCCCCGCATCCATCGTCGCCTCCGGGTCGACGAGCAGCGGGACGCCCAGCGCCTCCACCACCAGCCAGGTCGTCGCGAAGAAGACGAGGACCCCTCCGGCGAATGCCGCGTAGCGGGTCACGCTGGGGCCCGCGCCGCTAGAGCGCCTGGAAGGACGGACCGGCGGTGAGCGGCGAGCCGGGAGCCACCGGCGTCGTCAGCAGCTCCCGCGCCTGGACCTCGAGCGAGAACATCAGCCCGACCGCCTGCCCGAGCATCGCCGGCTGTCCGTTGAAGACGGCGTGCAGGGAGCGCAGCAGGTCGCCGTAGACCTTGTCGCAGACCTCCGACTGCAGGCGCACGCGGCTGCCGGCCGGCAGCAGGCCGGTGTCTGGATCGTCGGCCATCGGCGCCACGCCGGCCGGGTCGAAGGGGATCTCCTCTCCGCTGTAGGACCAGCGGCCGCCGTCCTCGACGAGGTGCCGCCCCTCGACGATCTCCTCGAAGCGGTAGTAGTGGGCCAGTTCCCCCGTGGAGTCGGTCGGGTTCGTGTGCGAGGTCCCCTCCCCCTGGCGCTCGATCTCGTTCAGGGCGAGGATTGCGCTGTCCAGCTTTTCTTTCGCCGTGCCGGTGATCGCGTACAGGGTTCCCGGCGCGTCGGGGTAGACGGCCGGGGTGATCTGCAGGTCGGGATCGCCGGTGAAGATGTCCCCCGATTTGCAGAGCTCGATCAACCCGAGCCCGATCTGCTGGTAGAACCAGCCGATCGTCAGCGGCTTGTGTCGGGCCCACTTGTAGTGCAGGGCGAGCTGGTCGGCCACGTCGGCCGCCTCGGGCGAGGCGTTTCCCTCCTCGTCGACCTCGATCGCCGCCGTCGCCTCGGCCGAGGGCACCTCGAGATCGTCGGGGACGACCGGGTCCGCCGGCAGCTCGATCGCCATGAACACGTCGCGGATGTGCTCCTTCGAGCATTTCCTCAGGGTCACGTTCAGGTCCGGTCGCACCCCCGCCGGCAGGTGACCGGGGTAGCGCGGGACGAAGCCGGGGGCGCCGATCCGGGGCTGGCCGCCGACGGCGTTCAGCAGGTTGCAGACCAGCACCATGTGGAACATCTCCTCCATCACGACGCTGCGAATCAGATCGGCGACCTCGACGTTGGCTCCCGGCAGGATCGAGAACAGCGCGCAGAGGTAGGGCGGGATCGTCGCGTGCTCGAGCTGGATCGCCAGCTGCAGCACCTGCCGCAGGCTCTCGACGTCGCGGATGCGGAGGACCGCCGGGCGCCGGTCGCTCTTCAGCCAGGCGACGACCATGTCGCGCTTGGCCGGCGAGAGGTCGCGCGTCACCGGCATGTAGTTGGCGTCCTCGGGCGTCATCGTGCCCATCGCCAGCTGCAGGGCGCTGCTGTGCCGCACGACGTCGTCGTAGTCGGCGAGGTCGAGCACGTCGCGCATCGCCGGATACAGGTTCGCGTACTGCTGCAGGATCGGCTGGACGTCCGCGACCCAGGTCGGCTCCGCCGGCGCCTCGTAGGCGTCCCACACCAGCGCGCTCAGCATGTTGCCCTGGGCGAGGCTGCGGTCGCCGTCCCAGCCGTAGGCGACGCCGTAGACCTGGCCGTCGATGTAGCCGCGCGGATTCCCCGGATCGCCGGCCTTCAGCGTGATCGTCGTGCGCCCGTCTTTGCCGGTCTTCGCCGGCCGCACCCCAACGGCGAGGGCCTCCTCCGGCTCGTTCACCGGCGGCGGGGTGGGACCCAGTTCCGAGTCGTCGAGCTGGGCGGAGACCGGAACCCCGGGGGCGGGCTGGCCGAACCGGGTGGCGTAGACGACCGCCTTGGCGGTGTCGCCGGGGCTCATGCGGAAGACGAAGTCGTCGGCGCGCAGGCAACGCCCTTCCGGGTCCTCGGCCAGCAGGGTTTCCCCGGACGCGTCGATCAGCGCCAGAGGGGTTTCGGCGACGGCCGCGAGCTGCTCCGGGGTGAGCCGCACCGAGAGGATCGCCGCTTCCTGCTGGTAGAAGGCGGTGGTCGGCTCGATCGTGGCAAGGTCGAGCGGCTGGCCGCCGGCGGGCTGCGCGACGAGGCGGAGCAGTCCCAGCGGCTTGAGATCGCCTCCCGCCGCGACCGTCGGCAGCGCGTTCCCCAGGTCGAGGAACAGCATCGCCGCCGCCGGGTCGACGCGGAGCGGCGCCGCAACCGAGAACGGCGGCGGCGAGAGCGGACTGCCCGGGGGCGAGACCATCGAGCGGGCGGCGACGAACCGCCGCGGCTCGCCCTCGAGGTAAGGCCCGATCGCGCCGACGATCCGGCCCCAGGTGAAGTTCGGCGAGCCGGGGTCGGCGTCGTAGCCGTCGGCGGTGAATTTGATCGAGAGGCGGTCGTCCGCCGCCAGCTCGCGCAGTTCCTGCACCACCTGTGGCATCTCCCCGCTCCCCCACTCGTCCACGGCGATCGTCGACTGATACGCGGCGGACCATTTCGCGTTCCCCGCCGCGCCGGCAAACCGTGGCCAGAGGTCCGAGAACGGAGTCGGCCCGAAATCGCCGGCGAGGGCGAGAGCCGGCAGCTGCAGGCTCAGGCGCAGGCCGAAGATCATCGACACCCCCTGCTGCTGGGGATCGAGGTCGACCAGCTTGGCGCTCACCCGTTCGCCCGCGTCCTTCAGCGTGGCCCTCGACAATTTCTCCGCGGGCGACCCATCGCCCTGCACGGCGCCGGTCACGCGGCAGTCCCTCAGCCGCCACGCACCGCTGCCGCGGGGATTCCAGGATCCCGCCACACCCTGCCGCTGGTAGCGCATCGCGAAGCGCGCATCGTCGAACCGCGACGTGGCGTTGTTGACCGTCGAGACGTCGCCCTGGAACCTGCCGGAGAAATGGATCCTGGGATAGCCGAGGTAGCTCACGGCGAGGATCAATAACAACTTCTGACTACACAAGCAACACGGGCACGTTAGGGACGATTAGCAATATTCCATGTAGGAATCGGCCACCGAAGCCGCGTCGTCGTCCGTCGCCGAGTGCACACTTTCCAGATGACGACGAAGTCGATCGACGGACCCCGGCCGCTGGACCGCAGGAGCCGCGACGGGCACGGCTGGCTCTACGAGCTCGGCCCGGAGCCCTGGGCGACCCGGGTGGAGGTACGGCTCACCGGCACTGCTGCGGCCTGCGCCGACAGCACCCTCCCGCCCCGGGTCGCCGCGGCGAAGCGGAGCGCTGGTCGCTCGGAGCTCGAGAGGGTCGCGTCCTGGGAGCGGCCGCCGGGCCTGATCCTGATCACCCCGGAGTGGATCGCCCTCTTCCACGCGAACGGACACTTCTCGCGCGTCGGGCAGCGGCTTCCCGAAGACCCGGTGCGCCGCTTCGAAGCCCTTGCCGAGCGGTCGAGGATCCGGCTCGAACACGGGCAGGGAGTCGAAGACGTGTACGAGTTCGATGGTCGCAACCGGTGGACGCTGCGGTCGTTTCAAGGCGAGACGCTGAGACGCGAAGAGCCTCGGCAGCTCTCAGATGCGATCGCAAAGCTCTCGGGAGAGCGGGAACAGGCCGCCCTGGACCTCGATCCGAGCGGCGCCTCGATGCTGAGCCGGCGTCAGCTCGATTTCGCCGAGACCGAAATCCTCCGAGTCCTGGTCGACGCGCCGACCCACAACAGCGTCGACATGATCTACGCCGAGGTTGCGAGGCGCACCTCGGTCCCATACGAAGAAGTCGAACGCGCCCTCGACACCCTGCTGGGCCGGCGCTATGTAGAGGACGCGGGCCGAGGCTGCTGGCAGGCAACCGACGTGGGGCGCGAGGTCCGGCGCCAGCTGCGCAAGTCCGAACCGGCAGCCGCGTAGACCGCAAGCCCCGCGGCGATCGACCTGAATCCCTCCTAGCGGCCGGTGCTGGCCAGGGCGATGCTCTTGGTCTTTTTCACCGTGATCCCCGAGGTCGGCTTGAAGCTGATCTTCGCCTTGACCTTCGTCGTCCCGGTCTCCTCCAGCTGGGACTTCGCCTTGCCCTTTGCCTTGATGGTGATCTTCAGCTTCTTGGCCTTCTTCGCCTTCTTCTTAGCCTTGACGATTCCGTTGCCGGAGACGGTGAGGGTGCCGGCGCCCGGGACCTTGACCGCGACGGTTGCGGTGCCGTTCGCCTTGTTCAGCTTCACCCCTCCGAGCTTCAGGGTCGGCTTGGTCACCTTCAGCTTCGCCACCGCGGACACGGTGCCGCCCTGCGGCGCCGTCGCGGTGAGGGTCACGTCGTAGGTGCCCGGCTTGGCGTTCTTCGGAACCGTCACCGTGACGGTCGGCGCGGTGGCCGCGGCGCGGTGGGTAGCGGGGTCGAGCGGGCCCGGCGTATAGGTGGGGCTGGAAACCTGCCGCTTCGCCTTCGGCAGCGTCGAGCTCGCGCTCAGGCTGAAGACGGGAGACGGCGTCGCGGTGGTCGCGAAGTTGAGCGGATAGGAGATCTTGGCCTGGCCACCCTGGAAGGCGGAGGCCTTCGCCGGCGCGCCGACCTTCAGGTCCGAAGTGCCGATCTGCGTGCGCTGCGTGGTCCCGAAGCAGATGGCTTCGTTGTCCTGCGGTGGGCTGTCGAAGCGAAAGCAGTGAACCGGTCGACTGGCGGACTGTTCCGGGTCCACGGCCCGCATGCCGAAACCGAGGCCGGTCGCGAAGGGGCCCCCAAATGCGCCGCCATCGGCAGGCACCGGCAGGCCGAAGTCGGCATCGACGCTCCATTCGACGGCTACGCCTTCCTGTTCCCGGTACGGCGCCGAGAGGTAGCCGACCCCCTGCAAACCGGCCGGCGGCCAGGCCTGCGTGAATTCGAACTCTTCGCCTTCTTCTTTCGCCAGTTTGTCGAGATTGGCGGAGGCAGCGGTGAGCTCCGTGGTGACTTCTTCGTTGCGCGTGAAGACGAGCGGACTTCCGCCGCCGACCGGGACCGCGGTAACCGTCTGTGGCGCCGCCGAACCGGGGGGTACGGCGATCCCGAGCAGGTACTGGATTTCTCCGTTTTCACTGGCCGGACCGCAGGTGGCCTGCTCATCCAGTTCCGAGATCGTGCAGATCGCGAAATGGACCCGCGCCGAGCCGATCCCCCCGGGCTGGGACAGCGAGAGGCTGCCCGGCTTGATGAACGCGCAGGCACTCAATACGAGCGCAGCGGCGACCATGGCGACGAGGACGACGAGCGGCTTGACGGGACGGCGCAGACGGGACAAAGAAAGCTCCTCCGGATCGATGACCGCTCGACCCTATCTCTCAGTGCGGGCGGAGGGACTTGAACCCCCACGATCTTTCGATCACCAGGACCTAAACCTGGCGCGTCTGCCAAATTCCGCCACGCCCGCGTGGCCGGCCCGATCGGGCCTTAACGCGCGGCCAATGCCGCCGCGTCGCTGACAGATTCTATGATCGGGCGGTGGCAGTAGGAGAGGTGAGGCCCGGCTACGAACTGTGGCGGCCCAATCGGGAAAAAGCGAGCTCGGTCTCGACCAAGTTCGTCGTCGTCCTGCTGCTCGTGGCGACGGCGGTGATCGCGGCCCTGATCACGCTCGGCGGCTGGCCGCTGCTGAAGGGCGGCGGCGGGATGGGAATCGTCTGCGCCATCTACGCCCTCCTCTACGCCTTCTTCGCCTTCCTCGTCGCCCGCTGGAACCGCGGCATCCTGCCGGTGGCGGCGGCGCTCTCGATGATCCTCGCGATCTTCTGCGCGGTCGGCGCCGAAAGCTGGTTCAACCGCGACCGGGCCGGCTTCGACGAGGCGGCGCTGGGCTCGTCGCTGATCGGCGTGCTGGTGATCGTCCTCGGCCTGCTGCAGATCGTCCTCGTCGCCGCCGCCCTCTACGCCTTCAACCAGGAGTGGCACGTGGAGGAGGAGCGCCCGATCGGCTCCGGCGAGGACTACGGCGCCGGCGCATCTCCACAGCCGGCGTAGCCACGCTTTCTCACGGCGGCGCCTCTATCGTTCCGGCTGGGCCGGAGTGGCGGAACTGGCATACGCGATCGACTCAAAATCGATTGCCCTTGCGGGCTTGTGGGTTCGAATCCCACCTCCGGCATCAATAGGGTGGCGCCGTGAACGCGGGATCGGGGGAGCTGCTCTGGGAGCCGTCGGCCGAGCTGGTCGAGCGCGCGCGGCTGACCGAGTTCGCCCGCTGGCTGGAGCGCGAGCGCGGCCTCTCCTTCGCCGGCTACGCCGAGCTGTGGCAGTGGTCGGTCGACGATCTCGACGCCTTCTGGTCGGCGATCTGGGAGTTCTGCGAAGTGCAGGCCGACGGCGACCCTTCCCCCGTCCTCGGCTCGCGCGAGATGCCGGGCGCGCGCTGGTTCCCCGGCACGCGGCTCAACTACGCCGAGCACGTCTTCGCCGGCAAGGACGACGCCGAGGTGGCGATCCTCCACGCCTCCGAGCTGCGCGAGCTCGGCGAGCTGACTTGGGGCGAGCTGCGCCAGCAGGTCGCGGCGACCGCGGCGGGGCTGCGGCGGCTCGGCGTCGAGCGCGGCGACCGCGTCGTCGCCTACCTGCCGAACGTCCCCGAGGCGGTCGTCGCCTTCCTCGCCACCGCCTCGATCGGCGCCGTCTGGTCGAGCTGCTCGCCGGACTTCGGCCCCGCCAGCGTCGTCGACCGCTTCGCCCAGATCGAGCCCAAGGTCCTCTTCGCGGTCGACGGCTACCGCTACGGCGGCAAGGACTTCGACCGCCGCGACGTCGTCGCCCAGCTGCAGGAGGCGATGCCGAGCCTGGAGCGGACCGTCGTCGTCCCCTACCTCGGTGACGCGCCAGACATCTCCTCCCTGCGCGACTCGACCCGCTGGGACGAGCTCCTGCGGCTCGGCGGCGACGCGCCGCTCGAGTTCGACCGCGTCCCCTTCGACCACCCGCTCTGGGTCCTCTACTCCTCCGGCACCACCGGCCTGCCGAAGGCGATCGTCCAGGGCCAGGGCGGGATCCTGCTCGAGCACCTGAAGAAGCTGAACCTCCACGTCGACGCCCATCCCGGCGACCGCCTCTTCTGGTTCACGACCACCGGCTGGATGATGTGGAACTTCCTCGTCTCCGGCCTGCTGACGCGGGCGGCGATCGTCCTCTACGACGGCAACCCGGGGCACCCCGACATGGGGACGCTGTGGGACCTCGCCGAGCGCGCCGGGGTGACGATGTTCGGCACCAGCGCCGCCTACATCGGCGCCTGCATGAAGGCCGGCGTCGAGCCGGGCTCGGGGCGGGACCTCGGCGCCCTGAAGGCGGTCGGCTCGACCGGCTCCCCCCTCTCCCCCGAGGGCTTCGACTGGATCTACGAGCACTTCGGCGCCGACACCTGGCTGTTCTCGACCAGCGGCGGCACCGACCTCTGCACCGCCTTCGTCGGCGGCGTCGCGACGCTGCCCGTCTACCGCGGCGAGATCCAGGCGCGGGCGCTGGGTGCGGCGGTCGAGGCCTGGAGCGAAGAGGGCGAGCCGGTGGTCGAGGAGGTCGGCGAGCTGGTCGTCACCGAGCCGATGCCCTCGATGCCGATCCGCTTCTGGGGCGACGAGGACGGCAGCCGCTACCGCGAGAGCTACTTCGAGATGTTCCCCGGCACCTGGCGCCATGGCGACTGGCTGGAACTGACCCGGCGCGGGACGGCGGTCATCTACGGCCGCTCGGACTCGACGATCAACCGCGGCGGCATCCGCATGGGGACGAGCGAGATCTACCGCGCGGTGCTTGGGATCGAGGAGATCGTCGACGCCCTGGTCGTCGACGTGCCGCGGCCGGGGACCGACGGCTGGATGCCGCTCTTCGTGGTCATGCGCGAGGGTGCCGAGCTGGACGAGGAGCTGCCGCGGGAGATCGCCCGCCGCGTGCGCGAGCGCTGCTCGCCGCGGCACGTCCCCGACGAGGTCTTCCGGATCGACGAGGTCCCCCGCACCCTCAGCGGCAAGGTGCTCGAGGTGCCGGTGAAGAAGATCCTGATGGGGACGCCGGTGGAGAAAGCCGCCAGCCGCGACTCGCTGGCGAACCCGGCCGCGCTCGACTACTTCGTCGCGATGGCCAAGCGGCTCGCGGTCTGAGCCAGGATCCGGACGACGTACTCGGGTTCATAGCGCACCTGCTCGTGGGTGAAGCGAAGCTGGACGAGCCCGGCCGCGGTGTGCGCCTGGTCGCGGAGCCGATCCCGCGCCTGCTCGGCAGGCGTGCGGTGGTAGCGCAGCCCGTCGGTCTCGACGACGAGGCCGAGGTCCGGCCAGTGGAAGTCGACTTCGAACTCGTTGACGACCTGGCCGGTGAGCGGGACCGGCAGGCCCGCCCTGCGCGCGAGCGGCAGGAAGCGCCGTTCCAGCTCCTCCCTGGTGAGCCGGAAGGTGCGCCGGTCGAGGATCTGGCGGAGGATGGCGACCCCCGGCTCGCCGACCCGCCCGTCGAGCGCCCGGCGCAGCTGCGGCGGGTGGACGAGGTCGTATTTGTCCGCCTCGTTGATCGCCCGCTCGAGGCCCCGGCGGTCAAGGCGAGGAGTGAGGTCGATCAGGGTCTGGAGGGGGTGGTGACCGGGATGCTGTGGCGAGTGGTGTGATCCTCCGGCCAAAGCGAGGGCCGCCGATAGATCCGAAGCCCAGGTCGCCGCCGCTGATGTGGACTGGCCACGGAGACCTCGATGGAGTCCGGCGTCTCGAAACCGATTCGCCAGAGTGCCGCCGCACTGGAGTGACTGAGCACCGCTTTCGTCCCGCAGGCGAGAACAGCTGCCATCCAGCGCCCGTTCGCGCCGAGAGAAGGGCGACCGACCGAATAGACACCGCGATGGACGGGATGCAGTCGCCTGCTCGTCACCCGGTGCCTGATCCCCTTGGCCGAGTAGCCGAGCGCCAGCAGTTGCCGTCGTGCGACGACTCCGTGCTGTCCCTCTACCAACTCCCACGCCGCGCGCCCCAAATCCCCATCAGACGAATTCAGCGAGCGCTGATTTTGTGACCCCATAGGGGTCCAAGTTCAGCGTCCGCTGAATTCGTCCCCCGGCCGGGACGGGGTTCGCCCAAGGTGCGGTTAGACCATGCCGAGGCCGCCGGAGACGCCTAGCGTCTCGCCGGTGACGTACGAGGCGTCGTCCGAGGCTAGGAACGCTGCGGCGGCGGCGACCTCCTCGGGCTGGCCGAGGCGGCCGAGCTGGGTGGAGGCGCGCATCGTCTCGATCACCTTCTCGCCGATCTCGCCGAACTCCTTGGCGCCCATCAGCAGGGGGGTCTCGATCGGGCCGGGGGCGATCGCGTTGGCGGTGACGCCGTAGCGGGCGGCCTCGCGGGCGATCGCCTTGGTGAAGCCGATCACGCCGGCCTTGGCGGCGCTGTAGGCGGCCGAGCCCTTGGAGCCGACGCGGCCCGCCTCGGAGGAGATGTTGACGATCCGGCCGTAGCCGCGCTCCTGCATCCCGGCCAGCGCCGCGTGGGTGCAGTTCATCGTCCCGCCGAGGTTGATGTCCAGCACCTGCCGCCATTGCTCCTGGCTGACGTAGACGAAGAAGCCGAAGTTGTCGGTGCCGGCGTTGTTGACGAGGACGTCGAGGTCGCCGACGGCGCCGACCGCGCGGCGCGCCGCCTCGAGGTCGGTGACGTCGAGCTCGACCGCGTGGCCGGCGATCTCGGCCGCCACCTTCTCCGCCCCCGCGACGTTGAGGTCGCCGACCCAGACCTCGGCCCCCTCGGCCGAGAGCCGGGCGGCGGTCGCGGCGCCGATCCCGCTGGCGCCGCCGGTGACGAGCGCCTTACGTCCCTCTAGCCTCATGGCGCCGGAGCATAGACTGCGCGACCTTGGACCCGATCCCGATCATCGGCGGCACGGGCGCCCTCGGCGCCGGCCTGGCGCGGCGCTGGGCCAAGGCCGGCGCACCGGTCGTCCTCGGCTCCCGCGCAGCCGAGCGCGCCGAGGAGGCGGCGGCGAAGGTCCGCGACGCCGTCCCGGACGCCGACGTCGCCGGGCTCGAGAACGGCGAGGCCGCGACCAGGGGCGAGATCGTCTTCCTCACCGTCCCCTTCCGCGCCCAGTCGGAGAACCTCAACAACCTGCGCGAGGCGCTGCAGCCCGGCCAGATCCTGGTCGACTGCACCGTCCCCCGCGCCGCCGCGGTCAGCGGCAAAGCGACCCGCTCGCTCGGCGTCTGGCAGGGCTCGGCCGCCCAGCAGGCGCAGGAGATGGTCCCCGCGGGCGTCACCGTCGTCTCCGCCCTGCACACGGTCGGCGCCCCGACCCTCGCCGACCTCGACGCCGAGCTGGGCGAGGACATCCTCGTCTGCGGCGACAAGAAGGCCGACAAGGCCCGGGTCGCCCGCCTGATCGAGCTGATTCCCGGCCTCCGCGCCGTCAACGCCGGCGCCCTGGAGATGGCGCGGATCGTCGAGCAGCTGACGCCGATGCTGATCTCGGTCAACACCCGCTACAAGGTGCACGCCGGCATCCGCCTCACCGGCCTTCCCGACAGCGACCACTGGGCCTAGCGCCGATGCGCGTCGCCCTCCTCGCCGGCGGCACCGGCGGCGCCAAGCTCGCCGCCGGGATGCAGGAGGAGCTCGGCAGCGACCTGGCGGTGATCGCCAACACCGGCGACGACGTCGAGGCGCTCGGGGTCCACGTCTCCCCCGACCCCGACCTCGTCACCTACTGGCTCAGCGGCGAAATCGACGAGGAACGCGGCTGGGGCATCAAAGATGACGAGTTCACCGTCTTCAACCGGCTCAAACAGCTCGGCGCACCAAGCTGGTTCGGCCTCTCCGACCGCGACCTCGCCGCCTGCCTCTACCGGCGCGAGTTCGTCGCCGAGGGCGGGCGCCCGACCGACGCCCAGGCGCAGATCGCCCGCGGCCTCGGGGTCGAGGCGCGGGTCTTGCC
>DASTBO010000031.1:0-36321 GCA_035712025.1 Solirubrobacterales bacterium
GTTTGCAGTTCTTTTGCGATCCGCGAGCCCGCCCTTGGATCGCGGAAGCTCTCGGTTCCCACCGCCACCAGGGTTGCCCCGGCGTCGAGAAACTCGACCGCGTCGGCTCCGCTGGATATCCCGCCCATACCGATCAAGGGCACCTCGACGGCGGCCCGCACCGCCCGCAGCTGCTGCAGCGCGATCGGCCGAACCGCGGGCCCGGAGAGCCCTCCGTGACCGGCGGCGAGAGCGGGCTCCTTCGTCGCCGGGTCGATAGCGCTCGCCTTCAGCGTGTTGATCAGCGAGACGGCATCCGCACCTCCCTCTTCGGCGGCGACGGCCACCGCCTCCGGATTGGCGACGTTGGGAGTCAGCTTCACGATCAGCGGCTTCTCGGTGAGCGGCCGCAGGGCCCCCAGCAACGCCTCGGTCTCCGCCGGCTGCTCGCCGACGATCAGACCGGAGTGGACATTGGGACAGGAGACGTTCAGCTCGATCGCGGCGACCTCGTCGCGATCGCCGACCTCGCTCACGAGCCGCGAAAAAAGCTCCCGGTTGGTCGCCATCACCGAGACGATCAGCGGCACGGGCAATTCGGCCAGTCGCGGCAGATCCTCGGCCAGAAACCCCTCCAGCCCCTTGTTCGGCAGCCCGATCGAGTTGATCATCCCCGCCGGCGTCTCCCAGATCCGCTGCGGCTCGTTCCCCGCCCGCGGCTCGGGCGTGATCGTCTTCGAGACGAACGCCGCGAAGGGGAAATCCTCAAGCAGCTCGTCGCCGAAGACCTTCCGCGCCGCGACCGCGTCGTAGGTGCCTGAGGCGTTGATCACGGGGTGGGGCAACCCGATTCCGCAGAAGTCGACGCCCGCCGCTCGACCGGCGGGTCCTGTCTCCGATCGGGGGCTCCCCCTGCCGGGGGAGTCCTCCCGATCGTCGCCACCCACCGGAAGGGTGCCGGTCACGGGACCGTCGACGCACAAGCGAAGATATCCACCTCCAGGCTTGGGTACCGCGCAGCCGAAGCAGGCGCCGAAGCCGCACGCCATCGGCGACTCCTCCGCCAGCTGGCAGTAGACGCCATGCTCCTCGCAGAGGCTTCGGACCGCGTCGAGCATCGCGGGCGGGCCGCAGGAGTAGACGACGGCAGAGGTGGCGTCGTCGCCGGCGAGCATCTTCGCGAGCAGGTCGGTGACGTAGCCCTGGTGGCCGGCGTGGCCGTCCTCGGTAGCCAGGCGGACGTCGGGGCAGAGGGCGCCGCCGGAGCAGAAAAGCTCCTCGAGGCCGCCGGAGTGCTGCTGGTTGCGAAACCCCAGCAGGACACGGAGCGGGATGCCCTGCTCGACCAGGCGGCGGCGCCAGATCGCCATCGGGGCGATGCCGATGCCGCCGCCGACGAGAATCGCCCCGGCGGCGGTGGGATTGACCTCCCTGGGCGTCGAGAAGGCGTTGCCCAGCGGGCCGGTGACCCAGACGCCCGCTCCCGGCTCCAGCTCGCAGAGACGATCCGTGCCGGGACCGACGCCCTCGACGAGGAAGTCGAGCCGTACTCCGTCCTTCGCCGAAGCGGTCTCGGCTACCGAGATCGCCCTCGGCAGAAAGGGTCGGCCTCCCCCCTCCCCCCAGCCCCGCTCGCTGGCCAGCATGTAGAACTGGCCCGGCGCCGGCGCCTCGCCCTCGCGGTCGATCAGGGAGAAGATCCGGTAGCCGCCGGAGACCTGGTTCTCCGCGACCTCGCAGAGCCGGCGGCCGAACGGCGCGCTCATCGCGACTGGGCCGCCCTCACCGCGCCGTCGTGGATCTCCTGCAGCGAGCGGACCTCGGCGTCGCCCTGCTTGGCGGCGGCGATCGCGCGGGCGGCGGCGGTCGCTCCCGTCATCGTCGTCACGCAGGGGATCCCGTGCTTGACCGCGGCGGTGCGGATCTCGTAGCCGTCGGTGCGGGCGCCCGAGCCGGTCGGGGTGTTGATGACGAGGTCGCAGCTGCGCTTGCGGATCAGGTCGAGCACGTGCGGCGAGCCTTCCTGCAGCTTGTTGATCCGGGTCACCGGCACCCCCATCCGCTCGATCGCCTGGGCGGTGCCGTGGGTGGCGATCACCTCGAAGCCGAGATCGTGGAACCGGGTCGCGAGCTGGGTCGCCGCCGCCTTGTCGGTGTCGGTGACGGTGATGAAGACCGAGCCCGACTCCGGCAGTCGGACCCCCGCCGCCGCCTGGGCCTTGCCGAAGGCGGTCGGGAAGTCCTCGGCGATGCCCATCACCTCGCCCGTGCTCTTCATCTCTGGCCCGAGGACCGAGTCGGCGCCGGCGAAGCGGGCGAAGGGCAGGACCGCCTCCTTGACGCTGACGTGCTCCGGCAGCCCCTCGGGCAGGTCCTGGTCGGCGAGCTTCTCGCCCAACATCAGGCGGCAGGCGAGCTTCGCCAGCGGCACGCCGATCGCCTTCGAGACGAAGGGGACGGTGCGCGAGGCGCGCGGGTTGGCCTCGATCACGTAGAGCTTGCCTGCCGCCACTCCGTACTGGATGTTGATCAGGCCGACGACGCCGAGCTCGAGCGCGATCCGCTCGCTGGTGGCGCGGATCTGCTCCAGCATCTCTTCGCCGAGGCTGAGCGGCGGGATCACGCAGGCCGAGTCGCCGGAGTGGACGCCGGCCTCCTCGACGTGCTGCATGATCCCGGCGACGTAGACCTGCTCGCCGTCGCCGAGGGCGTCGACGTCGACCTCGATCGCGTTCTCGAGGAAGCGGTCGAGCAGCAGCGGGTGCTCAGGGTCGGCCTTGACGTGCTTGTCGAGGTAGGTCCTCAGGTCCTCGGTCGAGTAGCAGATCTCCATCGCCCGGCCGCCGAGGACGTAGGAGGGCCGGACGAGCAGCGGGAAGCCGACCCGTTCGGCGACCGCGATCGCCTCTTCGGCCGAGAAGGCGGTGCCGTAGGGCGGCGCCTCGACCCCGAGGCGGTCGAGCAGCTCGCCGAAGCGGCCGCGGTCCTCGGCGAGGTCGATCGCGTCGACCGGCGTCCCGAGCAGTGGCACCCCTGCCTCTTCCAGCGTGCGGGCGAGCTTCAGCGGCGTCTGGCCGCCGAACTGGACGATCACCCCCTCCGGCCGCTCCTGAGCGCAGACCGCGAGCACGTCCTCCGCGGTCAGCGGCTCGAAGTAGAGGCGGTCGGAGGTGTCGTAGTCGGTGGAGACCGTCTCCGGGTTGCAGTTGACCATCACCGCGTCGCGGCCGAGCTCGCGGGCGGTCATCGCGGCGTGGACGCAGCAGTAGTCGAACTCGATCCCCTGGCCGATCCGGTTCGGCCCGGCGCCGAGGATCACGACCGAGTCGTTCCCGCCGCGGCGGATCTCGCCGGCGGGCGGCGTGCCGTCGTGGCGCGGCCGCTCGTGGCCGGAGTAGTAGTAGGGCGTCGCCGCCTCGAACTCGGCGGCGCAGGTGTCGACCGCCTTGTAGGTGCGCGCGAGGCCGTCGGTGCCGTCGCCATCCTTCGCCAGCGCCTCCAGCTCGCGCAGGAACCAGCGGTCGACCAGGCACGCCGCGTGCACCGCCTCGACGTCGAGGCCGCGCTCGAAGGCGGCGAGGATCAGGTCGAAGCGCTCGGCGCAGGGAACCTCGATCGCGGCGAGCAGATCGGCGTCGCCCGCGGGGATCTCGGCGGCGCTGTCCAGCTCGCGCGAGCGCATCGCCTTGGCGAAGGACTCGCGGAAGGTGCGGCCGATCGCCATCGCCTCGCCGACGCTCTGCATGTAGGTCGAGAGCCGGCCCTCGGAGCCGGGGAACTTCTCGAACGCGAAGCGCGGGATCTTGGTGACGACGTAGTCGATCGTCGGCTCGAAGGAGGCGGGCGTCGCCCGGGTGATGTCGTTGGGGATCTCCTCCAGCGCGTAGCCGACTGCCAGCTTCGCCGCCATCTTCGCGATCGGGAACCCGGTCGCCTTGGAGGCCAGCGCCGAGGAGCGCGAGACGCGAGGGTTCATCTCGATGACGACGATCTCGCCGTCCTCGGGGTTGACCGCGAACTGGACGTTGGAGCCGCCGGTCTCGACCCCGATCGCCCGGATCACCTCGATCGCCTGGTCGCGCAGCTCCTGGTAGAGCGGGTCGGTCAGCGTCTGCGCCGGGGCGACGGTTACCGAGTCGCCGGTGTGGACGCCCATCGGGTCGACGTTCTCGATCGAGCAGATGATCACCACGTTGTCGTTGCGGTCGCGCATCACCTCGAGCTCGAACTCGCCCCAGCCGATCACCGACTCCTCGACCAGCACCTGGTTGATCGGGCTGGCGGCGAGGCCCTCGGAGACGACCTGGCGCAGCTCGGTCTCGGTGCGGCCGATGCCGCCCCCCTGGCCGCCCATCGTGAAGGCGGGTCGGACGATCGCCGGCAGGGTGATGCGGCCGTCGGCGAGCGCCTCGTCGACCTCGGCCAGCGCTTCGACCGTCATCGACCACGGGATGCGCAGGCCGTGCTCGGTCATCGTCTGGCGAAACTCCTCGCGGTCCTCGGCGCGGCGGATCGCGGCGGCGTCCGCTCCGATCAGCTCGACCCCGAGGCGCTCCAGGGTCCCGTCCTCGAACAGGGTCATCGCGATGTTCAGCGCGGTCTGGCCGCCGAGGGTCGGCAGCAGCGCGTCGGGGCGCTCCTTTTCGATGATCTTCGTCACCGGGCCAGGCAGCAGCGGCTCGATGTAGGTGGCGGTGGCGAACTCGGGGTCGGTCATGATCGTCGCCGGGTTCGAGTTGACGAGGACGACTTCGTAGCCCTCCTCGAGCAGCACCTTGCAGGCCTGCACGCCGGAGTAGTCGAACTCGGCCGCCTGGCCGATCACGATCGGCCCGGAGCCGATCAGGAGGATCTTCTGGATGTCCTCGCGTTTAGGCACTGCGCACCTCCCGCGCCCCTGCCAGGCGCTGCTCCAGGTTTTGACGGACCGCCGGCCACTCGTCGTCGACGATCGAGAAGTAGGCCGAGTCGCGGACGCCGGTGACCGGCATCAGCATGTGCTTGCGGAAGATCCCCTCGAACTTCGCCGGCAGCGCTTCCATCGCCCCGCGCGAGCGCTCGTTGCGGGCGTCGGTCTTCAACTCGACCCGCATGCAGCCGAGCTGCTCGAAGGCGAAGCCGAGCATCAGCAGCTTCGCCTCGACGTTGGCGCCCGTGCGCCAGGCCGAGGGCGTCAACCAGGTCCAGCCGATCTCGACGCCGTCGTGGAGCGGGCGCGGGGCGAGGTAGGAGGAGCTGCCGAGCGGCTCGCCGGCCGCGGTCAGGGTCGCGTAGGCGTTCTCGTCCCCCAGCTTGCGGGACAGCAGGCGGCCGTCGAACCACTGGTCGAAGCCCTCGTCGGTCTCGGCGACGCGCCGGTCCATCCACTGCCAGACCTCGGGGTGCCCGGCGACCGAGCGCAGCGGCTCGCGGTGCTCCTCGGCCAGCGGCTCGAGGCGGACGAGGCCGCCCTCGAGCGGCTGGTCGGGCGGGGGCCAGATCACGCTGCCAGCTCCAGGAAGCGATCGAAGAGGTGGCGCGCGTCGTGCGGGCCGGGGCCCGCCTCCGGGTGGTACTGGACGGTGGCGCCGGCGACGTCGCGGAGGACCAGGCCCTCGACCGTGCGGTCGTAGAGGTTCAGCTGCGAGAGCTCGGCGACGCCGAAGTCGGTGTCCCAGCGGACCGGCTCGTCGCCGTCGATCTTCGCCTCGCCGCCGGGCCCGACGACGGCGAAGCCGTGGTTCTGGGAGGTGATGTCGATCCGCCCCGTCTCCAGGTCCTTGACCGGGTGGTTGGCGCCGCGGTGCCCGAAGGGCAGCTTGTAGGTCTCGAGGCCGACGGCGCGGCAGAGCAGCTGGTGCCCGAGGCAGATGCCGAAGACGGGCTTCTTCCCGATCACGCCGCGGACCGTGTCGACGACGTAGTCGAGGGCGGCGGGGTCTCCGGGCCCGTTGGCGAGGAAGACGACGTCGGGGTCCTCGGCGAGCACCTCCTCGGGGCTGCTGGTGCAGGGCAGGAGCGTCAGCTGGCAGCCGTGCTCGCGCAGTTGGCGGACGATGCTGAGCTTGACCCCGGTGTCGATCCCGACCACGTGCGGACCGTCGCCGTCGAAGCGAACGGGTTCGGGCGGAGTGACCGTGCGGGCGAAGTCGGCGCCCGCCATCGAGGGCTCGGCATCGATCCGCTCGCGCGCCTCGGCTTCGGGCATCTCACCCGGGAAGATCCCGCCGCGCATCGCGCCCTTGTCGCGCAGGTGGCGGACCAGGGCGCGGGTGTCGACACCGCTCACCGCCGGCACGCCGCAGTCGGCGAGCCAGTCGAGCCAGCCGCCCTCGGCGGTGGCGACGTCCTCGCGGTTCTTCGCGTCGCGCATGACCACGCCGCGGGCGTGGACCGCTTCGCTCTCCATCGCCGCGGCGGAGACGCCGTAGTTGCCGATCAGCGGGTAGGTGAAGACGATGATCTGCCCCGCGTAGGAGGGATCGGTGACCGACTCCTGGTACCCGGTCATCGCGGTGTTGAAGACGACCTCGCCGGTGACCGCGCCGGCGTGGCCGCAGGCGAGCCCGTCGAGCCGGATCCCGTCCTCGAGCAGCAGGTAGGCGCTCATTCGCCTGTTCCTTTCTGGTTCATGACAACGAAAAGGCACAGACGGATGCTCACGCGGCGACTCCCAGGCTGAAGCTGCGGAGGCGGAAGGCGACCTGACCGGCGGCGACGGTCATCAGCACCCGCCCGGTGAGGGCCTGGCCGGCGCACCAGGAGTTGGCCGAGCGGCTCTCGTAGCCGTCCTCGCCGACGGTCCACTCGGCGCCGAGGTCGCAGAGGACGACGTTGGCCTCCGAGCTGGGCGCCAGGCTCGGGCGCTCGAGGTCGAACGGCGCGGCGCCGCCGCCCATCCGCTCGACCAGCAGGGCCAGGTCGATGACGCCGGGCAGGACCAGCTCGGTGTGCAGAGCGGCGAAGGCGGTCTCGAGGCCGGTCACCCCCATCGCCGCCTGCTCGAAGGGCACGTCCTTTTCCTCCGGCTGGTGCGGCGCGTGATCGGTGGCGATGCACTCGATCGTGCCGTCGCGCAGCCCCTCGATCAGCGCCTCGCGATCGCGCTCTTCCCGCAGCGGCGGGTTCATCTTCGCCCGGTGCGGGTCGAGGCCGCGGACCGCCTCGTCGGTGCGGCAGAGATGGTGGGGGCTGGCCTCGGCGCTGATCTGCACCCCGGCCGCCTTCGCCGCGCGGACGATCTCGACCGACTCGGCCGCCGAGAGGTGCTGGACGTGGATGCGGGCGTTCTCGTAGCCCGCGAGCGCGGCGTCGCGGGCGACCATCGTCGACTCCGAGACCGAGGGGATGCCGGCGATGCCGAGCGCGGCCGAGACCGGCCCCTCGTGCATGGCGCCGTCGCGGGAGAGCCGCGGGTCCTCCTCGTGCAGGGCGATGTTGCCGCCGCAGAGGTGCTGGTACTGCAGCGCCCGCCGCATCACCCCGGCGTCGACGATCGGCAGGCCGTCGTCGGAGAACCCGATCGCGCCGGCTTCGCGCAGTTCGACCATCTCGGTCAGCTCCATCCCCTCCATCGCCTTGGTGACGGTGGCGAGGAAGCCGACCGGGACCGAGGCGCTCGCCCGCGCCTGCTCGCGCAGGGCGGAGACGTCGGCCGCGGTGGAGACCGGCGGCTGGGTGTTCGCCATCGCGAGGATGCCGCAGTAGCCGCCGGCGGCCGCGGC
The DNA here is from genome assembly GCA_035712025.1 of Solirubrobacterales bacterium. Lineage (GTDB taxonomy): Bacteria > Actinomycetota > Thermoleophilia > Solirubrobacterales > 70-9 > VAYN01. Next base: position 7,683 of record DASTBO010000031.1, read on the forward strand.
GCGGGTGCCGGTCTCGACGTCCTCCTTGTGCTCGTGCCCGGGGGTGCGCAGGTGGACGTGCGGGTCGAAGAAGGCGGGAAAGGCGTGCAGCCCCTCGGCCTCGATCACCTCGGCGCCGTCGACCTCGGCCTCGCCGGGGGAGACCAGGGCGGCGATCTCGCCGTCGCGGACGACCACGTCGTGGACGGCGTCGACGCCGGCGACGGGGTCGAGGACGGTGGCGCGGCGAAGGACGAGGTGGGCGTCCGCGCCGGCGCGGACGTCGAGCGCGTCGGCGAGGCTCATGCCGGAGTTCCGATCGGGGTCGGGGCGCTGCCCTCGCCGTCGCCGCTCGGCGCCTGCTCGGCGCCGGCCAGCAGCTCGTAGAGGATCGCCATCCGCACCACCAGGCCGGCGGCGACCTGCTCGGCGATCAGCGACTGGGGCGAGTCGATCGCCTCGCCGGAGAGCTCGACGCCGCGGTTGACCGGCCCGGGGTGCATCAGCAGCTGCCGCGGGTTGAGGCGGCGGGTGTCGATCTGGAAGTTGGCGGCGTACTCGCGGAGCGAGGGGACGAAGCTCTCGCTCATCCGCTCCTTCTGCATCCGCAGCGCGTAGACGACGTCGGCCTCCCCGATCCCCTCAAGGCCGTAGGAGACCTCGCAGCCGAGCTCCTCGATCCCGCGCGGGATCAGGGTCGGCGGGCCGCAGACGGTGACCTCGGCCCCCATCCGGGCGAAGGCGATCAGGTTCGAGCGGGCGACGCGGCTGTGGAGGACGTCGCCGACGATCCAGATGTTGGTGCCGTCCAGCGAGCCGAGGCGGCGCCGCAGCGTGTAGACGTCGAGCAGCGCCTGACTCGGGTGCTCGTGCTTGCCGTCGCCGGCGTTGACGACCGCGGCCGGAGTCCAGCCGGCGACCATCTGCGCCGCGCCGGCATACGGATGTCGGATCACGATCGCGGCGGGGTCGTAGGCGGAGAGGGTGGCGACCGTGTCCTTCAGCGACTCGCCCTTCTCGACCGAGGAACCGGCGGCCTTGACCGAGACCAGGTCGGCCGAGAGCCGCTTGGCGGCGAGGTCGAAGGAGCTCGAGGTGCGGGTGCTGGACTCGTAGAAGAGCGAGACGACGGTGCGGCCGCGCAGGGTCGGGACCTTCTTGATGTCGCGGCGGCCGACCTCGGCGAAGCTCTCGGCGCGGTCGAGGATCGCCTCGATCTCCTCGCGCGAGAGCTGCTCGATCGAGAGCAGGTGCTTCATGGCGCCACCTCCACGGGGCTGGGCTCGGAGATCGTCACCTCGTCTGTGCCGTCGACCTCCTCGAGCCGGACGTTGACCCGCTCCTCGCGGGCGGTCGGCAGGTTTTTGCCGACGTAGTCGGGGCGGAACGGCAGCTCGCGGTGGCCGCGGTCGCAGAGGACCGCCAGCTGCACCCGCTGCGGTCGGCCGTAGTCGAAGAGAGCCTCGATCGCGGCGCGGACGGTGCGGCCGGTGTAGAGGACGTCGTCGACGAGGATCACCGTGCGGCCGGCGAGGTCGAAGTCGATGTGGGAGCTGTGGACGACCGGCTGGGCGGCGGGGGCCTTGGCGCCGACGTCGTCGCGGTAGAAGGAGATGTCGAGGTCGCCGATCGGCAGCTCGGATCCGGTCAGCTCGCCGAGAAAGACGTGGAGGCGGCGGGCCAGGACCGCGCCGCGAGTGTGGATGCCGACGATCGCCAGACGGTCCGAATCGGGATTCTTCTCGGCGATCTCGTGGGCGATCCGCCGCAGCGTTCGCCTCAGATCGTCGTGCTCCAGCACGACCTTCTCACTCACTTCGATCGATTACCTTCCTGGCCTCGCGGGACCGGGTTAAAGGACGACCTCACAGTAGCAATGGGGAGGGCGGCAATGGGTAGGCCCTTTCCTCGCAGTTTGGGGAGGGCTCGTCGAGGGCCTACCCGTTGCCGCCTTGGTTCACGGCTCCGTTCGCTACGAGACGGGGTTCGCCGCGCTCGGGGAACGGCAATTCGACGACGTCGAAGTCTTTCGGGGCGACGGTCGGCTCGAAGACCTCCCTCGCCTCCTCGATCACCTTGCCGACGTGGTAGCGGGAGGAGATGTGGACGAGGGCGAGCAGCTTCACGTGCGCCTCGGCGGCGACCGCGGCGGCCTGGGCGACGGTCGAGTGGCCGGTCTCGGCGGCGCGCCCCGCCTCCTCCTCGGCGAAGGAGGCGTCGTGGACGAGGAGGTCGGCGTCGGCCGCGGCCGAGACCGTGGCAGGGCTCGGTGCGGTGTCGCCGGTGACGACGACCGTGCGCCCGGGGCGGCTGGGACCCATCACCTGGTCGGGGGTGACAGTCCCGGACGCGCCCTCGACCTCCTCCCCGCGCTGCAGCGCCGCGTAAGCAGGCCCTTCGGGCACGCCGGCCGCGGCCGCGGCGGCGGGGTCGAAGCGGCCGGGGCGCTCGGCCTCGACCAGGGCGTAGCCGTTGGCCCGCGTGTTGCGGTGCGAGGCTTCGAAGGGCCGGACTTCGTACCCGTCCCCCTCGACCGCGTCCCCCGGTCCCAGCTCGACCAGGTCGAGGCCGAACCCGAGCCGCCCGAGCAGCGGCGAGAAGACCTGGAACAGCTCGGTCAGCCCCGGCGGGCCGTAGATCCTCAGCGGCGCCTGTCGGTCGGTGAGGTCATAGGTCTTCAGCAGCCCCGGGATCCCCAACACGTGGTCGGCGTGGAAGTGGGTCAGGTAGATCGCGTCCGCCTGCACCAGGCCCAGCGAGCGCTGCATCTGCCGCTGCGTCCCTTCGCCGCAGTCGAACAGCAGCCGCTCCCCCCCGCGCGCGACCAGAACGCTCGCCGTCGAGCGCCGCGCCGAGGGCACCGACCCCCCGGTGCCGAGAAAGGTGACCGCCAGATCCATCGGCGGCGAGCCTACGTCAGTTACGGGTTAACCTGCCGGGTGGGCGCCCGTAGCTCAGCTGGATAGAGCGCATGCCTCCGGAGCATGAGGTCACAGGTTCGAATCCTGTCGGGCGCGTCGTCGCCGTGTCGAGTTCCTCTCGCTATGCGAGACGAACTCGACAGGCCTAGCTCTCGGCGGCCTTGAACCTCGCCCGCCACTCGTCGCGGTCGAACTCGGCGGGGTCGGTTTCGGCGAGGAAGCGTTCGAGGACGGCGATGAAGCGGCCGGGGCGCTCCAGCTGGGGGACGTGGCCGGCGTCCTCGAAGATCTCGAGGCGGCTGCTGGGCAGCTGGGCGTGGGCGTCGCGGGCGTGCTCGACCGGGATGATCGGGTCGTTCTCGCCCCAGACGATCAGCAGCGGCAGGGCTTCGGCGAGGTAGAGCTTGTCGAGGGCGGCGACGCGCTGGCCCTCGGTGCCGACCACCGAGCGCAGGGTGGCGACGAAGGCCTTGCGGCGCCCGGGGTCGGTCAGGGTGGCGTAGCCCCGCGTCACTTCGGCCAGGTCGGTGCTGGGCCGCAGGCCGACGAGGCCGAGCCCGCGCCCGACCAGCGAGCCGACCCGGCTCCCCACCCCGGCGGTCGCCGAGATGAAGAGCTCGGCGCCGGGCAGCGCCGCGGCGCGCAGGATCGGGCTCACGTCCGGCCCGAGGCCGCCGCTGGAGACCAGCGCCAGCCGCTCGACCATCTCCGGGAACTGGTAGGTGAACTGCAGGGCGACGCCGCCGCCGAGCGAGTGCCCGACCAGCGTCGCCCGCTCGTGGCCGAGCGTCAGCATCAGGTCGCGCAGCCCGCTCGCGAGGCTGCCGAGCGAGTAGTCGCCGCCGCCGGGCGCCGAGCCGCCGTGGCCGGGGAAGTCAGGGGCGATCACCGTGTGGTTGATCGCCAGGGGCTCGATCACCGCCTCCCAGTTGGCGCAGGTGCCCGCCATGCCGTGGATCAGCAGCAGCACCGGCCCGGAGCCGGCTTCGATGAAGTTGACGGGGTGGCCGTGGACGTCGACCGTCCGCGGTCGCGCCTCGGCCATGCTGAGACGAGTCACTTTGCCTGCCACGGGGGGAACGTACCCGGGAGGGCGGTCGGGGTATCGCAGCGCCGCGAATCTGTGACCGATTCCAATACCGTGGCGCTGTGACCGACGCCCCCCAAGGCAGCGCCAGGCAGCTCGGGCGCCCCCCGCGCGGCGCCCTGATCGTCGTCGCGATCGGCCTCGTGGCCTGCGTAGTCGCCGCCTTGGCGAGCACCGGCAAGGGCGAGGGCGAAGCGGCCAACCTCGAATGGGTGCAGGCGAACGACGGGCCCGACTCGAAGCCGGTCGCGGTCCCCGGCGGCAAGGGCGAGATGCAGCTGACCGATACCCGCGTCAGGGCCACCGGGACCAACGTCAGCGGCTACGCGCTCTACATCGCCTACTCGAAGCTGACCGTCTCCGCCGGCTCGCCGATCGGCGGCGGCCGCATCCTCTGCGCCGTCAGGGCGCCGAAAGGCACCGAAGTCGCGCAAAGCTCAGGCGGGCTGCGCGGCACCTACCCGCGCTCCTCCGAAGACGGGATCTACAACCAGGAAGTGCCGGAAACCGTGCTCATGGACTTCAGCTCGAAGAGCAGCGAACTGGCGGTGCTCGAATTCCCCGACCGACCGGCCCGCTTCACCACCGAACGCGGGGTCAAGGTCGAATGGCCGCAGTACAAGGTCGGCGAAGAGCGGATCAAGTACTTCGTCGTCGGCAAGCCGAAGCAGGACCTCGAGCTGCCCTTCTTCACGATCTGGCGCAGCCAGGCCGTGCCCTCCGGGAAGATCGCCTGCACGCTCGAGACCAGCGCCGGCGAAGCGACGGCGAGCACCGCGGTCGCGCTGGCCGAGCACACGCCGCCGATCGACGAAGAAGCCGAAGAGCTGAAGGAAGAAGAACGCGAAGAAGCGGAAGAGGAAGCCGAAGAGGGCGACGAGGGCTAGACGTCGAGCGCCTCCTGCGGCGCGACCAGCAGCTCCGGGCCCTCCGACATCCCTTTGCCGACCTTGTTCAACGCCGGGTTGGCCGGCGCGCTCGACATCCGCCGCGCGTCCAGCGGCCCGCACAGCGCCACCGCGTCCTCGACGCTGAGGTCGGGACGCAGCCAGGCCGCCTCGGCCTCCGGGCTCGGCAGAATCGCCGGCATCCGGTCGTGGACCGGCTTGACGACCTCGTTCGGCGTCGTCGTCACCAGCGTGCAGGTGTAGAGGTAGCCGTCGTCGTACCCCCGCTCCTCGGCGTCGGGCCACTCCTTGCGGGTGCAGAGCCCGGCGAAGGCGAAGGGCTCGCCGCCGTCGACCTGGAAGTGCCACGGCTGGCGCGGCTGCTTGGGGTCCTCGGCCTTCATCCACTCGTAGAAGCCGTCGGCGACGATCAGGCAGCGGTGCCGGTACTTGCCGAGCAGCGGCCCGTAGGCCTTGCTCCTCAGCAGGTTCTCCTTTTTCGCGTTGATCATCCGGTAGCCGACCTTCAGGTCCTTGGCCCAGATCGGGACCAGGCCCCAGCGCATCAGCTTCGCCTCGCGCTCCCCCTGCTCGGCCTCCTCGGGCTCGGGCGAGGCGCGGACGACGAGGACCTCCTGGGTCGGGGCGACGTTGAAGCGGCCGAAGCCCGGCGGCGCTTTCTCCTTCGCCTCCCCCCCGTCCTGGACCGTCTCCTTCGCCGGCGCCGCCGCGATCTTCCGCTCCAGCGCCTTCTCCAGCTCGACCTGGAAACGGTCGGCGACCTTCTTGGTGTCCTTGGTCGTGTTGGTGAAGCGCCCGCACATGGGCTTCAGCCTAGCCAGCCACCGGCGTCAACCTGGAGCGACCAGCGTGATGGTCGGGAAGTAGGTGCGGTAGCGAGAGGCATCGCGGGTCAGAAGCCGCAGCCCGCCGATCGCCGCGTGGGCTCCGATGAAGAAGTCGGGGAGCGGAGAGCGACGGCTGCCGCCACGACGGCGGTAATCGGTGAACGCCTTCCCCGCCAGAAAGGCGGCCGACCAGGGAATGCCCTCGCGGACGAAGACGTCGGCGGGCAGCTCGTGATCGAGGAGCTCCTTGCGGGAATACCGCTGCGAGACCTCCGCGTAGATCACGGCGTTGATGACCAGCGGCCCTTCCGAACCAAGGGCTGCCAGCTCCTGACTCGACCATTCCCCCCAGGCTGGATCCGAGGTGAGGACGTCGATCAGGACATTGGAGTCAACGAGGGTTCCCTTCATCCTCTTCCAAGTGTCCGGTGCCCCAATCCTCCCCCCGGGTCATCCGCATGATCTCCTCGGTGGTTAGGTCGATGTCCCCACCGCTCGCCCGCTGGAGGCGTTCGACGATCTCTCGCCCGCGCGTGCGGTCGCCCTCGAGCTTCTGCACCTTCACCTGTCCCCCTTCCACGACGAACTGGACCTCCGTCCCCGGCAGCAAGCCAAAGTCGTCCCGAATCCCCTTGGGGATCGTCACTTGGCCTTTGGAGGTGATGCGCATGAGTAAAAGTATGACAGGTAAGACTCTTACCCTGGGGCGCTAGGCGGCCGCGGGCCGCAGCTCCGCGTGGTCGCGATACCAGTCGAGCGTGCGGATCAGGCCGTCGCGCAGCTTCACCTCGGGTCGCCAGCCGGTCATCTCGCGCAGCTTGGTCGAGTCGACGTACTGGCGGTCGATCTCGCCGTCGGGGTTGCCGGTGCCGAGGAATTCGGGCTCGAGGTCGGTGCCCGCGACCGCGACGATCGTCTCCAGCACCTCGCGGACGGAATACGGCGTCTCGCCGCCGGCGTTGAACGCCTCCCCCGCGCCCGGCCCACCGGCGCCGACCGCACTCTCCACCGCCAGGTAGGCGGAGACCGCGTCGTCGACGTGGAGGAAGTCGCGTTCGGGGCTGCCGTCGGAGCGAATCTGCGGCCGCCGCCCGTCGAGCACCGCCGCGATCGCCTCCGGGATCAGGCGCGAGAAGTTCGGGTCGCCGCCGCCGTAGATGTTGGCGAAGCGCGTCACCGCGACCGGCAAGCCGTAGGCGGGGCGGTAGCTGAGCGCGATCGCGTCGGCGGCCGCCTTGCTCGCCTCGTAGGGCGAAGCCGGCCGCAGGCGCATCTCCTCGCGGTAGGGCAGCTCCTCGCTCGGACCGTAGGCCTTGTCGGAGGAGGCGACGACCACGGCCGGGACGTCGGCGCGGCGGCAGGCCTCGAGCAGGCTCCAGGTGCCGCGGACGTTGACCTCGAAGGTCTGCGCCGGGTCGGCCATCGCCGGCCCGACCAGCGTCTGGGCCGCGAGGTGGAAGACGACGTCGAACTCGCCGGCGGCAATCGCCGCGTCGACCGCCTCGGCCTCGCGAAGGTCGATCTGGAGCAGCTCGACCTCGGCCTCGATCCCCTGCAGGGCCAGGCCCGACCGCGGCGTCGGCGCCAGGTCGAGGACGCTGACCGTGTCGCCGCGGTCCAGCAGCGCCCGGGCCAGGTTGGAGGCGACGAAGCCGTGCCCGCCGGTGACCAGGGAGCGCTTCACCTGGCCTCCACCCCCGCCGCGTCCCAGATCCGCCACGGCGCGCGGCCGGCGGCCCAGAGGTCGTTGAGGACCACCGCGTCCTTGTAGGTGTCCATGCAGTCCCAGAAGCCCTCGTGGCGGAAGGCGCGGAGCTGGTCGTCCCCGGCCAGCCGCGAGAGCGGCTCGCGCTCGAGCACGCTCTCGGCGTCGAGGTAGGCGAGCGCTCCCGGCTCGAAGCAGAAGAAGCCGCCGTTGATCCAGCGCTCGCTGCGCGGCTTCTCGACGAAGCCGGCGACCCGGTCCCCGTCGAGCTCCGCCACCCCCCACTGCAGGTTGGGCCGGACGACGGTGACCGTCGCCAGCGAGCCGTGCGCCCGGTGAAGCTCGAGCTGCTCCTCGAGGTCGATGTCGGCGACTCCGTCGGCATAGGTGGCGCAGAAGGACTCGCCGTCCAGGCGTCCAGCCAAGGCCGCGATGCGCCCTCCGGTCGGGGTCTCGAGCCCGGTGTCGATCGCCTCGACGCGCACTCCGGCAGGCCAGCGCTCGGCGGCGGCGAACTCCGCCACCGCCTCGCCCATGTAGCCCGTGGCGAGCAGGAAGCGGTCGAAGCCCTGCGCGGCGTAGATCTGGACCACGTGCCAGAGGATCGGCCGGCCGCCGATCTCGACCAGCGCCTTCGGCACCGACTCGGTCCGCTCGCGCAGCCGCGTTCCGCGGCCGCCGCAGAGAATGACGACGGGTGGCTTCACTGAGTCCGAGATTGTGGCCCCTACAGGGGCCCAAAGGTCGGAAGGGTGATCAACCCCCGGCTACCGCCGGAAGGATGGTCACCTCGTCGCCGTCGTTTATCGAGGTCTCGAGCCCCTGCTGGAAGCGGATGTCCTCGCCGGAGACGTAGACGTTGACGAAGCGGCGCAGGTCGCCGTCCTGGGTGATCCGGTCGCGCAGGCCGCCGTGCGCGTCGAAGACCGCGTCGAGCACCTCGCCGACGGTCGAGCCCTCCACCTCGAGGGCCGCCTCGCCGCCGGTTGCGGCGCGCAGCTGGGTCGGGATCTTCACGGTGACTGACATCTAGGCGAATACCTCCTGCGGGAACTCGGCCTCGAAGCTCTCGAGGGCGGGATCGATCTCGTGCATCTGGAACGTATCGCGGGTCGCGTCGAGCGTCTTCAGCCCCTCGCCGGTGATGTAGACGACGACCCGCTCGGCGGCGGCGATCTCGCCGCGTTCGGCGAGCTTGCGGAGGACCCCGACGGTGACCCCGCCGGCGGTCTCGGTGAAGATCCCGGTCGTCTCCGCCAGGAGCTTGATCCCCTCGCGGATCTCCTGGTCGTTGACCGCGTCGACGCCGCCGCCGGTGCGGCGGGCGTGCTCGACCGCGTACGGCCCGTCGGCGGGATCGCCGATCGCGAGGCTCTTGGCGATCGTCTCCGGCCGCTGCGGCTTGCAGACTTCCCAGCCTTCCGCGAAGGCGGTCGCGACCGGGCTGCAGCCCTGCGCCTGGGCACCGTTGAAGACCGGCTGCTCGCCGGTCACCAGGCCGAGGTCTAGCCACTCCTGGAAGCCGCGGCCGAGCTTGGTGAAGAGCGAGCCGGAAGCGATCGGGCTGACCACCCGGTCCGGCAGCTCCCAGCCGAGCTGCTCGACGGTCTCGTAGGCGAGCGTCTTCGAGCCCTCGGCGTAGTAGGGCCGCAGGTTGACGTTGACGAACGCCCACGGATGCGTCTCGGCGAGCTGGGTGCAGAGCCGGTTGACGTCGTCGTAGTTGCCGCGCACGCCGACCAGGTTGGTGCCGTAGACCCCGGTCGCGAGCAGCTTCTGCTCCTCGAGGTTGGCCGGGACGAAGACGTAGGAGTCGAGGCCCGCGGCGGCGGCGTGGGCGGCGACCGCGTTGGCGAGGTTGCCGGTCGAGGCGCAGGCGACGGTCTCGAAGTCGAGCTCCTGCGCTTTGGCGACGGCGACGGCGACGACGCGGTCCTTGAACGAGTGGGTCGGGTTGGCCGCGTCGTTCTTGATCCAGATCTCGGCGTCGACCCCGAGCCGCTCGGCGAGGCGATCGGCGCGCAGGAGCGGCGTCAGCCCCGGCTCCAGCGGGTCGCACGGCCGGCCGGCGAACGGCAGGAAGTCGGCGTAGCGCCAGATTCCCTGCGAGCCGGCCTGGATCCGCCTTTTCGCCTCGATCGCGTCAAGCCCGCTGAAGTCGTAGGCGACCTCGAGCGGGCCGAAGCAGTTCTCGCAGACATAGCGGGCGTCCAGCTCGTAGGCCGTCCCGCACTCCTTGCACTTCAAGCTCTCGACTGACATCCGATCCTCTTTTCCCTCAAAAAAACCTCCGCCTTGTGGGGCAGAGGTCCGATCGGACATCTTCCCCACATCTTCCAGGCCCTTTGTCGAACCTGCTGGAGTTGGCACCTCCCCTCGGTCCTTGCGGTCCGAGGTGGTTGCCGGGGCTTCAATGGGCCAGTCCCTCCACCCCTCTTGATGTGGCGCTTATGTGGCAAGAACCTTACCAGGCACGACCCCGTCCTTCCACGGCGTGCAAGGCGGCTAACCTAGGCGTCGCGATGATCCTGCCTCACCCCGAGACGACGGGCCTGAACGATGCCGAACCTTCCGAAACCGAGGCTGCGACGGCGGCCCGGCCGGCGCGGCGAGCTCGTCTCTCGGCCCGCGGCGCCTGAGCCCCAGGCTCCGAACGTCGAGCAGATCGACTCCAACGGCCTGCGCTGGGTCAACATCGAGTGGCCGGGATCGCTGGAGCGGACCTGGCTCGAGGAGCACTTCGACTTCCACGCCCTCGACCTCGAGGACGTGCTCTCGCGCAACCAGCGGCCGAAGATCGACGTCTACGACGATTACCTCTTCATCGTCCTCCACCTGCCGGTCTTCGACCCCGCCGCCGGCCGGCTCGGCACCGGCGAGCTCGACCTCTTCGTCGGGCCCGATTACGTGGTCACGATCCCGAACCTGCCGTTGCAGCCGGTCGAGTACCTGTTCGAGCGCTGCCGCGCCAAGGAGGAGCTGCGCGAACAGCTCTTCTCCCGCGGCTCGGGCTACCTGCTCTACCGGCTCGTCGACGACGCCTTCGACTACTGCTTCCCGATGTTGCGCAAGATCGGCAACAAGCTCGACGCGCTCGAGGACCAGATCTTCGAAGAGCGGGCCGAGGAGGTCGTGCGCGACATCTCCAACGTCAAGCAGGAGATCATCAACTTCCGCAAAGTGATCCGGCCCCAGCGGCCGGTCCTCCGCGAGCTCGAGAAGGTCAAGCAGCGCTACCTCGCCTCCGACCTCGATCTCGAGATCTACTTCGACGACATCGTCGACGCCCACGAGCGGATCTGGGACATGCTCGAGAACTACAAGGAGGTCGCCGAGGCGCTCGAGGAGACCAACGAGTCGGTGATCTCCCACCGCCTCAACGACATCCTTCGGGTGCTGACCTCGATCAGCGTCGTGATCCTGCCGCTGACCCTGATCGCGAGCGTGATGGGGATGAACACCTGGGTCCCCGACCAGGGCGATGCGACCGGGTTCTTCCTCGTCCTCGGGGTGATGGCGCTGGTCCTGCTCGGCCTCGTCGCCTACTTTCGCAAGCGCCGCTGGCTGTAGCCTGCCGCCTCCGTGGCAAATTTCCGCATCTGGGCGCCCTGGCGCCTCGCTTACGTGAAGGACGCGTCGAAGGACATCGAGGAGGAGTGCATCTTCTGCGCCAAGCCGGCGGCGGGAGACGACGAGGCGAGCCTGATCGTCCACCGTGGCGAGCGCTGCTTCGTGATCCTCAACCTCTTCCCGTACACCAACGGTCACCTGATGGTCGCTCCCTACGAGCACATCGGCCGCCTGCAGGAGATCCCGGCCGAGACCCTGGCGGAGATGATGGCGCTGGCGCAGCGGGCGATGGACCGGCTCGAGCAGGCCTACGAGCCGCACGGCTACAACGTCGGCTTCAACCAGGGCCGGGTCGCCGGCGCCGGGGTCGAGCACCACATCCACCTGCACGTCGTGCCCCGCTGGGCCGGCGACAACAACTTCATGCCGGTGATCGCCGACACGAAAGTCATGCCGCAATCGATCGAGCAGAGCTTCGAGGCTCTGAGAGGAGCGTTTTGAGCGACCAGTCCCCCCTGACCCCGCCGGGGATCTTCAAGGCCTACGACATCCGCGGCCTGCACGGCTCGGAGATGGACGAGACGACCGCCGAGGCGATCGGGCGCGCCTTCGCCCGGGTGCTGGGGCGGCTGCGCGGCAAGGCGCCGGGAGAGCTGCGCGTCGGCCTCGGGCGCGACATGCGCCTGACGGCGCCGGCGATGGCGGCGGCGGTCCGCGACGGGCTGATCGCCGAGGGCGCGACGGTGATCGACGCCGGTCAGGTCGCGACCGAGATGCTCTACCACCTGGTCGGCTCGCGCCAGCTCGACGGCGGCGCGATGGTCACCGCCTCCCACAATCCCAAGGCCTACACGGGAGTCAAGCTCGTCCGCGAGGGCGCGCTGCCGCTCTCCGGCGACGCCGGGATCGGCGACGTCAGGGCCGAGATCGAAGCCGGCCTCGGCCCGGCGCCGGGCGGCGGTGAGGCCGAGGAGGTCGACGTCTGGGGCGAGTTCCAGGCCCACGCCCTCTCCTTCATCGACCCCGCCAACGTCAAGCCGATGAGAGTGGTGGTCGACGGCGGCAACGGGATGGGCGGGCCGATGGTCGGCCCGATCCTCGAGAAGCTGCCGCTGGAGCTGGAGGAGATGTACTTCGTCCCCGACGGCGAGTTCCCCGACCACGAGCCGAACCCGCTGCTGGAGGAGAACCGGCGGATGATCATCGACCGGGTCAAGTCGACCGGGGCCGATCTGGGGATCGCCTGGGACGGCGACGCCGACCGCTGCTTCTTCATCGACGGCAACGGCAGCTTCTGCGACGGCGACTTCATCTGCGCCCTGCTGGCGCGCTCGGTCCTGCAGAAGAACCCCGGCGCGACGATCCTCTACGACCCGCGCTCGAGCCGCGCCGTGCCGGACCTGGTCGCCGCCGAGGGCGGTCGCTCCGGCCTCTCGCGGGTCGGCCACGCCTTCTTCAAGGCGCGGATGCGCGAGGAGCAGGCGGCCTTCGGCGGCGAGGTCTCGGGTCACTACTACTTCCGCGACTTCTGGAACGCCGACTCGGGGACGATCCCCGCGCTCCTGGTCCTGGAGCTGCTCTCGCTCGACGGCCGTTCGCTGGCCGAGCTGATGGAGGAGTTCCGCGCCAGGTACTTCATCTCCGGCGAGATCAACTCCGAGGTCGCCGACCAGGAGGCGAAGATGGAGGAGATCGCGGCGCGTTACTCCGACGGCGAGCTGACCCGCCTCGACGGAATCTCGATCGACTACGACGAGTGGCACTTCAACGTGCGCCCCTCCAACACCGAGCCGCTGCTGCGGCTCAACCTCGAGTCGCTGGTCTCGCGCGAGGACATGGAGCGCCGGCGCGACGAGATCCTCGGCCTGATCCGGGCGTGACGGCGACGCCGGAGGAAGCGCTCGAGCAGGCGGCGCTGGCCGGCATCCACCGCTTCGCGATCCCGACCCCGTTCGCGGTCGGGCGGGTCAACTGCTACCTGATCGAGGACGAGCCGCTGACCCTGGTCGACACCGGGCCCAACTCGGGCAAGGCGCTCGACGAGCTGACGGCGCGGCTGGCCGAGCGCGGGCACGCGCTTTCCGACCTGGAGCTGATCGTCGTCACCCACCAGCACATCGACCACCTCGGCCTGGTCGAGATCCTGGTCGAGCACTCCGGTGCCGAGGTCGCGGCGCTCGGCGCGGCCGCGCGGCGCCTCGCCGCCTTCGACGAGGACGCCGAGCTCGACGACCAGTTCGCAGTCGAGATCATGCTCCGGAACGGCATCCCCGAGGACGTGACCGTGGCGCTGCGCAGCGTCTCCCGCAGCTTCCGCAGCTGGGGATCGCACGTGACGGTGACGAGGCCGCTGGAGGACGCCGGCACGCTCGAGCTGGCCGATCGCCGGCTCGAGGTCCTCCACCGCCCCGGCCACAGCCCCTCCGACACCGTCTTCTGGGACGCCGAGCGGAAGATCCTGATCGCCGCCGACCACCTGCTGCCGAAGATCTCCTCGAACCCGCTGATCACCCGGCCGCTCGACGGCTCCGAGCGCCGGACTCAGGCGCTCGTCACCTACATCGAGTCGCTGCGCAGGACGCGGGAGATGCCGGCCGAGATCGTCCTCCCCGGCCACGGCGAGCCGATCGCCGACCACGCCGAGCTGATCGACTCGCGCTTCGCCGGCCACGAGCGGCGCAAGGAGAAGATCCACCGCCTGATCGTCGAGCGGCCGCGGTCCGGTTACGAGCTGGCCCAGGCGCTGTGGGGGAACGTCGCCGTCACCCAGGCCTTCCTCACCCTCTCGGAGGTGATCGGCCACGCCGACCTCCTCGTCAACGAGGGGCGGGTGCGGGAAGCCGAGGACGGCGCCGTGATCCGCTACGAGGCGACGTAGGCAGCCTCAATTCCGCTGTTCCTTTTCGTTGCATAGCGCCAAAAAGGAACAGGTGAATCATGCCCCGCTTTTTCGTCTGTTCCTTATGGCCTTAGGGCAACGGAAAGGAACAGACGAATAGGCGCTTGCGGGTGGGTGCGGCGGTTCGGTCGGTCCTTGGCCTAGAGCTGCTGACCGAGGGCGCGGCCGAGGGCGGCGGCGGCCAGGCCGAGGACGATGCTGAGGACGATGTTCGTCACCGCGATCCGCCTCAGGCCGGCCTCCTCGATCCGCTGCGTCTCGACCATCCAGGTCGAGAAGGTGGTGTAGGAGCCGATCGCGCCGAGTCCGAGGAGGAGGCGCGCGTCCCCGTCGACCGCGGCGCCGGCCAGCAGGCCGAGCAGGAAGGCGCCGCTGATGTTGACGGCGAGGGTCCCCAGCGGCAAGTGCGGGTGGAGGCGGTCGGCGACGAGCAGGGTCAGCCCGAAGCGGGCCAGCGCCCCGAGGCCGCCGAGAACCGCGACCCCTGCCCAGACGGCGAGGCTCATGCCGCGCCCGCCCTCCGCGCGACCCCGGTTGCCGCCTGCGCCCCCGCCAGGCCCGCCGCGACGCTGGCCGCGAGGTAGAGGCCGGCGAGGCCCGGCCGGCCCGCGTCGAGCATCTCCACCAGCTCCAGCTGCACGGTCGAGAAGGTGGTCAGGGCGCCGCAGAAGCCGGTCGTCAGCAGCGGCCGGCGGTAGCTCGTGTGCGGCAGGGTCGTGAACCAGTAGCCGAGCAGGGCGGCGCCGGCGACGTTGACGACGAAGGTCGGCCACGGCCACTCCGCCGCGCCGACCGGGAACGCTTCCGCCAGTCCCGCCCGCAGCAGCGCGCCCAGCATCCCACCCGCGAAGATCGCGCCCAGCTCGCGTCGGTCGACCACCGGCGGCAGGGTAGTCGGCGGGCGGGCGGCATTAGGGTGCAAGCCCCCCGTGTCTGCGCAGCTCAGGTCCCTCCGCCGCCGCAGGTCCGCCAAGAAGCGGATGCTGCTGATCGTCAACCCCTACGCGACGACGGTCTCGGACCGGCTGAAAAACCTGGTGGTCTACGCGCTGCAGGGGCGCTTCGACGTCGAAGCGGTCTCGACCCAGGCCCAGAACCACGCGACCGAGATCGGGCGCGAGGCGCGGGACGGCGGCTACGACGTCGTCGTCGCCTTCGGCGGCGACGGGACCCTGAACGAGGTCGCCAACGGGCTGGCCGGCACCGACCTGCCGGTGGCGGTCCTGCCCGGCGGCTCGACCAACGTCGTCTGCCGCACGCTCGGGATCCCCAACGACGTCGTCGACGCGACCGAGCACCTGCTCTCGCTGGCCGACGACTGGCAGCCGCGGAAGATCGACCTCGGCATGGTCGACGACCGCTACTTCGTCTTCGCCTGCGGAGTCGGGATCGACGCCACCGTGGTGCGCCGGGTCGACGCCAACCCGAAGTTGAAGGCGAGCGCGGGCCCCTACTACTACAGCTGGGCCGGCGTCTCGGGCTTCTACCGCAGGTACCTGGTCAACCCGATCCGGGTGCGGACGACGGTCGACGGCAGCGAGCCGGTCGACGGAGTCACCGCGATCGTCCAGAACTCGGACCCGTTCACCTACTTCGCGAGTCGGCCGATTCGGGTCTGCGAGGGGATCGCGATCGACGACGGCACCCTCTCGGTGGCGGTCCTGCGGCGGGCGACCCAGCGCGACATGCCGACCCTGATCACCCGCCTCTTCAGCGAGAGCCGGCCGGCTGCCCACCACAAGCAGGTCACCCACTTCGACGACGTCGCCCATGCCGTGGTCGAGACCGTTTCGACCGGGAAGGACGGGGCGGTCCGGCCCTTCCCGCTGCAGGTGGACGGCGACTACATCGGCGAGCGCGAGCGGGTCGAGCTGAGAGCCGCGCCGGGGGCGCTGACGATCGTCGCCTGAGCTTCGAGCGGCAGCGGAGGGACCAGGGGCGACTCGTCGCGGAGGACCGCCTCGAGGGCCGCGCGCGCGGCCGGCCGCCGGGACCGCAGGGCGTAGCGGAGGACCATCGCGAGCCGGTAGGGGGCGAGGCGACGGAAGTGCTTGCGCGCGAACTGGAGCCGGGCGTAGGCCGACTGGGCCTCCATCCGCGGGGTCGCCGAGCGCTCGCTCTCGAAGTGGCGGATCGTCACCAGCGGCAGATGGGCGATCTCCCACCCGGCCCGGCGCAGGCGCCAGCAGAGGTCGGTCTCCTCGGAGAAGAGGAAGAAGCGCTCGTCGAAGCCGCCGGCCTCGGCCAGGGCCTCGCGCCGCGCCAGCATGAAGGAGCCGGAGGTCCAGTCGCAGGCGGTCTCGCGGTCGTAGGCGTAGGAGACGACGACGCGCTCGCCGAGGAAGCGGCGCAGGAGCGGGAGCCGCTCGATCGCGAACGCTTCGGCCAGCATGTTGACGGTCGACGGGAAGCGCCGGATGCTCGGCGCCAGCTTCTCCGCGCTCCCGACCTGACGGACGCCGGCGAGCCCCAGCTGGGGACGATCGTCGAGGGCGGCGACCAGCTCCTGGAGGCTTCCGGCGACGAACTCGGTGTCGGGGTTGAGGAAGAGGACGTAACGGGCGTCGGCGGTCCCCAGGGCGCGGTTGTTGGCGGCACCGAAGCCACGGTTGGCGCAGCTGATCGTGCGGGCCCGCGGAAAGCGCTCCTCGACGTAGGCGGCCGAGCCGTCGCTGCCGTTGTCGACGACGACGACGTCGAGGGCGAGATCGCCGGCGCTCGCGAACAGGCTCTCCAGCGCCGCGTCGAGCCAGTGCTTCCCGTTGTGGGAGACGATGATCACGCAGACGTCGTCCATCCCACGATCAACGTCCCACCCCACCCCCAGCTTGCGGCGATCACCTCGCCACAGGGGGCGAGCTTGGTCGTTTCCATCACTTGAGGTCCCATGGAAACCAAAAGGTTGGAAACGAAGGGCTGGGGGGCGTGGAGCTTGGCTCGCGGGCAGCATGGTGTCATCGCCCGAAGGCAGTTGTTGGATCTCGGATTTTCGGCGATGGCCATCCGACACCGGGTCAAACGCGGACGGCTCCACCGGATTCACACCGGCGTCTACGCAGTGGGAAGGCCGCAGATCACCAGGGAAGGCCGCTGGATGGCGGCAGTCCTCGCCTGCGGCGAGGCTTCAGTGCTCAGCCATCGCAGTGCCGCCGCATTGTGGGGCTTTTGCGATGAGCACCCGGGCTACGTCGAGATCAGCGTGCGCCGGCATTGCACTGTCAGGCGCCCTGGGATGCGCACCCATGATCGCCCGGGTCTTTGGGATCGGGATGTCGGGCAACGGCTCGGAATCCCGGTCACCGGACCCGTGCGCACCTTCCTCGACCTGGCGACCGTCACGGGACCGAAAACCCTGGAGCGAGCGGTCAACGACGCCGACAAGCTCGACGTGATCGACGCCGACTCGCTCCGCAAGGCGCTCGACGCCTATCCGGGCCAGCCGGGCGTTCGCCTCCTTAGACACATCCTCGACAAGGACACCTTCCGCCTTTCAGACGACGAGCTCGAACGAATCTTCCGACCGCTGGCCGCGTCCGCGGGACTCCCCACGCCGCTGACCAAACACATGGTCGACAAATTCGAGGTGGACTTCTTCTGGCCGGAACTCGGGCTCGTGGTCGAGACCGACGGTTGGCGCTACCACCGAACGCCATCTGCTCAGGCGCGGGACGCGCTCCGATTTCAAGTCCATACCGCGAACGGGCTGACCCCACTCCGCTTCTCGCATTTCCAGGTGAAGCACCAGCCAGCACATGTAAGGCGCATCCTCGAACAGACGGCGGGGAACCTGCGCGCCCGCTCCTCGTAGCGTCCTCCAACTCCGCGGGAGATTCAGGGGATTCACCGTTGCCATCCTTTTGGCTCCTAGAGGAACCGAAAGGATGGAAACGACCCGACGGGGCGCCGGTAGGATCTCGGCTCGATGTCCGGCGCCACCGTTCCCTCGCTCGCTTCTTCCGACCTCGCTCCAGGGCTCTTGCTCGGTGAGGCGGTGGAGATCGGCGAGGGGGTCCTGATCGGAGGGTGCGCGGTGATTCATTCAGGGGTTCGCATCGGGCCCGGGGCACGCATTGGCGACCACGCGCAGGTGCGCGAGGGCGCCGTGATCGGCGCTGGCTCGACGGTGGGCAGCTACGTCTCGGTCGATCCCGGGGTGACGATCGGCGAGCGGGTCAGCATCCAGACCCGCTGCTACATCACCGGCGGCACCAGGATCGAGGACGACGTCTTCGTCGGCCCCGGCGTCACCCTGACCAACGACAACACGATGAACCGGCACGGGCCCGAGTTCGAGTTCGAAGGGCCGCTGCTGCGCCGGGCCTGCCGAATCGGCGGCGGCTCGACCCTCTGCCCGGGGATCGAGGTCGGCGAGGAGGCCTTCGTCGCCGCCGGCGCCGTGGTCACGGCCGACGTCCCGGCGCGGACCGTGGCGATGGGGGTGCCGGCCCGCGTCGTCCGCGAGGTCCCCGAGGCGGACCTACTGCACCGCTGGCGCTGAGGCGGGGCCCCGCGCCGGCAGCGGCCGCGCCGGGTTGCCGACCACGGTCGCGCCGGCGGCGACGTCGCCGACCACCACCGCGCCCGCGCCGACCGTTGCCCCGGCTCCGATTCGGACCCCGCCGAGGATGACCGCCCCGGAGCCGATGCTGGCGCCGCGCTCGACCACGGTCGGCAGCAGCTCCCAGTCGGCCTCGGTCTGCAGCGCCCCGGCGCCGTCGGTCGCCCGCGGGTGCTTGTCGTTGACGAAGACGACGCCGTGGCCGACGAAGACCTCGTCCTCGATTCGGACGCCGTCGCAGACGAAGGTGTGGCTCTGGATCTTGCAGTTGGCGCCGATCTCGGCGCCGCGCTGCACCTCGACGAAGGTGCCGATCCTGGACTGGGCGCCGATCGAGCAGCCGTAGAGGTTGGCGAAGGAATAGACGATCGCGCCCTCGCCGAAGGAGACGTCCGCGATCAGGCGGTGCGGTGCCTCGTTTGCAGGACTCGATAGCGGCTTCGCGTTCATCCACCGATCCAACGCCGCCGCCCCGCGCAAGCTTTCGGTCGCTTCGCCCGTTTGTGATCCGTGGCTGTATTGAGCGAACCAGTCGCGGCGGCCCATGCCAGCGACGCCCACTCCTGTGCGGTCCTCGGCGCCCGCGCGAAAGAGACCCGCGAGCGGATCGAAGCCGCCCTCGGCGGGCCCGGCGCGGCGCCTCTGCACTTCCTCGACGAGGCCCAGGAGCTCCGCGGGCTCGAGCCGGAGCCCGCGATCCTGATCCTCGTCTGCGACCTCGACCGGCCGGCCGGGATGGCGACGCTGCGCCGGGTCCGGCGCGAGCTGCAGGGGCCGGCGATCGTCGCCGTCTCCGCGCCCGCGACCGCCGCCGGGGTCCGCCGCGGCCTCGACGCCGGCGCTGCGGCGATCGTCTTCGAGCCGCTGATCGAGTCGACCCTGGCGGTCACCGTCAGCGCCGTCGGCTCCGGGCAGGCGGTGGTTCCGCGCGAGCTGCGGGCCAGCGTCGAGCGCCCGGCTCTCTCCCATCGCGAGCGCCAGGTCCTCACCTACGTCAGCGAGGGCCTGACCAACTCGCAGATCGCCGAGCAGCTCTTCCTCTCCGAAAGCACGGTCAAGAGCCACCTCTCCTCGGCCTTCGCCAAGTTCGGCGTCCGCTCCCGGCGGGAGGCCGCAGCCCTCTTTCTCGAGTTCGACCAGTCAACCCCGAGCGCCAACGAGGTAATCACTTGAGCACCGCGACCCCGACCGCAGCCAATCCCGTCCTGCCGCTGGCAGCCACCGAGGGCACTCGCGTGCCCTTCATCCGCCTCGACAACGCCTTCCCGGAGCTCTTCGCCGAGCTGATGGAGACCGTCGAGCGGATCGCCAGCGCCTCGGCCTTCACCCTCGGCCCCGAACTCGAGCGCTTCGAGCGGTCCTTCGCCGAGTTCTGCGGCACCGAGCACGCCGCCGGCGTCTCCTCCGGCACCGCCGCCCTGGAGATCGCCCTGCGGGCGCTCGGGATCGGCCCCGGCGACGAGGTGATCGTCCCCACCTACAGCTTCATCGCCACCGCCGAGGCGGTCAGCACCGTCGGCGCCACCCCGGTGATCGTCGACGTCGAGCCGGAGACGGCGCTGATCACGAGCGAGATCGTCGAGCGGGCCCTGACCCCGAAGACGCGCTGCGTGATCCCGGTCCACCTCTTCGGCCGCCCGGTCGACATGGACCCGCTGCTGGCGCTCTGCCGCGGGCGCGGGATCGCCGTGATCGAGGACGCCTGCCAGGCCCACGGGGCCCTCTACAAGGGCCAGCCGGTCGGCTCGCTCGGCGACGCCGGCTGCTTCAGCTTCTACCCGACCAAGAACCTCGGCGGCTGGGGCGACGGCGGCGCCCTGGTCACCAGCGACGCCGAGCTCGACCACCGGGTGCGGCTGCTGCGCTCGCACGGCGAGGGCACCCGCCACCACCACGAGCTCGCCACCGGGACCCACCGCCTCGACACCCTGCAGGCGGCGATCCTCGAGGTCAAGCTGCGCCACCTGCCGGACTGGAACCAGCGCCGCCGCGACGCCGCCGCCGCGCTGCGCGCCGGCCTCGAGGACACCGCGGTCGTCTCCCCCCTTCCCGCGGACCATGAGAGCGACCACGTCTACCACCTCTTCGTCATCCGCTGCGCCCGCCGCGACGCCCTCCGCGACCACCTCGACGGCCGCGGGATCGCCAGCGCGGTCCACTACCCGACGCCGATCCACCTGCAGCCCGCCTACGCCGACCTCGGCCTCGGGCCCGGCAGCCTTCCGGTGGCGGAGCGACTCGCCGCGGAAAACTGCTCGCTGCCGATCTTCCCGGCGATCGAGGGCGGACAGATCGACGAGATCGTCGCGGCGGTGAGGGACTTTGAAGTCCCGGCAGATAGCTGAGGCCCCGTCGCCAGCCGCCCGCCGCGGCGGCCTGCGGGTCTGCATGGTCCACTACTCGGACTTCGTCGTCGACTCGCGCATCCAGCGCCAGGCCCGCGCCCTCGCCGAACGCGGCGACCGCGTCGACTGCGTCTGCCTCAACGACGCCGAGGAGATCTCGGTCGGCCCGGGACAGATCGCCCTCCACCGCGCCGCGGCCGACAAGACCCGCGGCGGCGCCCGCGCCTACCTCAGCGGCAACGCCCGCTTCCTCCTCGGCGCCGCCCGCAAGGTCAGCGAGCTCGACCGCCGGGAGCCGTTCGACCTGATCGAGATCCACAACATGCCCGACGCGCTGGTCTTCTCGGCCTGGCGGCCGAAGCTGCGGGGCACGCCGCTGATCCTCAACTTCCACGACACCTTCCCGGAGCTGTTCGCGACGCTCTTCGACCGCTCCCCGCGCCACCCGCTGGTGCGCCTGGTCCGCACCGAGGAGCGGGTCAGCGCCGCGCTCGCCGACGGGCTCGTCTTCGTCACCCCGGAGGCGCGCGACCTGCTCGCCGGCCGCGGGGTCAGCGCCCCCCGCACCCAGGTCGTGATGAACACGCCCGACGAGCGCGTCTTCGGCGAGCGGCGGACCCCCGCTTTCGCCCCCGGCGAGGAGCTGCGGGTCGTCTACCACGGCGGCCTCGCCGAGCGCTTCGGGGTCGAGACGCTGGTGCGCGCGGTGGCGATCCTGCGCAAGCACGGGCGACCCGTCCGCCTCGACGTCCTCGGCGCCGACGCCGTCGCCGCAGCCAGGATCGCGGCGCTTGCGGCCGAGGAGGCTCCCGACGGCGTCCACGTCGCGCCCCGGCCGACCCCGGTCGAGCAGATCCCGGCGCGCCTCGCGGAAGCCGACCTCGGGGTGGTCCCCACCCTGCGCGACGACTTCACCGACCTGCTGCTGCCGGTCAAGCTGCTCGAGTACGTGCACATGGGGATGCCGGTCGTGGCCTCGCGCCTGCCGGTGATCGAGCGCTACTTCGGCGACGACGTCCTCCTCGCCGAGCCGGGCGACGCCGCCTCCTTCGCCGCCGCGATCGAAGGGGTCCGGCGCGCTCCCGACGCCGCCCTCGACCGAGCCCATGGCGCCTCGGAGCGGCTCGCCGAGATCGAGTGGCGCCGCCAGCGCGAGGGTTACCTGGAGCTCGTCGACGGGTTGGTCGAGCACTCGCGGAGCGTCTGATGGCGCGGCTGCTGCTGATCACGCCGGCGCGTGACGAGGCCGCCCACCTGGAGCGGACGGTCCGCGCGGTCGCCGCCCAGACCCGCCCGCCCGACCTCTGGCTGATCGTCGACGACGGCTCCACCGACGGGACGGCGCAGCTGCTCGAGCGGCTGGCGCCTGAGGTCCCGTTCCTCGAGGTCCGCAAGGCGCCGCGGCGGCGTCAGCTGCCGGGCGCGGACGGGCTCGCGCTCGCCGCCGAGGCGGTCGCCTTCAACGCGGCGCTGGCGAGCGTCGATCCCACCCCCTTCAGCCACGTCGGCAAGCTCGACGCGGACGTCGAGCTGCCGCCCGACTACTTCGAGCGCCTGCTCGAGCGCTTCGCCGCCGAGCCCGAGCTGGGCATCGCCGGGGGGGTCCTGCTCGAGCGCAGCGGCGGCGACTGGGAGGAGACCAAGATCCCCGCCCACCACGTGCGCGGCGCCCTCAAGCTCTACAGCCGCGCGTGCTTCGAGGCGATCGGCGGCATCGAGGAGCGGCTCGGCTGGGACACGATCGACGAGACCTACGCCCGCATGCGCGGCTACACGACCCGGTCGCTGCCGGAGATCGCCGCCCGCCACCACCGCCCGGTGGCGACCCGGGGCGGCGCCCTGCGCGGCCGCGCCCGCCACGGCCAGTGCGCCTACATCCTCCGCTACAGCGCCTGGTGGGTGGTCCTGCGCTCGTTCAAGGTCGCCCTGCAGCGACCCCTCGTCCTCTCCGGAATCGCCTTCCTCTACGGGTATTTCGCCGCCATGGCTAAGGCTCAACCTAAGGTTGAGGATGAGCGGTTCAAGCGGTTCGTCCGCGGCGAGCTGCGGCGGCGGCTATTTCCTCGATCGTCCTTTTTTCACCCATCGGCGGCGGACTAAATCGCCTTTCATTCCCGTTGACGGAATAGGGACCCACCCGCACCGGCGAAACGGTCCCTGCCCCAACCTCCCCAGATGACCCATTCCCAAATCAAAAACCTGACGCTCGCGGCCTTCGTCACCCTCTTCGCCCTCCTCCTCCTGCCGCGCGGCGCCAGCGCCGACGTCAGCTGCCCGAGCGACGTCCCGGTCGTGCAGGAGAACAACTGCTCCGGCTCCGGCTCCGACGGCTGGCGGCTGATCGAATACAGCCCCAACGTCGCCGGCTTCGCGACCAAGACCAGCGTCAACCTGGGCGAAAGCGTCACCCTCAAACTGGGCCGGGTCAACACCTCCGCCGCCGCCAGCGTGCGGATCGACGTCTACCGGATGGGCTACTACGAAAACACCGGCGGCCGCCTGATCACGGCCGCTTCGAGCGCCAGCGTCCCGGTCAACAACCTCTTCGGCAGCTGCTCCGCGACCAACGTCACCACCGGCCTGAAGAGTTGCTCGGGCTGGGCCAGCAGCTACACGATTCCGGGCGCGGCGCTGCCGGCCTCGGGCGTCTACACGGTCAAGCTGACGACCCCGAGCGGGCTGGAAAACACGATCACCTTCGTCGTCCGCGACGACTCGCGGGTGACCAGGCCGGACATCCTCTTCGCCGTCCCGACCGCGACCTACGAGGCCTACAACGACTGGGGCGGCGCCTCGGGCGGCAAGTCCCTCTACTTCGACACCGGCGGCGGCGAAAAAACGATCTCCGGCACCCAGCGCGCGGTCAAGGTCTCCTTCGACCGGCCGCTCAACGACCCCCGCCAGGGCAACCGCTTCATCGGCCCCGACTTCTACATGGTCCAGTGGCTCGAGAAGCAGGGCTACGACGTCGCCTACACCGAGGACGTCGCCATCCACCAGAACCCGGCCCAGCTGAAAAAACCGAAGATCGACATGATCTCCGGCCACAGCGAGTACTGGTCGCTGGAGCAGATGAACGGCTACTTCGCCGCCCGCGACGCCGGCGTCAACATCGCCTCCTTCAGCGGCAACACCGCCTACTGGAAGGTCCGCTACGAGGACGGCGGCCGCACCCTCGTCTGTTACAAGACGGTCGAGGGATCCGGCTCCACCGGCAGCGGCGAAGACGGCGCCAACGACTGGGGCCCGGACGGCAAACTCGGCACCGCCGACGACGCTCTCGGCCTCGACCAGAAAGCGGGCACCGCCGACGACCATCCCGAGAACTCGACCACCACCTGGCGCGACAACGGCGCGCCGGACGGCGACCCCAACGCGCCCGACGGGGGCCGCGTCGGGCCGAACATGCCGGAGAACGCCCTGCTGGGGAACATGTACTACGGCGCCGAGCTGCAGGCCGGGGCTTTCCCGCTGCAGATCCCGGCGGCCAGCGGCGGCAACTACGCCGGCGACCGGATCTGGCGCAACACCGGCATCCCGAGCGGCTCGACGACGACGATCGGCACCAACCTGCTCGGCTGGGAGTGGGACGCGATCCCGACCCAGGCCCAGTACCTGGCCAAACAGCCCGCCGGGGTGAAGCCGCTGACCAACTCGCCGGCGACCCTCGGCAACAACGTCGACTGGATCCAGGACGAGGGACGGATCTACGCCAAAACGCCGCCCCCGGGCCAGTGCGCCTGCGGCCAGGCGGTCAAGTACACGGCGGCCAGCGGCGCCCTGGTCTTCGCGGCCGGGACCAACGACTGGGCCAACGCGCTGGCCCCGAACCCGGACAGCCGGATGATCCAGGCGACCTACAACATCCTCTCTGACATGACCGTGCAGCCGTGGACGCCGGTCGAAGTGACGCTCGACCCCCCCTCGGGCCCGCAGCCGCCGGTCGCCTCGTTCTCGGTCACGCCGAACCCGGCGCAGACGAACCAGACCGTCACCTTCGACGGCAGCACCTCGACCGACCTCGACGGCGGCATCGCCAAATACGAATGGGACCTGAACGGGGACGGGACCTACGAGAAAGACTCCGGCTCCAACCCGATCACGACCACCAGCTACGCGACCACCGGCGTCTACACCGTGCGCCTGCGGGTGACCGACGAACAGGGCGTCCGCAGCACCACCAACCGCGCCCTCTCGATCGACAACAGCGGCAGCGGCAGCTACCCGTCCCGGGTGCTGGGGACCACCGGGCTGATCAGCTACTGGCGGCTCGGGGACCCGGGCGGCTCGACCTCCCTGATCGACTCCTTCGGGACCAGCAACGCGGCGGTCAACGGCTCCCCCACCCTGGGCGTCGCCGGGGCGCTGTCGGGCGACGGCGACACCGCGGCGAGCTTCGACGGCCTCGACGACTCGGCGACGGCGAACCTCTCGCTCTCGGGGACGAGCAAGGTCACGGTCGAGTTCTGGATGAGGTGGAACGGGTTCGCCAACGACGACGATCTGGCGATGGAGTACACGCCCAACTTCAACTCCTTCCCCGGCGGCTTCCTGATCGACCCCAACGCGCCGCAGGAGGAAGGCAAGTTCGGCGTCGCGCTCGGCAACGGCTCGGCCCGCAACAACGTCTTCTTCGCCCGCCCGAGCGCCGGCCAGTGGCACCACTACGCCTTCGTGATGGACAGCGCCGCCAGCGCCAGCGAACAGATCAAGCCCTACGTCGACGGCAAAGCGGTGAGCTTCACCAAGACCGCCTCCGGAACCGGCGCCGGCAACTTCGCCAACTCGTCCCTGTACTTCATGTCCCGCGCCGCCAGCGCCCTCTTCGGCGCCGGCTCGCTCGACGAGCTCGCGATCTACAACCGCGCCCTCGACGCCTCGACGATCGCCGCCCACTACGCCGGCAACCAGCTGGCTCCGACCGCCTCCTTCACCAGCTCGCCGAACCCCGCCGACGTCGGTCAGACGGTCAACTTCAACGGCTCTTCCTCGACCTCGCCGAACGGGGCGATCGCCAAATACGAGTGGGACCTCGACGGCAACGGCAGCTATGAGACCAACACCGGCTCGAGCCCGGCCGCCAGCACCAGCTACGCGACCCCGGGACCGGTCACGGTCGCGCTGCGGGTCACCGACACCGCCGGCAAAACGGGGACCGCGACGGAGACGGTCAGCGTCGACGGCGCCGGAGCCGGCTCCTACTCGGCCCGCGTGCTCGCCACCGCCGGGCTGGTCAACTACTGGCGCATGGGCGAGGCCGCCGGGACCTCCCTCGCCGACAGCAAGGGCACGGCGCCCGCGACCCTCACCGGCGGTCCGACCCTGGGCGTGCCGGGCGCGGTCGCCGGCGACGCCGACACCTCGGTCAGCTTCGACGGCCTGACCAGCGCCGCTCAGGCGAACCTCAACCTCTCGACTACAAACAAGCTGACGCTCGAGTTCTGGATGAAGTGGGACGGCTTCGCCAGCGACGACGACCTCGCCTTCGAGCTGACGCCGAACTTCAACTCGAATGCGGGCGGCTTCCTCGTCGACCCGAACGCGCCCGAGGAAGGCGGCAAATTCGGGGTCGGGATCGGCAGCGGCGAAACGCGGAACACCGCCTACTTCACCCGGCCCAGCGCCGGTCAGTGGCACCACTACGCGTTCGTCATGGACGCGACCGCGCCGGCCGCCGAACAGGTCGTCCCCTATGTCGACGGCGCCCCGGTCCCCTACGTGAAGACCA
The DNA here is from genome assembly GCA_035712025.1 of Solirubrobacterales bacterium. Classification (GTDB taxonomy): domain Bacteria; phylum Actinomycetota; class Thermoleophilia; order Solirubrobacterales; family 70-9; genus VAYN01. The sequence continues at coordinate 34,210 of DASTBO010000031.1, forward strand.
AATCGGGCACCGGCGCCGGCAACTTCGCCAACTCCACCCTCTACTTCATGTCGCGCGCCGCCAGCGCCCTGTTCGGCGCCGGCGACCTCGACGAGGTGGCGATCTACAACCGAGCGCTGTCGGCCTCGACGATCTCCCAGCACTTCGGCGGCAACAACCAGGCGCCGCTCGCCTCCTTCACCGTCGCGCCGAACCCGGCGCAGGCCGGTCAGCTGGTCAGCTTCGACGGCTCGGCCTCGAGCGACCCCGACGGGACGATCGCCAAATACGAGTGGGACCTCGACGGCAACGGCAGCTTCGAGACCAGCACCGGGACGACGCCGACCGCGAGCGCCACCCTGACCTCGGCGGGCTCCTACGAGATCAACCTGCGGATCACCGACAACGCCGGCAACACCGGCCAGACGACGCGCACGGTGACGGTCGAACAGTCGGGCGCCGGCGCCTACTCGAGCCGCGTGCTCGCCACCGCCGGCCTGACCAACTACTGGCGCATGAGCGACGGGCCGGGCTCGACGCTGGCCGACAGCAAGGGAAGCGCCAACGCGACCGCCGTCGGCGGGCCGGAATTCGGGATCGCCAGCGCCCTGCCGGGCAGCACCGACACCGCGGTCAGCTTCAACGGCACCAGCAGCGCCGCCCAGGCCGCCCTCGACCTCTCCGCCACGAACAAGCTGACGCTCGAGTTCTGGATGAAGTGGGACGGCTTCGCCAACGACGACGACCTCGCCTTCGAGCTGACGCCGAACTTCAACTCCAACCCCGGCGGCTTCCTGGTCGACCCGAACGCGCCCGAGGAAGAAGGGAAGTTCGGGGTCGGGATCGGCAGCGGGGAAAGCCGCAACACCGCCTACTTCGCGCGGCCGAGCGCCGGCACCTGGCACCACTACGCGATCGTGATGGACTCGAGCGCCGCCGCCGCGGACCAGGTGCTCCCCTACGTCGACGGCCAGCCGGTTCCCTACGCAAAGACCAAATCGGGGACGGGCGCGGGCAACTTCGCCAACTCGAACCTCTACTTCATGTCGCGCGCCGCCAGCGCCCTGTTCGGCTCCGGCGACCTCGACGAGGTGGCGCTCTACAACCGGGCCCTGCCGGCGGCGACGATCGAAGACCACTACTTCGGCACCGTCGGCGGCGGCGAACCGCCGGTGGCCGCCTTCACCGCCACCCCCAACCCCGTGCAGACGGGCGCCACCGTCAACCTCGACGGCTCCGGCTCGAGCGACCCCGACGGCAGCATCGTCAAATACGAGTGGGACCTCGACGGCAACGGCAGCCTGGAGACCGAAACCGGTGCCGAACCGCTGGCGACCAAGAGCTTCGCGACCGCCGGCAGCTACGACGTGCGGCTGCGGGTGACCGACTCGAGCGGCAACAAATCGAGCACCCTGCGGACCGTCACCGTCACCAACCGCGCTCCGGTCTCCTCCTTCACCGCGACCCCGAGCTCCGTCAACAAAGGCCAGGCGGTCAGCTTCAACGGCTCGGGCTCCAGCGACCTCGACGGCACGATCGCCAAATACGAGTGGGACCTCGACGGCAACGGCAGCTACGAGACCGGCACCGGCACGACGGCGACGACGAGCCGCTCCTACAGCGCGCCGGGCACTTACGAAACGAAGCTGCGGGTCACCGACGACAGAGGCGCGACCGCGGTCTCGAGCAACAACGTCACCGTGACGCTGCTGCCCCCCGCCGCCGCGTTCACCGCGACGCCCAACCCGGCCAATACCGGTGCCACCGTCAGCTTCAACGGCTCCGGCTCCAGCGACCTCGACGGCACGATCGCCAAATACGAGTGGGACCTCGACGGCAACGGCAGCTACGAGACGAACACCAACGCCACCGCGACCACCAGCCGCTCGTACACCACCGCCGGCACGGTCACGGTCACGGTCGGCCTGCGGGTCACCGACGACGACGGCCAGACGGCGACGACCACGCGCTCGCTGACGGTCAACAACCGGCCGGCGACGGCATCCTTCACCGCAACCCCGAATCCGGTCAACACCGGCACCGGTGTCAGCTTCAACGGCTCCGGCTCCAGCGACCCCGACGGGCCGATCGCCAAATACGAGTGGGACCTCGACGGCAACGGCAGCTACGAGA
>DASTBO010000032.1:0-6791 GCA_035712025.1 Solirubrobacterales bacterium
CACCCTCTCCCGCGAGAACCGGCTCAGGCCGCGGCTTTGGCCCGCTCGGCAACCTCGGCAGACGAGCCGAGGTTGTGCCGCGGGTGGTGGAGGTTGCGGCGGCGGCGGGCCTCCTTGAAGATCGTGCCGAGGACGCGGAAGCCGTCGCGGAAGGTCTTCAGGTTGCTGTCGCCGGAGATCCGCTCCTTCTCGTAGCTCGGGACCTCGGTGATCTTCATCCCCGACGAGGCCATGCGGAGGTTGATCAGGGTCTCGACCTCGAAGCCGGGGACGTCGAGCGAGATGAAGGGGAGGCAGCGGGCCCAGAAGGCGTTGTAGCCGTAGCAGAGGTCGGTGAAGTGGGTGCCGTGCAGGGCGTTGGCGGTGCCGCTGAGGACCGAGTTGCCGAGGCTGCGAAGGCGGGTGATGTCGGCGCTGCCGCCGCCCTCCATGTAGCGCGAGCCCTTGGCGAAGTCGGCGCCGGCCTCGAGGGCGGCGACGAAGGCGGGGATCTCGGCCGGGTCGGCGGAGCCGTCGGCGTCGAGCATCACGACCAGGTTGCCGGTGACGGCGGCGAAGCCGGTGCGGAAGGCGTCGCCCTTGCCGCGGCCGCTCTGGGTGGTGACGCGGATCTCGGGGTAGGCCTGGCGGGCGGCCTCGACGGTGTTGTCCTTCGAGTTGCCGTCGACGAGGATCACCTCGTGCAGGCCCTCCGGCAGTTCGCCGAGCACCTGGCCGATGTTCTTTTCCTCGTTCATCGCCGGGACCACGACGCTGACCTTGGTCTTGCGGGTGGCGCGGCGGTCGGGGCCCTTGTAGGGGATGGCGCCGCGGGCGGCGAGCGCCTCGACCTCGATCAGCGGCACGCCGCCGACCCGGTTCGGGGTCGCCGACTGGGCCTCGAGCAGGTCCAGGGGGCGCGGCAGCAGGCTGACGGGGACGCCGATCGACTTGAAGGCGCGGACCAGTTCCAGCAGGCCCTCGTCGTCGGCGTGCGGGCTGGAGATGACGACCCGGTCGGCGTGGTAGCGCTCGACGACCTCGAGGGCGGCGACGCGCCCGGCCGTGCCGGGGTCCTTCTCGGTCGGCGGCACGGTGCCGACGACGTTGGCGTATTTGCGCAGCGGGGCGTAGGCCCGCAGCCGCTCGGCGGTCTCTTCGTCGCCGACGAGGACCCAGCGCTCCTGCGGGTTGAGCCGCTCGACGTAAGGGGCCATCAGGCCGCGGCAGGCGCTGTCGAGGACGATGAAGCCGAGCCAGAGGCCGAGCTGCTCGACGCTGCCCAGCGGGGTCAGCAGCGAGGCGCTCCAGACGAAGGCGCCGGCGACCAGGAAGCGGATGACCCGCCAGCCGCCGCCCCTCTCCTCGGCCCGGGTCGACTGGGCGCCGTAGACGCCGAGCAGCGCATAGACGACCAGGAGGACGACCGGCGCGACCGGAAAGGCGGGGAGGAAGCCGACCCCGGCGAGCCCCGCGACCAGGGCGAGCGCCACGGTCGAGGAGACGAAGTCGATCAGCGGGACGAGCCAGAGGCCGGGTCCACGCCTGGCCATCGGCATCGCGCCGAGGGTGGGCCGATCCTGGACCAGGGCTTCCCGCGTGTTCGCCTGAGGCTTGAACGGGGGGTCGAAGGAGACGTCGGTGGAAGATTGCATGGGGGAATTGACTGGGTTTATCTGTAAGTCCGAAACGGGGCGGGGGTTGCGGTTGTCAACGCAAAGTCCGTATCGGCAGCGACTTCGGATCACCTGAGCCGCTGCAAGGGCGGGACCGCTCCCCCGCAGATTACGGGATCGAGTAATGGAAAAATTCGTTTTTCCCAATAGTGGGGGCGCGGCCAGCGCCCCCCGACCCTCCGCCCGTCAGGCCTAGCTCTTGTAGGCCTCGGCGAGCTCCGGATCCTTCTCGGCCAGCATTTCCGCCAGCTCGACCATCACCTTGCACTGCTTCCAGGTGGCGTCGTCCTGCATCTTGCCGTCGATCATGTGGACGCCGCGGCCGTCGGGGATCGCCTCGATCACCTTCTTGGCGAACTTGACCTCGTCCGGCGGCGGGCTGAAGACCTGCTTGGCGATCCCGATCTGGACCGGGTGCAGCGACCAGGCGCCGACGCAGCCCATCAGGAAGGCGGCGCGGAACTGGGTCTCGCATCCCGCCGTGTCCTTGATGTCGCCGAACGGCCCGTAGAAGGGGAGGATGCCGGCCGAGGTGCAGGCGTCGACCATGCGGGCGATCGAGTAGTGCCAGAGGTCCTGCTGGGCTGAGACGCGGTCGGCCTCGGGGTTCTCCGGGTCGGCCGGGTCCTCCATCACCCGGTAGCCGGGGTGGCCGCCGCCGACGCGGGTCGTCTTCATCCGCCGCGCCGCGGCGAGGTCGGCGGGGCCGAAGCTCATCCCCTGCATGCGCGGACTGGCGTTGGCGATCTCCTCCAGGTTGACCACGCCCTGCGGGGTCTCGAGGATCGCGTGGACGAGGATCGGGCGGTCGAGGCCGGCCTTCGCCTCGAGCTGGGCGAGCAGGCGGTCGACGTAGTGGATGTCCCAGGCGCCCTCGACCTTGGGGACCATGATCGTCTCCAGCTGGTCGCCGATCTCGCTCACCAGCTCGGTCAGGTCGTCCAGCACCCAGGGGCTCTCCAGCGCGTTGACGCGGGTCCAGAGCGAGGTCTGTCCGAAGTCGTTCTCCTTCGCCGCCTGGATCAGGCCGGCGCGGGCGGCCTCCTTGCGGTCGACCGGCACCGCGTCCTCGAGGTTGCCGAGGAGGATGTCCGTCTGCTGGGCGATGGCGCCCGCCTTGGCGACCATCTTCTCGTTCGAGAAGTCGAGGAAGTGGATCATCCGCGAGGGCTTGACGGGGATCTCGCGGAGGGGATCCGGGGCGCCGATCGCCTGCGGCAGGAAGAACTCTCTGGGGTGTCTCAACGTGCTCCTCGGGTCGTTTCGAAGTTCGGGGCGGCTAAATCTAATGAGCGTGCCGGTTTGCCGCCTCTCCCGCCCCTAAATTCCCCGCTTATCGAGGGGTCCGAACGGGACATCACGCAGGACTGGGTCGTGCCGCGCAGCGCGGTGCCGACCGTCGGCGAGCTGGAAGCGCGGATCGACGAGGCCGTGGTCATCGCCCGCGCCTCCGAGGAGGGGGTGCGCGAGGTCGGCGAGCTGGCGATCGACGCGGCGAAGCAGGCGCGGCGGGCGGCGGAGGCGGCGGAGCAGAGCGCCCGGGCGGCGGCCGCCAGCGCGGCGCGTCCGGCGGTTGCCCGCGAGGTTGCTGTGCCGGCGGGCCCTGTCACGGCAGGGGACCCACCCCCCGGCCGAGGCGGGGAGGGGCAGCGCCCGGTTGAGGCTCAGGATGAGGCGGCTCTCGCCGGGGTGGAGGAGCAGGCGGAGTCGGCTGCCGCCGAGAGGGAGGAAGAGGATGCTCCGGTGCCTCCGGTTCGGTTCGAGGAGCGGTTTCGGCGGTTCAGCGAGAGGGCTGACCGAGTTTCGGCTCGGCTGCGGGCGCTGGAGGATCATCCGCTGCACCGGCCAGGCCCCAGCGTCGGCGCAGCGCGGCGGCGAGGCGACGGCTGATCGGGCCGCAGCCCGGCAGCGGCTCCTCGTCGAGGGCGGCGGCGGGTTCGATGCCGCGCACGGAGTTGGTGAGGAAGGTCTCCTCGGCGGCGAGGAGGTCGGTGGCGGAGATCGCGCGCTCGCGCGCCTCGACGCCCTCCTCGGCGGCGATCTCGAGCAGGGCCCCACGCGCCATGCCGGCAAGGATGCGCCCGTCGGCCGGGGGTGTCCAGAGCGTCCCTTCGCGCACCGCGAAGAGGTTGGCCCAGCCGGCCTCCAGCAGTTCCTCGCCGTCGCAGATCAGCTGACCGGCGCCGGCGTCGGGATGGTCCATCCCGACCCGATCGACCCACTTGCACGGGCCGTGCCCGCCCCGCCGCTGGACCCGGCGCAGCGCCGCTCCGGCAGCCGGGAACATGACCGCCCTGTCGAGCGGCCGCGCCTCGATCTCGATGTCGAGGCCGCCGCGGCTCGGCACCGCCGTCAGGCGCAGCCGTCCCAGCTCGAAGGCGGCCGCCACCGCGCCCACCTGCTCCCGCGCCTGCGCCGGCAGCTCCACCCCGTAGACGTCCAGGAGGCTCCGCCCGAGCCGGGCCAGGTGGGCCTCCAGCTCGACCGGCTCGCCGGCGACGACGAGCAGGGTCTCGAAGATGCCTCTGCCCGGATCGGGCTGTCCGTCGCTCGTCGCCACGGAGGTATCTTGCCTGCGCGGCCCGGTCGATGCTGACGCTGCTGATCGACAACCACGACTCCTTCACCTACAACCTCTTCCAGCTGCTGGCGGGGGTGAACGGCCGCGAGCCGCTCGTCGTCCGCAACGACGAGGCGAGCTGGGACGACCTCGAGCGCCTCGAGTTCGACAACGTCGTCCTCTCGCCGGGCCCGGGGCGGCCGGAGCGGGCACGCGACTTCGGCGTCTGCGCCGAAGCGATCCGCCGCTGCCGGCGCCCGCTGCTCGGCGTCTGCCTCGGGATGCAGGGCCTCGGCTGGGCGGAGGGGGGGACGGTCGAGCGCGCGCCGCAGCCGCTGCACGGCCGCGTGGCCTCGATCGAGCACGACGGCTCGCCGCTCCTCGCCGGCATCCCCAGCCCCTTCGAGGCCGTCCGCTACCACTCGCTCGCCCTCGCGCCGCCGCTGCCCTCGTCCCTGCGCGAGATCGCCAGCTGCGACGGCGTGCCGATGGCGATCGAGCACCGCACCCGCCCCCAGTGGGGCGTCCAGTTCCACCCCGAGTCGATCGCGACCGCCCACGGCGCCCGCCTCCTGGCCAACTTCCGCGACCTCACCGAACCCGTGTCCCCGCCCCAACAGTCGCCGACGGGACGAAAACCGGTCTGTGTAAGCGGTTTTCGTCCCGTCGGCGAGATGCGCCTTGCGGTCAGGGCCATCGACGCGCTTCCGGACGCGGAGCACGCATTCGTGTCCCTTTATGGAGAGAGCGAGTACGCGTTTTGGCTCGACAGCGCGCGTCCCGGGGACCACGGGCGCTTCTCCTTCATGGGCGACGCCTCGGGCCCCAACGCCGAGGTGATCCGCCACCGGGCGGGGCAGGGGGAGCCGCTCCTCGACCGCCTCCAGCGCCGCCTCGAAGCCCTGTGCCCCGCCGAGCTCCCCGACCTTCCCTTCGAGTTCGACTGCGGCTTCGTCGGCTACCTCGGCTACGAGCTCAAGTCCGAGTGCGGCCACGCCTCCCCCCACACCTCCAACCACCCCGACGCCGCCCTCATCCTCAGCGACCGCCTCATAGCCTTCGGCCACAAAGAGAAAGTCACCTACCTCCTCTGTCTCCACAAGCCGGGCGAAGAGGAGGCGGCTCAAGCGTGGCTATCCGACACGGCTGCGCATCTCGCGAATCTGAGTGCCACCTCGGTTGGCCCATCGGGGGAGTCTCGCCGGACCCTCCCCGCTGTTGTCCGCCGAGACTCCCCCGATGGGCCCCCCAACGCCCTGCGCCTCAACCGTTCTCGCGAGCAATACCTAGAGGACGTCGAGACCTCCCTCGACCACCTCCTCGAAGGAAACAGCTACGAGATCTGCCTCACGAACCAACTCTCGATCGACCTCGACGTGGATCCGCTGGACCTCTACCGCCGCCTCCGCCGCGCCAACCCCGCCCCGTTCGCCGCCTACCTCCGCCTCGGCGACCTCACCGTCCTCAGCTCGTCCCCCGAGCGCTTCTTGAAAGTGACCTCCGACGGCGAGGCAGAAGCGCGCCCGATCAAGGGCACCAGCCGCCGCGGCGCCACTCCCGCGGAGGACGCGGCCCTCGCCGCCGCCCTCGCCGCCGACGAGAAGAACCGGGCCGAGAACCTGATGATCGTCGACCTCCTGCGCAACGACCTCGGCGCCGTCTGCGAGGTCGGCAGCGTCGAGGTGCCGGAGATGATGGCGGTCGAGAGCTACGAGACCGTCCACCAGCTCGTCTCCTCCGTCCGCGGCCGGCTGCGCCCCGGCGCCACCGCCGCCGACGCGGTCCGCTCCTGCTTCCCGCCCGGCTCGATGACAGGGGCGCCGAAGCGGCGCACGACCGAGATCCTCGACGCGCTGGAGGGCGCCCCCCGCGGCGTCTACTCGGGCGCGATCGGGTGGCTCGGCCTCGGCGGCGCCGCCGACCTCTCGGTCGCGATCCGGGCGATCGTCCTCGCCGGCGGGCACGCCACGGTCGGCGCCGGCGGCGCGATCGTCCTCGACTCCGACCCCGGGCGCGAGTACGAGGAGATGCTGCTGAAGGCCGCGGCGCCGCTGCGGGCGGTCGATCCCGAGATCGACCCCGCCTCTATATCCTTGGCTCTCCAGAGCGCCGCCGCAGCCGCGTTGCCGCGCTGATCCGACTTCCATCCCGACCGAAGCAGGAGCAATGGCCGTAGACACCGCCGCTTACCGCGAAATGACCGACGAGCAGCAGGCGATCATCGAAATGGTCCGCCAGTTCGCCGACGAGCAGATCATCCCCAACGCCGAGCACTACGACCACGAGGACTCCTTCCCGGAGCCGATCGTCGAGCAGATGAAGGAGCTCGGCCTCTTCGGGGTGACGATCCCCGAGGAGTACGGCGGCATGGGGCTCGACCTGACCACCTACGCGATGATCGTCGAAGAGCTCTCGCGCGGCTGGATCTCGATCTCCGGCGTCGTCAACACCCACTTCATCGGCTCCTACCTGCTGATGAAGTTCGGCACCGACGAGCAGAAGGAGTACTTCCTGCCGAAGATGGCGACCGGCGAGATCCGCGCCGCCTTCTCGCTCTCCGAGCCCGAGGTCGGCTC
>DASTBO010000033.1:0-4883 GCA_035712025.1 Solirubrobacterales bacterium
CGTGGGACCTTTTTCGCGGACTCGGCACCGAGCTTCAGCTTGAAGGTCGTAAACCCCGCTTGAGCCCACCGTTCCGCCTCGGCCGCCACCTCCTCCGGCGGTCCCGCGACAAGCGTCGCGTTGCACTCGACGGCTTCGTCCCTCGCCTCCTCACCCAGCCTGTTTCCAGTCCGCCGACCCCTCAAGTCCATCAGGGCGGTCTCCACCGCGCACCGAGCGGGAGCCGAGAGCCGATCCACCTCCCGATGCTCCGCCCACCCCTCGAGGTCCCTTGCCACCTCTGCCAAGGACGCCCCGCCCCTCAGCGCCAGCGGCACCGCTTCGCCCAACCCCACGACCCCGTCCCCGTCCCGCACCCGCAGCAGCACCATCTCCCGCCGCGTCAACGCCCCGCGCGCGGTCACGTACGGCTCCTTGAACGGGAGCGCGTAGGGGACGACCTCGACCGAGCTGAGGCGCACGGCCCGAGTCTCTCAGGCGGAGATCAGCAGGCCAACGGTGACCAGCAGGCTGAAGACCCCGAGCAGCGCCCCGGTCTGCGCCAGGACCGCGTTCAGCGACGGCCCGTCGTGCCGCTCGGCCAGGGTCCTCGCCGGCTTGATCGCCAGCGGCGCCGCCAGCCAGCCGATCATCGGCAGCAGGCTCGCGTCGCCGGCCACCAGCGCGATCGGCAGGACGAGGAAGCCACCGGCGACCAGCAGCCGGTACAGGTTCACCGCGCTCCCACGCCCGATCCGAACCGCCAGCGTGTTCTTTCCCGCGCGGCGGTCGGTCTCCAGGTCGCGAACGTTGTTGACGACGATGATCGCGGTGGCGAGGAAGCCGACCGAGATCGAGAGCCCGAGCGGCAGCGCGTCGAGCTCCTCCAGCTGCACGTAGTAGGAGCCGTTGACCGCGACCAGGCCGAAGAAGAGGAAGACGAAGACCTCGCCGAAGCCGGCGTAGCCGTAGGGGCGGGGTCCGCCCGTGTAGAGGACGCCGGCGGCGATCGAGAGCACGCCGATCAGGAGGATCACCCAGCCGGCGACCGCGGTCAGGTAGATCCCGCAGGCGACGGCGACCGCGAAGGCGATCCAGGTCGCGGTCATCACCCGCTGCGGGGTGACCATCCCGCTGGCGGTGACCCGGACCGGACCGAGCCGGTCGGCGGTGTCGGCGCCGCGCTTGGCGTCGGAGTAGTCGTTGGCGAGGTTGGTCCCGATCTGGATGAAGATCGAGCCGACCAGCGCCGCCAGGAAGGCGCCCCAGCGCGGCAGCTCCCCGGCCCACTGCACCGCCGCCGCAGTCCCGACCAGGACCGGCGCAATCGCCGCCGGCAGCGTCCGCGGCCGGGCCGCCATCAGCCAGATCCTCATCGCGCCACCTCGGCCGCCGACGTCCTCATGCCCGCCGGGGGAACTGCGAGAAGTCGGGCTGGCGCTTCTGCTTGAACGCCTCGCGCCCCTCGGCGGCCTCGTCCGAGCCGTAGAAGAGGAGGTTGGCGTCGTGGGCGAGCTGCTGGATCCCGGCGTAGCCGTCCTCGTGGGCGTTGAAGCTGGCCTTGACCAGGCGCAGCGCGAAGGGGGAGAGGGCCAGCATCTCGCGGCACCAGGAGACGGTCTCGCGCTCCAGCTCGGCGACCGGCACGACCGCGTTGACGAGGCCCATCTCCAGCGCCTCGGCCGCGTCGTACTGGCGGCAGAGCATCCAGAACTCCTTCGCCTTCTTGGTCCCGACCAGGTCGCGCAGCAGCGAGGCGCCGTAGCCGCCGTCCCAGGAGCCGACCCGCGGCCCGGTCTGGCCGAAGACCGCGTTGTCGGCGGCGATCGTCAGGTCGCAGCAGAGGTGGAGGATGTGGCCGCCGCCGATCGCGTAGCCGGCGACCATCGCGACGATCGGCTTCGGCAGCCGCCGCATCTGGATCTGCAGGTCGGTGACGTGGAAGCGGCCGACGGCGGCGCCCTCGGGCATGTAGCCGGTGTCGCCGCGCACGGTCTGGTCGCCGCCGGAGCAGAAGGCGCGCTCGCCGGCGCCGGTGAAGACGATCACGCCGACGTCCGGGTCCTCGCGCGCCAGCTCCATCGCCGCCGAGACCTCGATCAGCGTCTGCGGCCGGAAGGCGTTCAGCACGTCGGGGCGGTCGATCGTCACCTTGGCGATCCCGCCGCCGGTCTCGTAGCGGATGTCCTCGTAGGCGTCGGGACCGGGCCGCCACTCGATCGGCGCATACAGCTGCTCCTCGGACGGGGCTCCTTTGTGGCGTTTGGGCATGATGGGGACGATATCCCGATGAAGCTCGACGACTGGCTCTCGCAAAGATCACAGAGCTGCCCCGACCGCACGGCGCTCGTCGCCGACGGGGCGGAGATGACCTACGCCGAGCTCGAGGCGGAGGCGACCTGGGTCGCGCGGCGGCTCGCCGCCCACGGCGTCCGCCGCGGCTCGATCGCCGCCCTGACCATGCACCCGCGCCGCGAGCAGGTCGTCCTCCTGCACGCGCTGATGAAGCTCGGGGCCGAGCTGCTGCCGCTGGGCCCGCGGCTGACCGCCGAGGAGCGGGCCGCGATCGTCGCCGCCGAGGAGCCGATCATCGACCTCGACGACCCCGGCCAGCTGACCCAGACCGAGGCCGACATGCCGCTGCTCGGCGAGCACGACATGGACGCGATCTGCTGCCGGGTCCTGACCAGCGGCAGCACCGGCGCCCCGCGCCCGATCCCGCTCAGCTACGGCAACTTCCTCTGGAACGCGGTCGGCTCGGCCTTCAACATCGGCGTCGAGCCGAGCGACCGCTGGCTCTGCTGCGTACCGCTCAGCCACATCGCCGGCCTCGGGATCGTGATGAAAGCGGTCATCTACGGCACCGGCGCGGTCGTCCACGACGGCTTCGACGTCGACCGGGTGGGGGAGGCGCTGGAGCGCGACGGGATCACCCAGGTATCGGTGGTGGCGACGATGCTGACCCGGCTGCTCGACGCCGGCGTCGACCTCTCCGGCCCGCGGGCGATCCTCGTCGGCGGCGGCCCGGTGCCCGAGGAACCGCTGGAAGAGGCGATCGCGAAGGGCGCCACCGTGATCCAGACCTACGGCCTGACCGAGACCTGCTCGCAGGTGACGACGCTGGCGCCGGGCGACGCCAAGCGCAAGCTCGGCTCCGCCGGCAGGCCGCTGCTGACCACCCACCTGCGGATCCAGGAAGGCGAGATCCTCGTCCAGGGCCCGACCATCGCCCCCGGCAGCGCCGACGCCGACGGCTGGCTCCACACCGGCGACCTCGGCCACATCGACGAGGACGGCTTCCTCTACGTCCGCGACCGGATCGACGACATGATCGTCAGCGGCGGCGAGAACGTGATCCCGGCCGAGGTCGAGGAGGTGCTGCTGCGCCACCCGCACGTCGCCGAGGCGGCGGTGGTCGGCCGCGAGGACCCCGAGTGGCAGCAGGCGGTGACCGCGGTCGTGGTGCTCGAGGGTGGGGCGGAGGTGAGCCCGGACGAGCTGCGCCGCCACTGCGCCGAGTCGCTGGCCGGGTTCAAAGTGCCGAAGCGGGTGGAGCTCGCCTCGGCTCTGCCGCGCACCCCCTCGGGGAAGTTGATGCGCAGGGCGCTCCGGTAGCCTGCCGCGTCATGCGAACCGACGACATCTTCTCCGACAAAGACGCTGACCTGGGCAAGCTGGACGGCAAGACCGTCGCCATCCTCGGCTACGGCTCCCAGGGCCACGCCCACGCGCTCAACCTCAAGGACTCCGGCGTCGACGTCGTCGTCGGCCTCCGTCCCGGCTCCTCCAGCCGCGCCAAGGCCGAGGCCGCCGGCCTCGAGGTGCTCGACGTCGCCGAAGCCGCCAGCCGCGGCGACCTGGTGATGATCCTGCTGCCCGACGAGAAGCAGGCCGAGGTCTGGCGCGAGGAGATCAGCGACGGGATCGCCCCCGGCAACCTGCTGCTCTTCGCCCACGGCTTCGCGATCCACTTCGGCGAGATCGAGCCGCCCCCCGGCGTCGACGTCGGCATGGTCGCGCCGAAGGGCCCGGGCCACCTGGTCCGCCGCCAGTACGAGGAAGGCAGCGGCGTGCCCTGCCTGATGGCCGTCCACCAGGACGCCACCGGCAACGCCCACGACCTCGTCCTCGCCTACGCCTCCGGGATCGGCGGCGGCCGCGCCGCCGTCATCGAGACGACCTTCAAAGACGAGTGCGAGACCGACCTCTTCGGCGAGCAGGCCGTTCTCTGCGGCGGTGCCTCCGAGCTGGTCCGCGCCGGCTACGAGACCCTGGTCGAGGCCGGCTACGACCCCCGCCTCGCCTACTTCGAGTGCCTGCACGAGCTGAAGCTGATCGCCGACCTGATGTACGAAAAGGGCATCCAGGGCATGCGCTACTCGATCTCCAACACCGCCGAGTACGGCGACATGACCCGCGGCAAGCGCGTCATCGGCGAGGAGTCCCGCGCGGCGATGAAGCAGATCCTCAAGGAGATCCAGGACGGTGACTTCGCCAAGGAGTTCATCGCCGAGAACCGAGCCGGCAACGAGAACTTCGACCGCATGCGCAGCGAGGGCGCCGGGCACGAAATCGAGGACATCGGCGGCGACCTGCGCAGCATGATGCCCTGGATCGATCAGGGGTTCAAAGACACGAAGTAGCGTGGTGGAGGAGGGGCGCCGGTGGTGGGTGCCTGGGAGCACCTCCGCCGGCTGAACAGAACGAGGATGGGCTGGCGCCTCTTACCGTGCCGGGCCGGCTCCATGCTGAGTACCCAGTCACCCACCACCGGCGCCCCTCCACTAGACCCTCGGTAGCACCAACAGCTCCGCCAAAGGAGAGCCGCGACGCTCTTCTTAGGAAAAGCTCCTCAACCCTCGGTCGTCCCCGAAGCTCGACCGGATGAGGGGTCGGGGGGGGGG
>DASTBO010000034.1:0-5476 GCA_035712025.1 Solirubrobacterales bacterium
CGCGGTCAACTGCCACCACGTCGCGATCGCCGTCGAGGCCGAGACGGCGGGGATCGACCGCGACCAGCTGCGGGCGCTGCTGGTCGCCGAGAACGTGCTCGCCAGGCGCTACTTCCATCCCGGCTGCCACCGCACCCCTCCCTACGGGGACGGGCGTCCGACGGCGGCGCTGCCGGTCACCGAACGGGCCCTGGCCCAGACCCTCTCGCTCCCCACCGGCACGGCGGTCTCGCCGGCGGACGCCGCCGCCGTCGGGGCGATCGTCCGGGTCGGGGTCGCCGAGGCCGCCGCCGTGCGCCGGCGGCTGGAAGGCTAGGCTCGCGCCGTGGGTCAGCTGGTCGAGGTGCTCGCGGTCGAGGTCCCGGAGGTCGACGCCGACGGCCCGCTGCTCGGCGCCAACCTCGACGACCCCTCCCCCGGCCGGCGCATCGCCGCCGGCGCCGTGGAGATCGGCGGCTGGGCCCTCGGCCGCACGCCGGTCGCGGCCGTGGAAGCCGTCCTCGCCGGCGAGGCGGTTGCGATGGCGCCGGTGCGACGCGCCCGCGAGGACATCGCCGCCGCGTTCCCGCAGGTCGCCGCCGCCGGCCACGCCGGCTTCCAGATCTCCCTCGACCTGCGGGGGGCGAGCGCCGAGCTGGACCTGGAGGTGCGCGCCCGGGTCGGCGAGGACTCGATCCCGATCGGGGGCCTGCGCCTGCGCAAGCTCTGGCGCGACGACCTCGGCGACGGCGAGCCGCCGCTGGTCTCCGTGATCGTCCTCGCCGGAGACGAGGACGAGGCGACGACGGCCCGCACCCTGGCGAGCGTCGGGAGCCAGCGGCACGAGCCGACCGAGGTCCTGTTCTTCCGCGGCCGCTCACCGGCGGCGATCCGCAACGAAGCGATCAGGCGCAGCAGCGGCCGCCTCCTCTGCTTCCTGCCCGCCGGCGCGAGCCTGGTCGAGGGGGCGCTGGCGGCCGGGGTCGAGGCGCTGCGGGAGCGGCCCGCGGCGGCGGCGCGGATCGACGGGTCGCCGCAGGGCGTCGCCGCGGCCCTCTACCGGCGCTCGGCCTTCGAGGAGCTGGACGGCTTCGACTCGGGCGCCGGCGACTGCGACACCGAGGCGGCGATCCGCGCCGCCGGCCTGGGGGCGCGCTTCGAGCCCGGGAGCATCGTCGCCGGAGGCGAGTGAGATGGAGACGATCGTGGTCGCCGGGGCGCTGGCCGCCAAGCCGGGCAACGGCGGCGAGGCCTGGGTCCGCCTCTCCTGGGTCCTGGGGCTGCGGCGGCTCGGCTACGACGCCTGGCTGCTCGAGGAAGCCGACCCCGGGACGGCGCGGGACGGCCGCCGCTTCTTCCGGGCGGAGGCCGAGCGCCACGGCCTGGGCGAGCGGGCGGTTCTGCTCGGCGACGAGGAGGAGCCCCTCGGCCGGGACGCGGTCGAGGACCTGGCCCGCTCGGCGGTGGCGCTGGTCGACATCAGCGGCAACCTCCGCGAGCCCGGGCTGCGCGAGCGCTTTCGCCGCCGCGCCTACGTCGACCTCGACCCCGGGTTCACCCAGATCTGGCACTCGCAGGGACTGCTCGGCGACCAGCTCGACGGCTACGACCGTCACTTCACGGTCGGCCTCAACCTCGGCGGCGAGGGCTGCTCGGTCCCGCTCGGCGGGATCGAGTGGGTCCCCCTCCCGCCGCCGGTCCTGCTCGACCGCTGGCGCCCCGACCCCGATCCCGGCTCCGGCCGCTTCACCACCGTCGCCACCTGGCGCAACCCGCTCGGGCGCCTGGAAGCCGACGGCCGCGCCTTCACGCTCAAGCACCACCAGCTGCGCCGCTTCGCCGCCCTGCCCGGGAAGGTCGAGGCCTCGCTGGAGATCGCGCTCGGCATCCACCCCGACGAGGCGGCGGAGGCCGAGCGCCTGCGCGAGGCCGGCTGGGCGGTGGTCGACCCGGCGGCGGTGGCCGGCGACAGCGAGTCCTACCGCGAGTACGTCCGCGGCTCCGCCGCCGAGCTCTCGGTGACCCAGGGGGTCTACGCCGAAGCGCTGACCGGGTGGATCAGCGACCGCAGCGCCCACTACCTCGCCGCCGGCCGACCGGCGGTCGTGCAGGAGACCGGGAGCCCGCCGGCCTACCGCGACGGGGGCGGCCTCCTCACCTTCGCCGACCTCGACGGGGCGGCCGCCGCGGTGGACGCGGTCCTGGCGGACTACGAGGGGCAGCGGGCCGCGGCGCGGCGGCTCGCCGAGCGCTGCTTCGACTCCGACCTCGTCCTCGGCCGCATGCTGGAGGAGCTGGGAGCGGCGTGAGCGAACGGCTGCGGATCGTCGTCAGCGGCATGGTCGCCGGCGAGCCCGGGCAGGGCGGCGCGGCCTGGGCTGTGCTGCAGTACCTGCTCGGGCTGCGGCGCCTCGGCCACGAGGTCCTGCTCGTCGAGCCGGTCGGCGGCGAGGAGCCCTTCCCGCCCCCGCGCAGCCTCGCCTACCTGGAGGCCGTGGCGGCCGAGCTCGGCCTGGAGAAGGCGACCCTGGTCAGCCCCGACGGGATGGCGAGCGCGCCGATGCCGCCGGAGCGGCTGTGCGAGGAGATCGCCGCCGCCGACCTGCTGCTGAACGTCTCCGGGATGCTGCGGGCGCCGGCGCTGCTGGAGCCGGTCCCGATCCGCGCCTACCTCGATCTCGACCCCTTCTTCAACCAGCTCTGGCACCTGCAGGGCGCCGACATCGGCCTCGCCGGGCACACCCACTTCGTCACCGTCGCGGCCGGGATCGGCGGGGCGGAGTGCGGAGTGCCGACGCTCGGCCTCGAGTGGATCGAGACCCTGCCCCCGGTCGCGCTCGAGCACTGGCCCCGCGCCGAGGCGCCTGCCGGGAAGGCGTTCACCAGCGTCGGCCACTGGCGCAGCTACGGCCCGATCGAGCACCAGGGGTGCCGCTACGGGATGCGGGCCCACTCGCTGCGGCAGCTGATCGACCTGCCGCGGCGGACCCGGGCGGAGCTGGCGCTGGCGCTCGGCATCCACGAGTCCGAGCGGGACGACATCGAGGCGCTGGAGCGCAACGGCTGGAAGCTGCTCGACCCCGCCGCGGTGGCCGACACTCCCGGCCGTTACCGCGACCTGATCCGCACCTCCGCCGGCGAGATCGGGATCGCCAAGGAGGGCTACGTCCTCTCCCGCTCGGGCTGGTTCAGCGACCGCAGCGCCTCCTACCTCGCCTGCGGCCGCCCGGTCGTGGCGCAGGACACCGGCTTCGGACGGGCGCTGCCGACGGGCGAGGGGCTGCTCGCCTTCGCCGACACCGACGGCGCCGCCGCGGCCCTGGAGGACGTGCTGGCGCGGCCGCGGGCGCACGAGGACGCGGCCCGGGCGATCGCCGAGGAGCTGCTCGACTCCGACCGCGTCCTCGGGCGCCTGCTGGAGGCGCTGGGGGCGAGCGGGCGATGAGCACCCTGCGGGCAAGCGACGACGCCGAGGTGCGGGCGCGGCTCGAGCGGGCCCTCGCCGAGACCCGCGGGCGAGCCGTCGCCGTGGCCGAGATCTCGCGGCGCCCGTTCGAGTACGAGACGAGCTTCGCGATCGACGCCCTCGACGTCCGCCTCGCCGACGGCGAGCGACTCGAGCTCGTGGTCAAGGACGTCGGGCCGGCGGGCCTCTCGGCCGCCGGCGCCGAGGTCAAGCCCGCCGCGACGCTGGAGCCCCGGCGCGAGGTCTTCGTCTACCGCGAGCTGCTGGCGCCGGGCGCGATCTCCGCCCCGCGCTTCCACGGCGCCTGGCTCGGGCGCGGGCGCGAGGGGTGGATCTTCCTCGAGCGGGTCCCCGGCGAGGTCCTGACCGACGTCGGCGAGGTCGAGGCCTGGCGCCAGGCGGCCGCCTGGGCCGGGCGCCTCGACGCGGCGGCGAGGCCGGCGGGAAGCGCCGGCTCCTCCCTCCTCCTGCGCCGCGACGCCGCCTGGCACGGGCGTCGGATCGAGGCGGCGGCCGCGGCGCTGAGCGCCGCTGGCGGCGGGGACGAAGCGGCGCTGGCCGGGCGCCTGCGCGGCGACCGCGACCGCCTCGCCGCCCGCCTCGACGCGCTCCCCCAGGCCTTCCTCCACGGCGAGCTCTACGCCTCCAACGTGCTGGTCGAGCGCGGCGACGGAGCGCCGCGGATCGCACCCGTCGACTGGGAGCTGGCCGGCCTCGGTCCCTACGCCCTCGACCTCGCCGCCCTCGTCGTCGGCTGGGGCGAGGAGGAGCGGCTGGCGATGGTCGCCGCCTTCCGCGAGGCGTTGCCCCCGCGCCTGCGCGAGCGGGGCCTCGAGCGGGTCGCGGAGGACACCGACCTCTGCCGCCTGGCGCTGGCGGTCCAGTGGATCGGCTGGTCCCCCGGCTGGCAGCCGCCGGAGGACCACCGCCGCGACTGGGCCGCCGAAGCGACCGAGCTGCTCGACAGGGTTCTGCCCCGATGAGCGAGCCGATCGACGCCGGGCCGGCCCCCGAGGTCAGCGTCTTCGTCCAGACCTACCAGCACGCGGCCTACATCCGCGACGCACTCGACGGCGTCCTCGCCCAGGAGCTGCCGGGCAGGCTGGAGGTCGTCGTCGCCGACGACTGCTCCAGCGACGGCACCCGCGAGATCCTCCAGGCCTACCGCGACCGCCACCCGGAGGTGATCAGGCTCGGCCTCCCCGAGCGCAACCTCGGCCCGACCGAGATCTTCCGCCGCGGCGTCGCCGGGCTGCGCGGCCGCTACGTCGCCTGGCTCGACGGCGACGACTTCTGGACCGACGCGCGCAAGCTGGCCCGCCAGCGGGCGGCGATGGACCAGCGTCCGCAGTGGGCCGGCTGCTTCCACGACGCGATCGTCCGCAGCGTCGACGGCGGCGCCCCGGACCGCACCTACGTCGCCGACGGGTTGGGCGACGCGCTCGGCTTCGCCGACCTGCTGCGCTCCAATCCCGTTCCCTCGCTGTCGGTGATGGCGCGCGGCGACCTCGTCCGCGACCTGCCGCCGTGGGTCTGGGAGGGTCTCTGGGCCGACTGGCTCTCGCTCCTGGCGATCGCCGAGCACGGCGACCTCGGCTACCTGCCCGGGCAGATGGGCGTCTACCGCGCCCACTCCGCCGGCCTCTCCGCCGGCCTCTCCCGTGCCGAGCAGCTGGAGGAGGACCTGCGCTTCTACGCGCTGGTCCGGCCGGTCGTCGACGAGCGTTACCGGCCGGAGCTGGAGCGCGCGGTCCGCTCGCGCCGCTGCCAGATGACGGTCGAGTGCGCCGGCGTCCCCTTCTCCGGAGCGGTCGGCGTGCTCGCCTCCGCGGCGGAATCGCCGGCCTACCTGAACGGGCGGCAGGTCTGGCAGCTGGAGACGGCCGACGCCGGCCTCGACAACCTCGACGCGGGAGACCGCGACGGCAGCCTCGCGGTGCGGGTCGAGAAGATGCGGCACGCGGCCCGCCGGGCCGAGCCGGGACAGGCCCACTTCGCGGGCGGCGAACGGCAGCCCGAGGCGCCGGAGGA
>DASTBO010000035.1:0-6945 GCA_035712025.1 Solirubrobacterales bacterium
AGTCGGCGCCGGTGCGGTCCATCTTGTTGATGTAGGCGAAGCGCGGAACCCCGTACTTGTCGGCCTGGCGCCAGACCGTCTCCGACTGCGGCTCGACCCCGGCGACGGCGTCGAAGACGGCGATCGCGCCGTCGAGCACGCGGAGGCTGCGCTCGACCTCGACGGTGAAGTCGACGTGCCCCGGCGTGTCGATGATGTTGATCCGGTGGTCCTTCCACTCGCAGGCGGTCGCAGCCGAGGTGATCGTGATCCCCCGCTCCTGCTCCTGTTCCATCCAGTCCATGACGGCGGCGCCCTCGTGGACCTCGCCCATTTTGTGGGTACGCCCGGTGTAGTAGAGGATGCGCTCGGTCGTCGTCGTCTTACCGGCGTCGATGTGCGCCATGATCCCGATGTTCCGGGTTTTCTCGAGTGGGAAGCTTCGTGCCATGAGTCCTAAGTCCAGTAGTCGTGATAAGCCGCAAAAAAAGGCCCCCAAGGGCCCGGCCAAGCGTCCTGCGAAGAAACAGCGAAAACTGCCTGAGCGACGGGCGATGATAGCAGCGCCTCGCCGCTGGTCCCGGCAGGCCGATCGGGCGGCCAATCGCGGGCTGGAGCGAGCCTACCCGCCGCTGCTCGTTGCCTGGCGACGGAGCGTCAAGGCGGCGCGCCGGGCCTGGGCCTGTCTCTGGCCGCGACTGCGACCGCTGCTCGCCCTCCTCTTCCACGCCCTGGCCGGCGGCGAGCGCATAGTGCGCGGCGGCTGCGCGCTGCTGGCGCGGGCGGCCACTGCCGCCAGCCGGGTGGTGACGCCCGCCCGCGCCGCCGCCCTGGTCCTGATCGCCGCCGGCGCCCTGCTCGTCGCCTCGCAGTTCATCGACTACCGAGCGATCGAGATCGGCCAGCCCGGATACGCCGGACTGCCGGACGTCGCCAAGGCGCCGACCGTCGACGTGCGCACCGCCGGGGAGGCGCACGCCTACCTGCTGGTCCCGGTGGGGCTGGCGGCGATGGTCCTCGGAGCGCTCGCGATGCGACGCCAGGCGCGGCGGATCGGGCTGCTGGTGATCGCCCTCGGCGTCCTCGCGCTGGCCGTGATCCTCCTCGTCGACCTCCCTGCGGGCCTCGACGAGGGAGCCCAGACCTCCCGCTTCGCCGGCACCGTCGCGGTGCTCGAGGACGGCTTCTACGCCGAGCTCGCCGCAGCCGGGGCGATGGTCTTGGCCGGACTCCTCTACTATGCGCGGCCGTGCCGAATACCAATCAACTTGTCAGGAAGGGCCGCAAGAGCCCGAAGAAGAAGACCACGACCCCGGGCCTCAAGTCGGGCCAGGGTCGCAAGAAGCGCGTAGCCGCCCCGCAGCGGCGCGGCGTCTGCACCCGTGTCGCCACGGTGACGCCGAAGAAGCCGAACTCGGCCCTGCGCAAGATCGCCCGTGTGCGGCTGACCAACGGGATGGAGGTCACGACCTACATCCCGGGCGAGGGCCACAACCTGCAGGAGCACTCCGTGGTCCTGATCAGGGGTGGTCGCGTCAAGGACCTGCCGGGCGTCCGCTACAAGGTCGTCCGCGGCACCCTCGACGCGGCCGGGGTCTCCGACCGCAAGCAAGCCCGCTCCCGCTACGGCGTCAAAGCTTCGTAATGCCGCGCCGCTCAGCAGCACAGATTCGGCCGATCGAGCCGGACGCCAGGCACCGCAACCGCCTCGTCCAGCAGCTGATCAACAAGGTGATGAGCGACGGCAAGAAGAGCCTTGCCGAGCGGCTCGTCTACGACAGCCTGGCGATCGTCGGCGAGCGCAGCGGCGAAGACCCGGTCGAGGTCCTGGAGTCGGCGATCAAAACGCTGACCCCGGTGCTCGAGGTCCGCTCCCGCCGGGTCGGCGGCGCCACCTACCAGGTCCCGGTCGAGGTTCCCGCCCGCCGCGCCCGCACCCTCGCGGTCCGCTGGCTGGTCCAGTTCGCGCGAGCGCGACGCGAGTACTCGATGGCCGAGCGCCTCGCCGCCGAGATCCTCGACGCCAACCAGCAGCAGGGCAGCGCCTGGAAGCGGAAGGACGACATCTACCGCATGGCGCAGGCAAACAAAGCCTTCGCGCATTACCGCTGGTAGAGCTGCCTCCGAAGCCCCTCCTGGCCGTCGACGTCGACGGCGTCATCTCTCTGTTCGGGTTCGAGGAGCGGCCGGCTCATACGCAGCTGCAGCTGGTCGACGGGGTGCCGCACTGCATCTCGCTGCCGGTCGGCGACCGACTGCTGCGGCTCGGCGAGCATTTCGAGCTGGTCTGGGCGAGCGGTTGGGAGGACAAAGCCAACTTCTACCTGCCGCAGATCCTCGGCCTCTCCGACCTCCCCCACATCTCCTTCGACGTCGCCGCCCGTAGCGGCGGCGCCCACTGGAAGCTGGCGGCGCTGGAGGCTTATGCCGGCCAGCGGGCGATCGCTTGGATCGACGACAACTTCGACCAGAGCTGCTTCGAGTGGGCGGATCGGCGCCCGGCGCCGACGCTGCTCGTCCCCACCGAGCCCCACCTCGGGCTCGAGGAGGGCCACGTGGCCGCCCTCGTCGACTGGGCATCGTCGCTCGGCTCGAAGCTACCTTGAGCCACCGAGTCCCGCCCACCCCATTCGTCTGTTCCTTATCGTTGCCCTAGGGGCCTAAGGAACAGGCGAAGGGAGGCCCGCAGATTCGCCTGTTCCTTATCGGTTCTGAGCACCGGAAAGGAACAGGCGAGATCCTCGGTCGCTGACTGCGAGATCTGCCGGGGTCGATCGGCCTCTTTCGCTCGGCTCTCCGACTGCCGCGAGAGGAGTCTCTTTAGACTGATTCGGGTGACGGGGTTCTGGCCGATCTTCTTCCTGCTCGTGGTGCTCAAGATTCCGGTCTTGGCCTCGATGTGGCTCGTCTACTGGGCCGCCAAGCAGCACGACGAGCCGGAGGCGGCAGCCGACGAGGGCGGCGGCTCCAAGCGGCGGCCGCGGCCGCACCTGCCGCGTGGTCCGCGGCGCGGCGGCCCGCATGGCGGCGGCGCGGCGCTGCCGGTCCCCGACTGCCCGCCGGGCGGGCGCACCCGGGTCGTCAAGCCGGCTGCGCAACCCGCTTTCGCTCGCGCCGGATCTCGCGCAGGTAAGGGTGGAAGTCGACCTCGACGGTATGACGCTTAGAGGCAACGAAGCGCTTCGCCTGCTTCCGTTCCTCGCGCGTGATCTCCCGCTTCATCTCGCCCGCCGACGGTAGCGCCGCGCGGCCGTCGAGCAGGTCGGCGACCCATTCGCACTGCACCTCGGCCAGCGGCATGATCGGGCCCAGCGGCTGGATGAAGCCGATGAAGTAGAGGCCGGGTCGCTCGACCGAGACGACGCGGCGGTAGAGCGGCAGCCGGTTTTCCGGCGCCGCCAGCACCTTGGGATCGAAGAACGGGAAGGTCATCTTGTAGCCCGTGCAGTAGACGACGAGGTCGATCTCCTCCTCGCTGCCGTCGACGAACCGGACGCGGCGACCGCCGGGGTAGCGGTCGATGTTCGGCTTCGCGGTGATGTCACCGTGGCCGAGGCGGGGCAGCAACTCAGAAGAGACCGTCGGGTGGGCCTCGAACAGCCTATGGTCGGGCTTGGGCAGCCCGTAAACGGTGGGGTCGGCGGCGGAGGCCACGCCGAGCGCCCGCATCGCGAAGAATCGCTGCACCGCCAGCGGCGTCATCGCCGTGAGCGGGTTCGCGAGCTCGTCGATCGGCTTGCCGTTGATGTACTTGGGGATCACGTAGGCGCCGCGGCGGACCGCCAGGAAGGTCTTGTCGGCGATGCGGGAGGACTCGACGGCGATGTCGACGGCGGAGTTGCCGAGGCCGAGGACGAGAACCCGCTTGCCGCGCAGGACGTCGGGCTCGCGGTAGTGGTGGGCGTGCAGCTGCTCGCCCTCGAACTCGTCGGCTCCCGGAAAGGCGGGTTCGGGCCCGCGCGGGTCCCAGTGGTGGCCGTTGGCCACCAGGACCGCCCGGTAGCGCCCGGTGGTCTCCGCCCCGCCCTCGCCGCGGGTGGTCACCGCCCAGGCTCCGTCGGCGGGCTCGACCTTCGTCACCTCGGTCCGGAAGCTGATCTTCTCCCGCAGCCCGAAGTGGTCGGCGAATTCGTCGAAGTAGGCCGCCATCTGGAAGTGGTCGGGGTAGTCCGGGAAGTGGTCGGGCATCGGCAGCGACTTGAAGGCCATCACCCGCCGCGAGGTGTTGATGTGCAGCGAGCGGTAGGCCGACGACATCCCGTTGTCGTTTTCGAAGCGCCAGTTGCCGCCGATCTGCGAGCCCTTCTCGAAGCAGTCGAAGGCGATCCCCCGTGCGTCGAGGACCTGGGCGGCGACGATGCCGGAGCCGCCGGCGCCGATGATGCAGACCTTCTCCGCGGACTCCATGGCCGCGAAATCTATCGGACTGGCTATCTGGCCAGCCCGGGTCGACAGGCCAGAAACGCCGAGGGCCGGGAGGTGGTTCCCGGCCCTCGGTCCTCAGGAGAAATGAAGTACCTCAAGAGCAAGAAGATGAGGTGTTCTTGGGGTACCTCTGTACTACCCAGTTCTGGGAGCAGTACACATCCAGTCCTATTTAGGCTCCTCGGAGGTGGACTCGATCTCCTGCGCGAGCTCCTCGAGCTCCTCCGCGAAGGAGGTGCCGAAGCCCTCGACCGGGGCCTCCACCCCGTCGACGCCGAGTTCCGCCGCCAGCTCGTCTTCCTCGAGCAGGTCGTCGTCCGTCGGCGGTTCGATCGGTTCCGCCGGCTCGATCGCGACCGTCCGGTAGTGCTTGAGGCCGGTCGCGGCCGGGATCAGCTTGCCGATGATCACGTTCTCCTTCAGGCCCACCAGCCTGTCCCGTTTACCCTCGAGGGCGGCGTCGGTGAGCACCTTGGTCGTCTCCTGGAAGGAGGCCGCCGAGAGGAAGGACTCGGTCGCCAGCGAGGCCTTGGTGATCCCGAGGATGACCTCCTCGCCTTTGGCCGGAGTTCCGCCCTCTTCCTTGGTCTTCTTGTTGAGCCGTTTGAGGCTGCCGCGATCCTCCAGCTGGCCGGGAAGCAGGCTGGTCGAGCCCTTCGACTCGATCCGCACCTTCTTCAGCATCTGGCGGGCGATCAGCTCGATGTGCTTGTCGTTGATGTCGACGCCCTGGGCGCGGTAGACCCGCTGCACCTCGGCCACGAGGTAGAGCTCGACCGCCGTGCGCCCGCGGATCGCCAGCAGGTCAGCCGGGTAGAGGGAGCCTTCGTTCAGCTGCTCGCCGACCTCGACGCGGTCGCCGTCGGCGACGTGGAGCCGCGTCCGCAGCGGGAAGCTGTAGCTGTGCTCCTCGCCGCTGGACTCGGTGACGATCACTTTCAGCGCTTTGTCGGTTTCTTCGATCGAGACCTTGCCCGCGGCCTCGGCCATCTGCGCCAGGCCCTTCGGTTTACGCGCCTCGAAGAGCTCGACGATGCGCGGCAGACCCTGGGTGATGTCCTGGCCGGCGACGCCTCCCGTGTGGAAGGTCCGCATGGTCAGCTGGGTGCCCGGCTCGCCGATCGACTGAGCGGCGATGATCCCGACCGCGTCGCCGATGTCCACCGTCGATCCGGTCGCCGGCGCGATCCCGTAGCAGGAGCGGCACACGCCCGACTCCGCCTCGCACTTCAGGGTGGAGCGCACGGGGATTTTGGCTTCTTCCTCGCCGAAGGCCTCGGCGATCTCCTCGACGTCGGTCTGGCTGATCTCCTGGTTGCGCTTCAGCAGCTCGCGTCCGCGTTTGGTCTCGAGCTTCTTCGCCGCCAGGCGGCCGATCAGGTTGTCGTTGAGCGAGCCGTCGTCCTTGCGGATGTCCATCTCGATGTGTTCTTTGGTCTTGCAGTCCTCCTCACGGACGATCACGTCCTGGGCGACGTCGACCAGGCGGCGGGTGAGGTAGCCGGAGTCGGCCGTCCGCAGCGCCGTGTCGGCGAGGCCCTTTCGGGCGCCGTGGGTGGAGATGAAGTACTCGAGGACCGAGAGCCCCTCCATGAAGTTGGCCTTGATCGGCCGCTCGATGATCTCCCCTTTCGGGTTGGCCATCAGGCCGCGCATCCCGGCCAGCTGGCGGATCTGTTTGAACGATCCGCGAGCGCCCGAGTTGGCCATCATGAAGATCGGGTTCAGCGTGTCGAGGTTGTCCTCCATCGCCTGCGCGACCTCGTCGGTCGCCCGGTTCCAGTGGGCGGTCACGGCCTCGTGGCGCTCCTCGGCGGTGATGTAGCCCTCGTCGTACTGACCCTGGATCGCTTCGGTCTCCTTCTCGTAGCGGTCGAGGATTTCCGGCTTCTCCGGCGGCGAGACGACGTTGTTCTTCGAGACCGTGATCCCGGCCTGGCTCGCGTAGTGGAAGCCGAGGTCCTTGAAGGCGTCGAGCACCTGCGAGACCGCCGGCGCACCGTAGGCCTCGACCAGGTCGGAGACCATCTGGTTGATGTCCTTCTTCTTCAGCGAGAAGTTGACGAACTCGAAACGGTCGGGATCGAAATCGTCTTCGAGGGCGTCGGCCAGGGCGCGCTCGATCTTCTCGTTGAAGATGATCCGCCCGACCGTGGTCAGGAAGTGGCCGCGGCCGGCGCGCCGGTACTCGGCCTGGTCGTGCAGCTTGCAGCCGCCGTTCTCGTAGACGAGCTCGGCCTCCTGCGAGGACCGGAACACCTTGACGCCGGGGCCGGAGCCGTTCGTGCCCTTGCCCGCCTTCAGCTCCTCGTCGATCTTCGCCAGCTCGTCCGCTTCCGGCCCGTAGGTCAGGTAGTAGATGCCGAGCACCATGTCCTGGGTCGGGGTCGCCAGCGGCGCCCCGTGGGCCGGGGAGAGGATGTTGTTGGCCGACAGCATGAGGATCCGCGCCTCGGCCTGAGCCTCGGCCGAGAGCGGCACGTGCACCGCCATCTGGTCGCCGTCGAAGTCGGCGTTGAAGGCGTGGCAGACCAGGGGATG
>DASTBO010000036.1:0-5996 GCA_035712025.1 Solirubrobacterales bacterium
CGGCGGGCACGCTGAAGGCCGAGCAGGACACGATCGACGCGATCTCCGCCCGCGAGAAGGGCTCCGGCCGGCGCGTCTCGGAGATCAAGCTCGACCTCGGCACGGTGATGGACAAGCACGTCGCCGTCTTCCGCGACGAGGCGGGGATCACCGAGGCGCTGGAGACGGTGCGCCGCCTCAAGGAGGAGGCGAAGACCGCCTACATCGACGACCACGGCAGCGTCTTCAACCAGGATCTGATTGCCGCGATCGAGCTGGGGTACATGCTCGACAACGCCGAGTGCACCTGCGTCGCCGCGCTGGAGCGCAAGGAGAGCCGCGGCGCCCAGTACCGCACCGACTACCCGGAGCGAAACGACGAGGAGTGGCTCAAGCACATCGACCTCGAGCGCACCGACGACGGCCCGGAGATCTCCTACTCCGAGGTCACCATCACCCAGTGGGAACCGCAAGAGAGGACCTACTAAATGGCCGAGTACACGATCAAAGTCCGCCGCTTCCAGCCCGAGAGCGGCGAGGGCCCCTACTGGGAGGAGTTCGGGGTCGACCTCGAGCCCTCGCTCTCCGTCCTCGACGGCCTGCTGCAGGCCAAGGACAACGAGGACGGCTCGCTCGCCGTCCGCTGCTCCTGCCGCGCCGCGATCTGCGGCTCCGGCGGGATGAAGATCAACGGCCAGTCCGGGCTCGGCTGCAAGACCCAGATCGGCGAGGCCCAGGAGCTGGCCGACAAGCAGGCCAGCGCCACCGGCAAGGGCGGCGAGGGCAACTCGATCGTGATCGAGCCGATGGGGAACATGCCCGTGATCAAGGACCTGATCACCGACATGGAGTCGACCCACTGGACCAAGAT
Source organism: Solirubrobacterales bacterium (assembly GCA_035712025.1). Lineage (GTDB taxonomy): Bacteria > Actinomycetota > Thermoleophilia > Solirubrobacterales > 70-9 > VAYN01. Next base: position 851 of record DASTBO010000036.1, read on the forward strand.
CCGCCGCGTCACGCCGTGGCTCCTGCCGCACGGCGAGCCGCCCGAGCGCGAGTATGTCGTCGAGCCGGAGTCGATGATCGACATCACCCAGTCGATGGCCTGCATCCAGTGCGGCGCCTGCGTCTCCTCCTGCCTCTCGATGGAAGCCGACCACGACTTCATCGGCCCCGCGGCGCTGGCCAAGGCCTACCGCTTCGTCGGCGACCCGCGCGACGCCGAGACCCACGAGCGCCTGCACGACCTGGCCAACGACCCGCACGGGATCTACGACTGCACCCACTGCTTCAGCTGCATCGACGCCTGCCCCAAGGGCGTGGCGCCGATGGACCAGATCATGCGCCTGCGCCGCAAGGCCGGCGAGGAGGGGATCGAGGACCCCAACAGCGGCCACGACCACGAGATGGCCTTCGTCAAGATCATCGAGAAGAAGGGGACCCTGGACGAGTCGCTGCTCCTGCAGGAGTCCTTCGCGCCGGGCGTCAAGGGCAAGCTGAAACCGAACAAACGGGCGATCCGGGAAATGCTCGGCTCGATCCCGACCGCGATCCGCGGGATCAAAACCGGCAAGATGCGCTCGCTGCACAAGCTGATTCCGGGCGTCCACCCGAAGCTCCCCGATCAGGACGACGTGAAGGCGATCTACGCCCACGCCGAGGAGCACAACGAGGAATTCAATCTCTACATCAAGGGCGAGGAGGGCGAGCTCGCCGAGGAGAACGTCGAGAAGGGCATCGAGCGCTCGACCGACCCGGAGACCCCGCAGGAGGTCAAAAATGGCTGAGAACATCAAGGTCGCCTACTGGCCCGGCTGCGTCTCCCGCGGCTTCACGCCCGAGCTGCACGGCTCGATGGCGCTGGTCGCCGAGAAGCTCGGTTGGGAGCTGGTCGAACTCGACCGCGCCAACTGCTGCGGCGCCGGCGTCATCGCCGAGCACAACCAGGAGCTGGCCGACACGCTGAACGCGCGGACCTTCGCCCTCGCCCAGCAGACCGGCCTCTCGATGATGAACATCTGCTCGACCTGCCAGGGCGCGCAGTCGGAGTGCCAGCAGCGGCTCGACGCCGACTCGGCCTACCGGGCGCACGTCAACGAGGCGCTCTCCGGCCAAGGCCTCTCCTACGAGAAGGACAAGAACGGCTTCACCAACAAGAACTTCCTCTGGCTGCTGGTCGAGGACTACGGGCTCGACCGCCTGCGCGAGCAGGTCGTGCGCCCGCTCAGCGGCCTCCGGGTCGGCCCCTTCTACGGCTGCTACATCGTGCGGCCGAAGGAACGCCTCGGCTACGGCGAGTTCCCCGACCGCGACGTCTACCTCGAGAAGGTGATCGAGGCGCTCGGCGGCCAGGTCGTCGAGTACGACGGGGCGCGCAAGTGCTGCGGCTTTCCGGTGATCACGATGGCGCGCGAGACCTCGCTGCGCCAGGCCGGCACCCACGTCGGCGACGCGATCGACGCCGGCGCCGACTGCCTCGTCACGCCCTGCCCGCTCTGCCACCTCAACCTCGACATGCAGCAGCCGGAGGCGGCCAAGGTCGTCAACCGCGACCTCGGCCTCGCCGTCCTCCACCTGCCGCAGCTGGTCGGCCTCGCCCTCGGCGCCGAGCCGAAGGAGTTGGGGATGAGCAAGCACATCGCTTCGACCAAGTGGGTCGAAGAGCGCCTGACGGCCGGCGTCGCGGCTTAGGACCCCATAACGACCATCGCGCTGCCGAAGGCGGCGAGGATGCTCGCCAGGGTGACGATCATCGCGTTCTGAAGCCGGTCGAAGCGAGCGTCCATGTGCTTGCCGAGCGCAGTTACCTCGGTCGCCACCCGATCCACCTGGTCTGCGAGGCGGTCGAGGCGGTCGTCGTTCCAGCTGGTTCGCTGCTCCTCCATCGATCCAACCCTAGCAGACAATATGTTACGTACTGCCTACAACTTTCGAAATTCTTTGCGCTTGGATAGCCTGGTCGTCAGGTGAGCCGGGAAGACTGGTCGGCACCCTCTAGCCGACCCCGAGATTCATGGACCTCCCTTCAGCCCTCCCCCTCGCCGCCGCCGACGGCACCGCCTCGGTCCTCACCGACCTCTTCGTCGTGCTGCTCGCGGCAAAGCTGGGGGACGAGGTCTTCAAGCGGATCGGGCAGCCGGCGATCGTCGGCGAGATCCTCGGCGGGGTTCTGGTCGGGCCCTCGGTGCTGGGGCTGGTCGAGGTCGGCGAGGTCCTGCGGGTCTTCTCCGAGCTCGGGGTCGTCTTCCTCCTTTTCTGGGTCGGGCTGGAGACCCGGATCTCGGAGATGCGCGCGGTCGGCAAGATCGCCGGCGCGGTCGGCAGCGCGGGGGTCGTCGTGCCCTTCCTCGCGGGGATCGGACTCGGGCTGGCCTTGGGAGAGAGCAGCGAGACCAGCGTCTTCCTCGGCGCCGCCCTGGCGGCGACCAGCGCCGGGATCACCTCGGCGACCTTCCTCGACCTCGGGATCGCGCGGACGCGGGCGGCGCGCACGGTGCTCGGCGCCGCGGTCGTCGACGACATCCTCGCCCTGATCCTGCTCTCGGTCGCGGTCGGGATGGCGGCCGACGGCGGCGTCGACGCCGGCAAGATCCTCCTCGCCCTCACCGTTGCGATCGCTTTCGTCGCCTTCGTCGCGCTCGGCGGCACCCGGCTGCTCGAAAGCCGCCCCCGGCTCCTGGAGACGCCGCGCTTCGCCGAATCGCCGCTGCTTCCGGCGGTGCTCCTCTGCCTCGGGCTCGCCGCCTTCGCCGCCAACATCGGCCTGGCGGCGCTGATCGGCGCCTTCCTCGCCGGGATGATCGTCGCCGAGACCAAGGACCACAGCTCGATCGAGGAAGAAGTGAAGCCGCTCTACTCCTTCTTCCCGCCCTTCTTCTTCGCCTTCATCGGGATCGAGCTCGACCTCGGCGCCCTCTTCCACGGCCACGCCCTCTGGCTGCTGGCGGCGATCACCGCCCTCGCGGCGCTGACCAAGCTCGTCCCCGCCTACCTGGCGGCGCGCAGCGGCCTCGGCCGCAAAGAAGCGGCGATCGTCGGCGTCGGCATGGTCCCCCGCGGCGAGGTGGGGATCGTCGTCGCCTCGATCGGCGCTGCCGAGGGAGTGGTCGACGCCGAGCTGTTCGCCGTGGTCGTCGGGATGGCGGTGCTGACGACGCTGGTCGCGCCCTTCGGGTTGCGGCGCCTCAGCCGCGAGTGAGCAGACCGCGCTCGATCAACAACTCCGCCACCTGGACGGCATTGGTCGCGGCGCCCTTGCGCAGGTTGTCCGAGACGACCCAGATGTCGAGCGCCTTCTCGTTCCCCGGGTCGCGACGAATGCGACCGACGAAGACGTCGTCCTTGCCGGCGGCCTCGAGCGCCATCGGGTAGCGGCCGGCGGCGGGGTCGTCGACGACGGTCACGCCCGGCGCCGCGGCGAGCAGCTCGCGGGCCCGAGCGGGCTCGAGCGGCTCGCGCGTCTCGACGTTGACCGCCTCGGAGTGGCCGGTCTCGACCGGGACCCGGATGCAGGTGGCACTGACCCGGATCTCGGCGTCGCCGAGGATCTTGCGGGTCTCGTTGATCAGCTTGCGCTCCTCGTCGGTGTGGTCGTCGCCGTCGGGGAAGCTGCCCGCCTGGGGCAGCACGTTGAAGGCGATCTGGTGCGGGTAGATCTCCGGCGCGGGAGCGTCGTAGCCGCCGACGACGGCGCGGGCCTGGGCGCGCAGCTCGTCGATCGCCCCCTTCCCCGTGCCGGAGACGGCCTGGTAGGTGGAGATCACCAGCCGCTCGATCCCGGCCGCCTCGTGGATCGGCTTCAGGGCGACGACCATCTGCATCGTCGAGCAGTTCGGGTTGGCGACGATCCCCTTGTGCCCCTCGAGCGCGTCGGGGTTGACCTCGGCGACGACCAGCGGCACGTCGTCGTGCATGCGCCAGTAACTGGTGTTGTCGACGACCGTCGCGCCTGCGTCGACCAGCTTCGGGGTCCACTCGGCGCTGACCGAGCCGCCGGCCGAGGAGAGGACGAGGTCGAGGCCCTGGATCGTCTCGTCGCTCACCGCCTGGACCGTCAGCACCTTGCTCCCGAACTCGATCGTCTTGCCCGCGGAGCGCTCGGAGGCCAGCGGCCGCAGCTCGGCGACCGGGAACTCGCGCTTCGCCAGCAGCTCGAGGATCGTCGTGCCGACGAGCCCCGTCGCGCCCAGCACTCCCACTCTGTATCCGTCGCCGGCCATCTTCCTCGGACGGGCTCAGCCGGCGACCGTCGGCCGGTGGCCGGGACCGGTCGGGTCCTCGGGCTGGACCGCGTCCTCGCCCAGCTCGAACGCCCTGTGGAGGACGTTGACCGCGTCCTTGACCCGGTCGGCGGCGATGACGCACGAGATCTTGATCGGCGAGGTGGAGATCATCTCGATGTTGATCTCCTCCTCGCCGAGGACCTGGAAGACCTTGGCGGCGACGCCCGGGTGCGAGCGCATGCCGGCGCCGACGATCGAGACCTTGCCGATCTGCTCGTCGGCGAGCACCTCGAGCGAGACGTCGCCGAGGGCGGCGATCGTGTCCTTCGCGGTCGCGAGGTCGGCGCGGTCGACGGTGAAGGAGAGGTCGGCGAGCTGGTCGTCGCCGACCGGCTCGTTCTGGATGATCACGTCGACGTTGACGTTGGCGTCGGCCAGGGCGCCGAAGATGCGGCCGGCGACGCCGGGCTCGTCGCGGAGACCCGAGAGGGTCACCCGCGCCTCGGCGTCGGAATGCGTGACTGCGGTTACGAAGGGGTTCTCCATGGTCTCTTCCTCTGAGACGACGAGGGTACCGGGGCCGTCCTCGAAGCTGCTGCGGCAGTGGATGCGGACGCCGTGGTTGCGGGCGTACTCGACCGAGCGCAGCTGCAGGACGCCGGCCCCCGAAGCCGACATCTCCAGCATCTCCTCGAAGGAGACGCGGTCGAGCTTGCGGGCGTCGGGGACGATCCGCGGGTCGGAGCTGTAGACGCCGGCGACGTCGGTGTAGATCTCGCAGACGCTCGCCCGCAGCGCGGCGGCGAGGGCGCTGAAGATGCGGCCGGCGACGCCGGGCTCGTCGCGGACGCCGTGGAGCGTGACGCGCGCCTCGGCGTTCGAATGGGTGACTGCGGTGACGAAAGGTTGCTCCATGGTCTCTTCCTCCGA
>DASTBO010000037.1:0-19013 GCA_035712025.1 Solirubrobacterales bacterium
CCTCGGAGCGGCGGCGCGACACGGCGCGGACGGTGATGCTGAGCGAAGGCGAGTTGAGCGCCGAGCGGATCGCGGCGGTGGTCGACACGATGGTCGCCGAGGTCGGCGCCGGCCTCGGCGCAGAGGCCGAGGCCCAAGTCACCTACAAGCTCCGCTACGCCGGTCAGGCCTTCGAGCTGCCGGTCGAGGGCCCGACGGACCCCGACCCGGCCGAGCTGGTGGCGGAGTTCGAGCGGGCTCACGAGGCGCGCTACGGCCACCGCGACCCGGAGGGCGAGGTGGTCCTCGTCGACATCGACCTGGCGATGGTCGTTCCCGGTCCCGAGCCGCGGCCGGCCGCGGCGGGCGAGGGCGCGGGCGAGGTCGGCGCGCGGCCGGTCTTTCACGGCGGCGAGTGGATCGAGACCGCGGTCCTGCGCGGCGAGCCGGCAGCCGCGACCGAGGCCGAGGGCCCGGTCGTGTTCGAGCTCCCCGAGGCGACCTTCGTCGTCCCGCCCGGGTGGAGCGCGAAGGTCGACGACCACGGCACCATCATTGCCCTGTGCCTTTCTCGTCCCGGACAACGAAAAGGAACAGGCGAATGAGTGGGCTGGACCCGATCGCGCTCCAGGTGCTGGTCGGTGCGCTGCGCGCGGCCTGCGACGAGATGGGCGCGGCGCTGATCCGCTCCGCCTACTCGGCCAACATCAAGGAGCGCCACGACTGCTCGACCGCACTCTTCGACGCCACCGGCGAGTTGGTGATGCAGGCCGAGCACATCCCCGTCCACCTCGGCTCGATGCCCGACGCGGTCGCCGCGGTCCTCGACGAGGAGCAACGGCCGGGCCGGAGCTGGATCCTCAACGACCCCTACCGCGGCGGCACCCACCTGCCGGACATCACCCTCGTCTCCCCCGTCTTCGCCGGCACCGAGCTGCTCGGCTTCGCCGCCAGTCGCGCCCACCACGCCGACGTCGGCGGCCCGACGCCCGGCTCGATGCCCGCCTTCTCTCGCACCCTCGACGAAGAGGGCGTCGTGATCCCGCCGACCGTCGCCGCGGACGAGACGCTGGAGGAGCTGGCCGGCCGGATGCGGTCCCCGCAGCAGCGGCTCGCCGACCTCCGCGCCCAGCAGGCCGCCAACCGGGTCGGGGCGCTGCGCCTCGAGGAGCTGCACCGACGCCTGGGGCTCGCGGCCCTGCGGGACGGGATGGCGGAGATCCTCGCCTACACCGAGCGGCGCACCCGCGCCGCCCTCGCCGAGCTCCCCGACGGCACCTACGGCGCCGAGGACGTGCTCGAGGCCGACTGGAACGGGGCCGAGCGCGACCTCCGCCTGCGCTTGGAGGCGACGATCGAGGGCGAGGAGCTGCGCCTCGACTTCGGCGGCAGCGAGGCCCAGGTCGAGGGCAACCTCAACTGCCCGCTCTCGGTGACGAAGTCGGCGGCCTTCTTCGCCGTCCGCGTCCTCACCGACCCCGACGCCCCGCCCTCGGCCGGCGCCCACCGCCCGATCGAGGTCCTCGCCCCGGCGGGCTCGCTGCTGAACGCACGCTTCCCGGCCGCCGTCGCCGCCGGCAACGTCGAGACCTCGAGCCGGGTCGCCGACCTGGTCCTCGCCGCCCTCTCGCAGGCGCGGTCTGGGCCCGCCCAGGGGCAGGGGACGATGAACAACCTGACGCTGGCGAACGACAGGTTCACCTACTACGAGACGCTCGGCGGCGGCCAGGGCGCCTGCCCCGACGGCGACGGGCCGAGCGCGATCCACGTGGCGATGTCGAACACGCTCAACACCCCGACCGAGGCGCTGGAGGCGGAGTTCCCGCTGCGGGTGCGCCAGCTCTCGCTGCGCCGCGGCAGCGGCGGCGAGGGCGAGCACCGCGGCGGCGACGGGATCGTGCGCGAGATCGAGGCGCTGGCGCCGATGCGCTTCAGCCTGATCGCCGAGCGCCGCCGGCACCGACCGCGGGGCGCCGGCGAGGGCGAGGACGGCGCGCCCGGAGTCAACCTGCTGAACGGCTCGCCCCTGCCCGGCAAGGCGGCCGGCGAGCTTGCCCCCGGCGACCGCCTGCGGGTCGAAACTCCGGGCGGCGGCGGGTGGACGTAGGTCACATTTCGCAAGTTTCGCGGTTTTTTAGTTGAGATTTCGCTGCACTCCTCTAGAATGCGCGCCTCCGGGCGGGCGGAAACGGCCTTGTAGGCCCAGTTCAACGCGCCCAGCCCCGACTTCGAATCAACGACACCTTCGCTGGACTACTTCAATGCCGATCGCTCTCAAGGAATGGGCTGTAACCGTCCGCGCCCTCGCGGAGGGTGAGCAGCTGCTCACCCTCCGAAAGGGCGGCATCCGCGAGGAGAACCGGCACTTCGAGCTCGAGCACGAGCGGTTCTTCCTCTACCCCACCTTCGACCACCAGCGGAACAACCTGGTCCGCGAATCGCACCACCCGGAGCTGCGCCGCGCGCTCGAGGAGGGTGTCTGGCCCGACGAGGAGCCGCCGCCGCGGGCGCTGCTCCAGGACGGCGGCATCCCCCAGCCCGATCGCGTCCGCCTGCGCGCCTGGGCCGAAGTCGTCGACCACGTGACGATCAACGACCGCCGCAGCCTCGACTCGCTCTCGCCGTATTACATCTGGACCCCGGACTACGCCGAAAAGCGGCTCGCCTGGAAGCGGCGCCACCCGCTGCACGTCCTGCTGCTGCGGGTCCACCGGATCCCGCGCCCGGTCACCGTGCGCGTCCGCGACGAGTACCACGGCTGCCGCTCCTGGGTCGAGATCGACCGCGAACTGCCCTTCGAGGGCACGCCGGTGATGGCCGACGAAGAGTTCGACCGCGCCCGCGAAGAGATTCGCAACCGGGCCGGCGCTTCCGAGCCTGTCCTGGTCTAGTCAACCTCCCCCCTCGCTAACCTCGCCTCGTGTCTTGGGTTGAGACCGAGAGCCTGAGCTTCACCGCGCGTCACGACTCCGACGACTCGGCCTTCGCCGAGCGCACGCTCGACCGGCTCGAGGAACTGCGCCTGCGGCTCGAAGACCGCTTCGAGACCGTGCCGGAGGAGGTGACGATCGTCGTCCACACCAACCCGGTGTGGCTGACCGCGGCGCATCCCTTCCTCCCCGCCGCCCGCTGGTCGGCGGCGCCCGCCGGCCGCCGCTACCTCGCCGGCTGGCCGATGTCGACCGAGCTGCACGTCCTCAACGACTTCCACATGGAACGCCGGGCCGCGGGCGACGACTCCTACGAAGCCCTGCGCGGGACCGCCGAGCGCCTCTATGCCCAGATGACGATCGCCGCCAACAACACCGCCCTCCCGCCCTCCTGGACCCCCCGTCGCTTCGCCCGCTACCTGCGCTGGGCCTGGCTGGTCGAAGGCGGCGCCCAGTACTTCGCCCGCCAGGTCGGCCTCTACCGCGCCGCGACCATCCGCCGCCTGCGCGAGAGCGCCCGCCCCGCCTTCCCCCCCTCGCGGCGCGACGCCGTGATCCTCGGCGGCACGATCTTCGACCTGCTCGAGAACGAGCGCGGCCCGGAGGCCTGCGAGCGCCTCGTCGCCAAGCTCCTCCCGCAGGGCCCCGAGGTCCAGCTCGAAGACGCCTTCGACGCCCGCTTCCGTGAGATCGAGGACGCCTGGCGCGACTACCTGCGCGAGATGGTCCGCGGTCCGGTCGCGGTCTAGCGCTCAGATCGCCCGCGGCATCCCGTGCTGCTCCAGGAGCGCCTCGATCATCGCCGCCTGGACCTCGTCCCCGACGAACGCGACCTCGACCAGATCGCCAGCCACGACTCTCCTTTCTTATTTGGTGGCCTCGTAGAGCAACCAGAGGAGCAGGAAGCTGCCGACCGCGATCGCGACGATCCAGAAGGCGAGGCGGGCCGGCTCGGGACCGCCGCTTTCCCCTCTCGCGAGGCGGCGTTCGCCCTCCAGCTCGGCGATCTCGTCGCCCTCGTCCTCGATCAACACGTCGGCGAGGACCTCGCGGGCTCGCTGGGCGTCGTTCCGGTTGACCATCACGTCGCGCGGGCCGCTGGGGAGGAAGTCGGGGTTGTCGAAGCCGATGCTGCGCTTCAGGACGCTGGGGATTCCGACCTCGGAGAGCAGGCCCTGCAGCATCTCGGCTTCGACCTGGTTGCGGGCAAAGGCGATCTTGACGAGGTCGCCGCCTCCGCCGCCACCTCCACCGCCGCCGTCCTCGTCGCCACCGCGGCCGGAGTCGCCGCCATGGGCGCCCCGCTGATGCCCGCTCGGCCCGCGCCTATGTGACGTCGAGGTCGACATCGGCGATCTTCAGGTCGGCCAGGTCGAAGGCCTTCACGTCGGGCGCTTCGTCGTTCTCCAGCGAGACGATCACGTAGACCTGTTCGGGCCACATCCGCGCCTCGTTGACGTCGGTCTGCGAGGGGTAGGCGGCGCTGCGGGTGTGCGAGTGGTAGATGCCGATCAGCTCGTCGCCGCCGTCTTCGATCGCCTTCAGCGCGTCGAACTGGCCCTGCGGGTCCATCTCGTAGCGCAGCGGGGTGGCCGCGGCGTTCGCCACCCGCACGACGCTGGTCGCCTCCCCGTCGCGCCCGCCGAGCATCCCGCAGCACTCGTTCGGCAGGTCCTCGCGGGCGTGCGCGACCATCTCGTCGATCAGGGCCTGGGAGATCTTCATCGCCGGAGCCGCCGGGAGCGGGCTACCACCAGACCGTCGAGTCGAGGTTCTCGATCTCCTCGAGCGGCTTGGTGTAGACGCCGGAGGAGAGGTACTTCCAGCCATCGTCGGGAATCAGGAAGACGACGTTGCCGGAGTCGAGCTCGCCGGCGATGCGGTTCGCGATCGCGGCGATCGCCCCGGCGGAGACGCCGGCGAAGACGCCCTCCTCGTCGAGCAGCTTCTTGGTCCAGACGATCGCGTCGCGGTTGTCGACCATGATCTTCCGGTCGAAGAGGGAGATGTCGATGATCGGCGGGATGAAGCCGTCGTCGAGCGAGCGCAGCCCCTGGACGAGCTCGCCCTGTTTCGGCTCGGCGGCGACGATCAGCGTCTCCGGGTTGGCCTCCTTGAGGCGGCGGCCGTTGCCCATCAGGGTGCCGCCGGTGCCGAGGCCGCCGACGAAGGCGGTCACCTCGTCGAGATCTTCGAGGATCTCCAGCGCGGTGCCGTTGTAGTGGGCGAGCGGGTTGGCCTCGTTGCCGTACTGGTAGGGCATGTAGAAGCTCGGGTCCTGCGACATCTCCAGCGCCACCTCTACCGCGCCGTTGGAGCCCTTCGCCCCCTCCGAGTAGACGATCTCCGCCCCGTACATGCGCAGCAGCTGGGTCCGCTCCTCGGTGACGTTGTCGGGCATCACCACCTTCAGCGGGTAGCCCTTGCGGCGGCAGATCATCGCCAGGGCGATGCCGGTGTTGCCCGAGGTCGGTTCGAGGATCGTGTGCCCGGGCTCGATCGCCCCCTCGGCCTCGGCCGCCTCGATCATCGACTTGGCGACCCTGTCCTTGACCGAGCCGGTCGGGTTGTGCCCCTCGAGCTTCGCGTAGATCCGGACCTCGGGCTTGGGAGAAAGCCGCGGCAGCTCGACCAGCGGCGTGTTGCCGATCGACTCGACGATATTGCCGAACCGGCCTCCGCAGGGTTTGTTGAGTAGTTGCTCTCGCGCCATGTCCCGACCCCTTACTTCAGAAAGTGTAGCGAGGGTTGGGCAAGCGGCGCGCAGGATTAGAAAAGCGCTGCGCTGGAGAGATAAGGCGCAAGCGGTATACCTATTCCGCGTCTGTCCAATCTCGAACGGAGGAATTCGATGAGATCGACCCGGCTGACCGCTCTGCTCGCGGTCTTCCTTCTGGCAATCGCGTCGCTGGCCGCGGTGGGCTGCGGCAGCAGCGACGACGACACCACCGGTGGCGGTGGCGGCAGTGGAGGCGGCGAGCCGCTGACCGTCGGCTCCGACATCCCCTATCCCCCGTTCGAGCAGGGGAAACCGGGCAGCTACACCGGCTTCGACGTCGAACTGATGGAAGCGATCGGCGAATCGATCGGCCGTGAGGTCGAATTCGAAGACACCTCCTTCGACACGATCTTCCTCGACCTCGCGCGCGGCAACTTCGACGCCGTCGCCTCGGCGGCGACGATCACCGACGAACGCGAGAAAACCGTCGACTTCACCAACCCGTACTACATCTCCGAACAGGCGATCCTGGTCCAGGAAGGCGCCGAGATCGACTCGGTCGAGAAACTCGCCGGGGCGACGATCGGCGTCCAGCAGGGCACGACCGGGCAGGAATTCGTCGAAGAAGAGGGCGAAGCCGGCGACCTGCGCAAATACCCGCAGGGCCCCGACGCCGTCAACGCGCTGCAGAACGGCACCGTCGACGCGGTCGTGATCGACATCCCGGTCGCCGAAAACGCGGTCGAAGCGAGCGAGGGGCTCGAAATCTCGGCGGCGATCCCGACCGAAGAAGAATATGGATTCGCCGTCGCCCAGGGCGAAACCGAACTGCTCGAAGAACTGAACGAAGGGCTGAAGGAAACGATCGACGACGGCACCTACGCCAAGCTCTACGAACAGTGGTTCAAGCACGAGCCGCCGAAGGAGATCGAGACGGCGACCCACGAAGCCACCTGATCGGGAAGCCGGAATTCGAAGAAGGGGCGCCGGCGACGGCGCCCCTTCTCTACGTTTAGGGCCTAATGGAAGAGTTCCTCAAGCAGTTCTTCGACGTCGGCTTCATGGTCGACCACTTCGACGAAGTTCTGGACGGCTTCTGGATCACGGTTCAGCTCTCGGTCATCTCCGGCACCCTCGCCCTGGTCTGGGGGCTGATCCTCGCGACCCTGCGGCAGATGCCCGGCAAAGCGCTGATGCCGGTCCGCTTCCTCACCATCGCCTACATCGACGTCTTCCGCGGCGTCCCGCTGCTGCTCCTGATCCTGATCATCGCCGGCGGCGTCCCCGCCCTCGACTTCCTGCCGGAGTCCGTGCGGCTTCCCGAGTGGTTCGGCAAGCCGGACAGCTTCTGGTTCGGGGTGCTGGCGATCACGATCACCTACGGCGCCTACATGGCCGAGGTCTACCGCGCCGGCATCGAGTCGGTCCCGCCCGGCCAGATGGAGGCGGCCCGCTCCCTGGGCATGAACCACGGCCAGGCGATGCGCAACGTGATCCTCCCGCAGGCGGTGCGGAAGGTGATCGCGCCGCTCCTCAACGACTTCATCGCCCTGACCAAGGACACCACCCTGGTCAGCGTCATCGCCCTCAACGAGGTGGTGCTGGTCGGCAGCGACATCCAGTCCGAAACCTTCAACAGCTCGGCGCTGACCCTGGGGGCGCTGTTGTTCCTGGTCGTCACCCTCCCCCTCGCCCGTCTCGTCGACAAACTGATCGCCCGCGAGCAGAGCCGCTTCACCCGCGGCGCCCCGCGCGTGGAGGCTCTCTGATGGAGGGCTCCGCCGCCGGCGAGGCGATCCTCAGCCTCCGCGGCGTCTGCAAGCGCTTCGGCGATCTCGAGGTGCTGCGGGGCGTCGATCTCGAGGTGAAGCGCGGCGAAGTCGTCTGCGTGCTGGGTCCCAGCGGCTCCGGCAAGAGCACCCTGCTGCGCTGCCTCAACCTGCTCGAGCCGCCCGAGGAGGGCGACATCCACCTCGAAGAACGGAGCATCTGCAAGGGCCCGGGCTCCGGCACCGGCGAGCAGAGCTGGGAGCTCGACTTCGTCCGCCAGCGGGTCGGGATCGTCTTCCAGCAGTTCAACCTCTTCCCCCACAAGACCGCGCTGGAGAACGTGACCATGGCCCAGGAGAAGGTGCTGGGCCGCTCTAAGTCCGAGGCGCGCAGCAAGGGGGCGCAGCTGCTCGAACGGGTGGGGCTCGCGGACAAGCTCGACCAGTACCCCGAGCGCCTTTCCGGCGGCCAGCAGCAGCGGGTCGCGATCGCCCGGGCGCTGGCGATGGACCCGCAGGTGATGCTCTTCGACGAGGTCACCAGCGCGCTCGATCCCGAGCTCGTCAAGGAGGTGCTCGACGCGATGCGCGAGCTGGCCGAGGAAGGGATGACGATGATCGTCGTCACCCACGAGATCGGGTTCGCGCGCGAGGTCGCCGACCGGGTCGTCTTCATGGACGAAGGCCTGATCGTCGAGCAGGGCCCGCCGGCGCAGGTGATCGACGCCCCGCGCGAGGAGCGGACCAAGAAATTCCTCGGCCTGGTGCTAGAGCACTGAGGCGCTAGACGGCACCGCCGGCCATCGCCGGCAGGATGACGACGGTGTCGCCGTCCTTGACCGCGGTGCCGAGGCCGTCCAGCACCCGCACGTCCTCGTCGTTGAGGTAGACGTTGACGTAGCGGTTCAGCTCGCCGTCCTCGCCGAAGAGCTGGCCCTGGGTCTCGGGGAACTCGGCGGTCAGGGCGCGGAGGACCTCGCCGACGTCGCCGCCGCCGGCCTCGACCTCGGCTTGGCCGCCGGTCTTCGGACGCAGCACTGGGGGGATGCGAACGGTCGCCATGGAGTCGGTGATCCTACCTATGAGGCGATCGACTGGCGGTCGCCGCCGGCGCCCGAGCAGAAGGCGTCGTAGTCGGGGAACTGGCCCATCTCCGACTCCGGGATCTCCTCGGCGTGCTCGCCGCAGATCGGGCAGTCGGGGTCGCGGCGGACCTTCAGCTCGGTGAAGCTGGTGCCGAGCGCCTCGTAGAGGAGCAGGCGGCCGACCAGCGGTTCGCCGGCGCCGAGGATCAGCTTGATCACCTCGTTGGCCTGCAGGGTGCCCATCGTCCCGGCCATCACCCCGAGCACTCCGTTGGCGGAGCAGCTCGGCGCCAGCTCGGCCGGCGGCGGCGTCGGGTAGAGGCAGCGGTAGCAGGGGCCCTCGTAGGGGACGAAGGTCGAGATCTGCCCGTCGAAGCCGAGGATCGAGGCGGAGACGACCGGCTTGCGCTGCCGTACCGAGGCGTCGTTCAGCAGGTAGCGGGTGGGGAAGTTGTCGGCGCCGTCGACGACGATGTCGTAGCCCTCCATCACCTCGAGGATGTTGCTCGCGTCGAGCCGGCCGTTGTGCTCGACCACCTTGACGTCGGGGTTCAACTGCTCGACGAAGATCCGCGCCGAGGTCGTCTTCGGCATCCCGATCCGCTCGGTGTTGTGGATCACCTGGCGCTGCAGGTTGGAGGCGTCGACCACGTCGTCGTCGACGAGGCCGATCGTCCCGACCCCGGCGGCGGCGAGGTAGAGGGCGGTCGGGGCGCCGAGGCCACCGGCGCCGAGCAGCAGAACCTTCGCGTTCAGCAGCTTCACCTGGCCGTCGACCCCGACCTCCGGGAGCAGCGTGTGGCGCGAGTAGCGCTCTCGCTGCTCGGGGGTCATCCCGTGCGCGGCGACGACCGGCAGCCCCTGCTCCTGCCACTCGAGGATGCCGCCGCTCATCGAGGCGACGTTCTCGTAGCCGAGCTGCTGCAGCTGCGCGGCGGCCAGCGCCGAGCGGTTGCCGGAGCGGCAGTAGAGGATCGTGCGGGCCGACTTGTCGGGCGCAGCGGTGGCGATTTCGTCAGCCAGCAGCCCCGGCGGCACCAGCTTGCCCCCCTCGAGGTGGGCCTCCTGGTACTCGTGCGGCTCGCGGGTGTCGACGAGGACGACGTTGCCGCCCTCGATCTCCTCGGCAGCCTCGAAGGGTTCGATCTCCTCGATCGTCTGGACGCGCTCGGTGTCGATGGCCATAGAAAGAAATCCCCTAATCCGGATCAGCTTTTACTTCAAAAAGTATAGCGAGACTCTGCCGACCGCACAAAAAAACGGCCCCGGGATGGCTCCCGGGGCCGCTCTGCCCGCACGGATGAGAGGCCCTGCCTACGACAGGGTGGGTCGCATCTGGCGCAGGCGCCGGACCCGCTCTTCGATCGGCGGGTGGGTCGAGAAGAGGCCGGCGATGCCCTTGCCCGAGAACGGCTTGACGATGTAGAGGGGCTCGGCCGCCTGGTTGACCTGCATCGGCATCGCCGTGGCGCCCTGCTCGAGCCGCAGCAGCGCGCTCGCCAGCGACTCCGGGTTGCCGCAGATTTCGGCACCGCCGGCGTCCGCCGCGTACTCGCGCTGGCGCGAGATCGAGAGCTGGATGATGCTCGCCGCGATCGGGGCCAGCAGCACCATCGCCAGCGAGGCGACGAGGCTCAGTGGCGAGTTGTCGTCGTTCCCGAACCACATGAACATGTAGGCGAGGTAGGTGATCGCCGCGCCGATCGCCGAGGCGACCGACTGGATCAGGATGTCGCGGTTACGGATGTGCGTGAGCTCGTGCGCGAGGACGCCGCGCAGCTCGTCCTCGGAGAGGAGCTTGGTGATTCCGCGGGTGACCGCCACCGCCGAGTGCTTCGGGTTGCGGCCGGTGGCGAAGGCATTCGGCTGATCCTGGGGGATCATGTAGAGGCGCGGCATCGGCAGGTCCGCGCGGGTCGTCAGTTCGCGGACGATCTGGTAGAGCCGCGGCGCCTCCGACTCCTCGATCGGCTCCGCCCGGCTCATCTTCAGCGCCATCTTGTCGCTGAAGAAATAAGCGAAGAAGTTGATCGCCAGGGCGATGAAGAGGAAGGTGAGCGCGGTGCTCGGGCCGCCGATCGCAGCGCCGATAACGACGAGCAGGCCACCGAGGGTGGCCATCAGGATCGTGGTCCGCAGCGTCGCGCCCCAGGTGGATTGCTTGGTGGTGGTCATCGGGTGGTCGCTCCTGAGAGTCGAGGGTGTCGAAGAAGTATGCGGCGAGAGCGCGATTTCGCCAATAGGGGCAATCCCCCTTTCGCCCCGGGGGTTGACCCCTAGGCTTGGGCCATGACCCTGCTGGTGATCGGGCTCGCGCTGGTCGTCCTCGCCCTGACCCTGGCGCTGGTGCGGGAGCGGCGGCGGCTGCGGCCGCTCGAGGACCTGGTCGAGGCGATGGAGAAGGTCGACCTCTCCTCCCCCCGCCTCCACCTCCCCCCCTCGATCGACGGGGTCGGCGAGACCGAGGAGGTGGAGCGCCTCGAGCTCGCGTTCCTGCGGATGATGCGGCGGCTGGAGGCCGAGCGCCGCCGCGCCGGCTCGGCGGCGCTGCACGCGCAGGAGGAGGAGCGGGCGCGGGTCGCGCGCGACCTGCACGACGAGGTCAACCAGTCGCTGACCGGGCTGCTGCTGCGGCTGGAGGCCGCGCGCGAGGCGGCGCCGCCGGAGCTGGAGGGCGAGATCGCGGCGACCAAGGCGCTGGCCAACCAGGCGATGACCGAGCTGCTCTCCCTCGCCCGCCAGCTGCGGCCGACCGCGCTCGACGACCTCGGCCTCGCGGCGGCGGTCGGCGGCCAGGTCGAGCAGCTGGGGCGCGGCGAGATCGAGGCGCGGCTCGAGGTCGAGGGCGACTTCTCGGACCTCGGGGACGACGCCCAGCTGGTCGTCTACCGGGTCGCGCAGGAGGCGCTCAACAACGCCGCCCGCCACAGCGGCGCCGCACGCGTAGAGGTGCGGCTGCGCCGCGCCGGGAACGGCGGCGTCGTCCTCGGGGTCACCGACGACGGTCGCGGCTTCGCCTTCGACGAGTCCGAGCGGGGCCTGGGGATCGGCGGCATGCGCGAGCGGGCGCTGCTGGTCGGCGGCGAGCTGACGATCGAGTCCCGCCCCGGCGCCGGCACCACCGTCCGCCTCGACGTCCCCGCCTGACCACCCAGCCGACGGGACGATTTCCGCTCACACAGAACGGTTTTCGGCCCATCGGCGATAGTGGTGCCCATGCGCGTGCTGATCGCCGACGACCACGGGATCGTCCGCTCGGGGATCCGGCTGCTGCTGGAGCGCCAGCCGGACCTCGAGGTCGTCGCCGAGGCGGGCGACGGGGCCGAGGCGCGGGACCTGGCGGTGCGGGAGCGGCCCGACCTGGCGATCCTCGACGTGAAAATGCCGAAGCTGACGGGCCTCCAGGCGACGCGGGAGATCAAGAAGCAGGCACCGGAGGTCTCGGTTCTGATCCTCTCGATGCACGACGACGAGCGCTACCTGTTCGAGGCGCTGAAGGCGGGCGCCTCCGGCTACGTCCTCAAGGCGCAGGCGGACACCGACCTGCTGGCGGCGATCCGGGCGGTCGAGCGCGGCGAGCCGTTCCTCACCCCCGAGGCGCAGCGGACGCTGATCAAGGACGTGCTCGAGCGCGGCTCCAGCGGCGACGAGGAGCTGACCCCGCGCGAGGAGGAGATCGTCAAGCTCGTCGCCGAGGCCCACACGACGAAGCAGATTGCCGAGGTCCTCCACCTCTCCGAGAAGACGGTTGAGAACCACCGCGCCAACGCGATGCGCAAGCTCGGGATGCGCGACCGGGTGGAGCTGGTCCGCTACGCGATCCGCCGCGGGTTGATCGAGCCCTGAGGCATAACCGACCACTTCAGTAGGATTTGAGGTCGATGCTGTTCTCGACCAAAGCCGAGTACGGAGTCCGCCTGATGGTCGAGCTGGGCCGCCAGCCCGGCTCCCAGCCCGTCTCGCTGGGCTCCGTCGCCGAAGCGGAGAACCTGCCGCTCTCCTATCTGGAGCACCTGGTGGCGAAACTGCGCAAGGCCGGCCTCGTCACCTCCACCCGCGGCGCCCACGGCGGCTACCGCCTGGCGAAGCCGGCGGCGGAGATCACGATGGACGCGGTGGTCGAGGCGCTGGAAGGGCAGATCGCGCCGATGGAGTGCTTCCACGACTCCCCCGAAGGCAAAGTCCTCTGCTCGCACGAGTCGGACGGCGACCAGGCCTGCTCGACGAAGCTGCTGTGGATGCGCGTGCAGGGCGGGGTGAGCAAGGCCCTCGCCGGCACCACGCTGGCGGAGCTGGTCGAGTTCTCGACCAAGAGCGAGCCGACGCGCGCCGCGGCGCTCGGCAGCGTCGCGTAAGAACTGGCGCCCCCGCCAGACGAACTTGGAAACCCAGAAACGGAGCGAAATTGGCTGAGCTGGAGATACGCAACCTGCACGTCGAGGTCGAGGACAAGAAGATCCTCAAAGGCCTCGACCTCGACGTCGAGAAGGGGAAGGTCCACGCGCTGATGGGGCCCAACGGCTCCGGCAAGTCGACGCTCGCCAACGTGATCATGGGCCACCCGGCGCTCGAGGTGACCGAGGGGACGATCACCTTCAAGGGCGAGGACATCACCGAGGCCGCCCCCGAGGACCGCTCGCAGGCCGGCCTCTTCATGGCCTTCCAGTACCCGGTCGCGATCCCGGGCGTCTCGGTCAGCAAGTACCTGCGGATGATCATCAACGCCCAGCGCGAGGCGCGGGGCGAAGACCAGATCAAGATCAAAGACTTCGCCCGCACCGCCCAGGAGGCGATGGAGCTGGCGAGCATCCCCAAAGACTTCTCCAGCCGCTACCTCAACGACGGCTTCTCCGGCGGCGAGAAGAAGCGGATGGAGCTGCTGCAGCTAGCGCTGCTGCGGCCGGAGATCGCGGTCCTCGACGAGACCGACTCGGGCCTCGACATCGACGCCCTGCGCACCGTCGCCGAGGGCGTCAACAAGTTCGCCGGCCCCGACATGGGCGTCCTGATCATCACCCACTACCAGCGCATCCTGCACATGGTGAAGCCCGACGCGGTGCACGTCATGTACCAGGGACGGATCGTCAAGGAAGGCGGTCCGGAGCTGGTCGGCGTCCTCGAGGAGAAGGGCTACGGTTGGATCGCAGAGGAGGTCGAGGCAGGCGCCGCCGCCTGACCTCGCGGACATGGAGCCGGTAAGCGCCAAGAGCCCTACCGCGGCGCCGTTCTCCGTCGAGAAGGTCCGCGCCTCCTTCCCGGCGCTGGAGCGCGAGGTCAACGGCAAGCCGGTGGCCTACCTCGACAGCGGCGCCAGCGCCCAGCGGGTGCTGGCCTCGATCCAGGCGGTCGACCGCTACGAGCGGCGCCACCACTCCAACGTCCACCGCGGTTCCCACACCCTCTCGGCCGAGGCGACCGAAGCCTACGAGGGGGCGCGGGCCACGGTCGCCGACCACATCGGCGCCGGCGACCGGCGCGAGGTCGTCTTCGTCCGCAACGCGACCGAGGCGATCAACCTCGTCGCCCGGGCCTGGGGCGACGCCAACGTCGGCGCCGGCGACCGCCTGCTGCTGACCGAGATGGAGCACCACTCGAACATCGTCCCCTGGCAGCAGCTCGCCGAGCGGGTCGGGGCCGAGGTCGACTGGGCGCCGGTCGACGAGGAGGGCCAGCTCGACCTGGACGCCTTCGCGGCGCTGCTGGAGCGCGGCCCGAAGCTGGTCGCCGTCGCCCACGTCTCCAACGTGCTCGGGACCGAGAACCCGATCGCCGAGATCGCCCGGCTGAGCCACGCGGCCGGCGCCACGGTGCTGGTCGACGGCGCCCAGGCGGCGCCGAAGCTGCCGCTCGAGATGGCCGATCTCGGCGCCGACTTCTACGCGATCACCGGCCACAAGCTCTATGCGCCGACCGGGATCGGCGTCCTCTGGACCAAGCTCGACCTGCTGCGCGAGATGCAGCCCTTCCTCGGCGGCGGCTCGATGATCCGCAAGGTCACCCGCGAGGGCACCACCTACGCCGACGTGCCGGCGCGCTTCGAGGCGGGGACGCCAGCGATCGCCCAGGCGATCGGGATGGCCTCGGCGCTGCGCTGGCTCGACATGCTCGGGATGGAGGCGGTGCGCGAACACGAGGAGCAGATCGCCGACTACGCGCTGGAGCGCCTCGCCGAGGTCCCCGGCCTGCGCGTCTTCGGCCCGCCCCGCGGCGAGGGCCGCCTCGGCCCGGTCTCCTTCGAGATCGAGGGCATCCACGCCCACGACGTCTCCGAGATCCTCGACCGCCACGGCGTCGCCGTCCGCGCCGGCCACCACTGCGCCCAGGTCCTGATGGACCGGCTCGGGATCGCGGCCACCGCCCGCGCCAGCTTCGGCGTCTACACGATCCCCGAGGAGATCGACCGCCTGGTCGAGGGCCTGGAAGACGCGCGTAAGGTGTTCGGTCTCTGATGGACGAGCTCTACCGCGACCAGATCCTCGAGCACTACAAGCGGCCGCACAACTTCGGCGCGATCGAGGAGCCCGACCTGGAGTTCGAGGACACCAACCCGTTCTGCGGCGACGAGCAGCACGTGACGATCAAGCTCGACAGCGACGACAAGGTCGCCGAGGTCGCCTTCGAGGGCAAGGGCTGCGCGATCTCGACCGCGGCGACCTCGCTGCTGACCGACGAGCTGGTCGGGATGAGCCGTGAGGAGCTCCTGAGGCTGCCGAAAGATTTCGTCCTCGAGCTGCTCGGGATCGAGATCTCCGCCACCCGGATGAAGTGCGCGATGCTCGGCCTGAAGATCGTCAAGAGCGCCTCACTCGGCCAGTCCGCCGAATGGGAGGACGAGGGCGAGGCCGGCGACCCGTCCGAAGCGGTCGCCGACCTCGGCCAGCTCTAGCGAGACCGCAAAAAGGCACCCTCAAGGTGCTTTTTTGCGGTCTCGGCGGTTTGGGGTTTACGGCATGTTGGCCAGCGTCTCGGCGCTCGGCTGCATTAGTGCGAAGACCGCTCCGAAGGGGTCGGCGACTACGGCGAAGCGGCCGACCGGGATGTCGACCGGCTCCATCCTCACGTCTCCGCCGCCGCTCTTCACCGTCTCCACCGCGGCGTCGGTGTTCTCGACCATGAAGTAGACGAGCCAGTTGGAAGGGACTTCCGCCGGCATCCCCAGGGCGTTCAGGTCGAGCATGCCGCCGACCATCTCCTCGCCCGCCTTCCAGACGGTGTAGGTGCCGACCCGGGGCGAGGGTTCGTCCTGCGTGCCCCAGCCGAACACCGCCGTGTAGAAGTCCCTGGCGGCGCCGGTGTCGCGGGTGCCGAGCTCGTTCCAGCCGAAGGTCCCGGGCTCGTTGACCAGCTCGGAGCCGACGAAGGTGCCGGGCTGCCAGATGCCGCAGACGGCGCCGGTCGAGTCGGTGAAGACGGCCATCTTTCCCAGGCCGGCCACGTCCATCGCGTCGACGATTACCCGCCCGCCGGCCGCGCCGACCTTGGCCAGGGTCTCCTCAGCGTCGGCGACCGAGACGTAGGTGGCCCACACCGTCGGCTGGTCGTCATCCATCTTGGGCGAGACGCCGGCGACGTCCTTGCCGTCCTTCTTCGCCCGTCGGTAGCCACCCATTTCGGCCGAGGTCGGCAACTCGGGGATCTCCCAGCCGAACAGCTCGCCGTAGAACTTCTCGCTGGCCTCGACGTCCGGCGTCCCGCTCAGTTCCACCCAACAGGGAGTCCCCGATGCGTAGTTGGTCCTCTCGCTCATCTCGCTCCTCTCTGGAAAGGTCAATGCAGATAAGACCACAGGTCCACCCCAAACTCATCGCTTCCGTGCGAATCTCCGCCACGTCGGCTGGCCCGGCGGGGCGCCCCGCTAAAATCCGACCTTGGAAGTAGGATTAGTCTCGATCCGCACTAGGCCGCCATGGCGGCAGATGGAGCACCCCACCCTCTTGACCGACACCGCAGGAACCAAGATCCCCGTCTGCCCGGCGGCCGAGCTGACGGCCGGCGAGATGCGCCTGGTCGAGCACGACGGCATGAAGATCGGCGTCTTCAACTGCGACGGCACCTTCTACGCGATCGAGGACCGCTGCTCGCACGACAACGGGCCGCTCGCCGAGGGCGAGTTCGACGCCGCCGCCTGCACCGTCGAGTGCCCGCGCCACGGCTCCCTCTTCGACCTCAGCACCGGTAGGCCGAAGACGCTTCCAGCTTTCCAGCCGGTGCAAACGTTCCCGGTGGAGATCGAGGACGACACCATCACCCTGGAGGTCGACTGACATGGCAACGCCCGAGGTGCTCGCCGAGAAGCGCGAGCTGGCCGGCATCAACGCCGACTACAAGGAGAAGTTCGGCTTCAACGATCCCGAGACGGGCTACGCCTACAAAGCCCCCAAGGGGCTGAGCCGCGAGGTCGTCGAAACGATCTCCGACTTCAAGGAAGAGCCGCAGTGGATGCGGGACTTCCGGCTGAAGGCGCTGGAGCACTTCGAGCAGCGCCCGACCCCGAAATGGGGCGGCGACCTCGACCAGATCGACTTCGACGACATCCACTACTTCGTCCGCGCCTCCGACAAGAACAGCCGCGACTGGAGCGAGGTCCCCGAGGACATCAAAAACACTTTCGACCGCCTCGGTATCCCCGAGGCCGAGCGCAAATTCCTCGCCGGCGTCGGCGCCCAGTACGAGTCCGAGGTCGTCTACCACCAGGTGAACGAGAAGCTCGAGGCCCAGGGCGTGATCTTCACCGACATGGACACCGCCCTGCGCGAGCACGAGGACCTGGTCCGCGAGCACTGGGCCACGATCATCCCGCCCAACGACAACAAACTGGCGGCGCTGAACAGCGCCGTCTGGTCGGGCGGCTCGTTCGTCTACGTCCCCGCCGGGGTCAAGGTCGAGATGCCCCTGCAGGCCTACTTCCGGATCAACACCGAGAACATGGGCCAGTTCGAGCGGACGCTGATCATCTGCGAGGAGGGCGCCGACGTCCACTACATCGAGGGATGCACGGCGCCGGTCTACTCGAGCGACTCGCTGCACTCGGCCGTGGTCGAGATCGTCGCCAAGGAGAGCTCTCGGGTCCGCTACACGACCGTCCAGAACTGGTCGCAGAACGTCTTCAACCTCGTCACCAAGCGCGCGGTCGCGCACGAGAAGGCGACGATGGAGTGGGTCGACTGCAACCTCGGCTCGAAGCTGACGATGAAGTACCCGTCGATCTACCTGCTCGGGCCCGAAGCCCACGGCGAGATCCTCTCGATCGCCTTCGCCGGCGAGGGCCAGCACCAGGACGCCGGCGGCAAGATCATCCACGCGGCGCCGCGCACCTCGTCCTCGATCTTCTCCAAGTCGATCTCCAAGGACGGAGGCCGGGCAACCTACCGCGGCCTGCTCGAAGTCGCCGACGGGGCGAGCGAATCCCGCTCCAAGGTCGTCTGCGACGCGCTGCTGCTCGACGAGGACTCGCGCTCGGACACCTACCCGACGATCCGGATCGACGAGAACGACGCCGACATCGGCCACGAGGCGACGGTCTCGAAGATCGGCGACGAGCAGCTCTTCTACCTCCAGAGCCGCGGCCTCGACGAGGAGGAGGCCTCGAAGATGATCGTCAACGGCTTCATCGAGCCGGTGACCAAGGAGCTGCCGATGGAGTACGCGGTCGAGCTCAACCGGCTGATCGAGCTGCAGATGGAGGGCTCCATTGGCTGAGGTCGCGACCGCACCGGCCTGGCTCGACGAGAGGCGCCAGCGCGGCGCCTCTCTCGCGCAGGAGCTCCCCCTCCCCGACCAGAAGGCGAAGGGCTGGGAATTCACCGACCTCGCCGGTCTCGATCTCGACGCCTACGCGGAGGCCAGCGCCTCGCCGGTCGTCTCCGGCGCCGAGGGCGCGACGGTGCTGCCGCTGAGCGAGGCGCTCGCCAGCCACGGCGACCTGCTGCGCGAGCGACTCGGCTCGCTGGTGCCGATCGAGGACCCGTTCGTCGCCCGCAACGAGGCGAACTGGCGCGACGGGGTCCTCATCTACGTCCCGAGCGGCATGCGGCTCGCCGAGCCGATCCAGATCGAGCTGCCGGTCGAGGCGGCGAGCGCGGCGATCGACTGGCGCACGCTGATCGTGCTCGAGGAGGGCGCCGAAGCCGAGGTCTGGGAGCACTGGTCCTCGCCTGCGGACGACATCGATGCGGTCCTCAACAGCGTCGTCGAGCTGGCGGTCGGCCAGGGCGCGACCCTGCGCTACGTCAACACCCAGGACATCTCCGAGAAGGCTTGGATCTTCGCCACCCAGCGCGCCGAGGTGCAGCGCGACGGCCGCCTCGACTGGGCCGCGCTCGGCTTCGGCTCGGCCCGCGGCAAGGTGCGGATGGAGACCAAGCTCGCCGGCCCCGGCTCTGAGGCGCGGGTCACCGGCGGCTACGCCGGCGGCGCCGGGCAGCACCTCGACTTCGACACGCTGCAGGAGCACGCGGCGCCGAACACCAACTCCGACCTCGCCTTCCGCGGCGTCCTCGCTGCCGGCGCGACCGCGGTCTGGCGCGGGATG
>DASTBO010000038.1:0-8074 GCA_035712025.1 Solirubrobacterales bacterium
CGACCTGCGAGACGAAACCGGGGACGAGAACGAGGTCGAGCGGCCCGTCGCCGATCACCTGGTAGGCGATCTGGACGCCGTCGGAGTCCGCGTAGTGCGTCTCGGCTTCCATCCGCTTTGGGAGTATGGCGCCGTGGGTTCCTCCTCGCCACGCTTGAGGAAGCTGGCCGCCGGCGTCGCCGTCGCCGCCTTCGCGCTGCCGGCGCTGCAGGCGGACGCCGCGCCCTTCCGCGGCAGCGCCGAGCCGATCGGCCTGCAGCTGCGCCAGCGGATGACCGGTGTCTCCTGGCATCGCGGCTGCCCGGTCGGCTTCGCCGAGCTGCGGCTGCTGCGGGTGAGCCACTGGGGATTCGACGGCGAGGTCCAGCGTGGCCGGCTCGTCGTCAACCGCGACTCGGCCGGGGCGATGCTGCGCACGCTGCGGGGGCTCTACCGCCTCCGCTTCCCGATCCGCCGCATGCGCCTGGTCGACGCCTACGGCGCCGACGACCACCGCAGCATGGCCGCCGACAACACCTCCGCCTTCAACTGCCGCACCGTCGCCGGCACCAGCCGCTGGTCCGAACACGCCTACGGCCACGCGATCGACGTCAACCCCGTCGAGAACCCCTACGTCACCGGCGACGGCTACGTCTCGCCGCCGGCCGGGTCTCCATATAAGGACCGCTCGCGGCGCGCCAAGGGCCTGATCCACCGCCGGGGCCCGGTCGTCGCCGCCTTCGCGAAGAACGGCTGGGAGTGGGGCGGCAACTGGTCCTGGCCGAAGGACTACCAGCACTTCTCGGCGGGCGGGGGCTGACCCGGCGGCCGCTCGCCCCATAGGCTCCAGGCCCGTGACGCTCCGGAACTTCCGCTACGTCGCTCTCACCGAGGCGACCACCTTCCTTCTCCTGCTCGTCGCCTCGCTGGTGAAAAACACCGGCGGCAGCGAGATCGGGGTGAAGATCCTCGGCCCGATCCACGGCCTCCTCTTCATCGCCTACGTCGTCATCGCCCTGCAGCTGCGCCAGCCGGAGGGCTGGACCGCGAAGCAGACGATCTGGATCCTGATCGGCGCCGTGCTGCCCTTCGGCGGCTACGTCGTCGACTGGTGGCTGCTGCGGCGCGAGCGGCTCGCCGCCTGACCGGGCGCGGTCGCCTCAGCCGCTGACCCAGTCGCGGGCCGCGTCGAGCTCGCCGAGGGCGAAGACGCGAACTTCGCCCGGCGCCAGCCAGGCGAAGGCGCGCATCGACTTCGCCAGCCACTCGACGTCGGTGACGAAGGCGAAGCGCTTCCAGGCCGAGTGGTCGCGCACCCAGGCGCGGAGGCCGGTCTCGACGTCCTCGACCATCGCCCCGGGCTCGAGGCCGTCGAAGTCCGGCAGCGCGAAGAGCAGGCGCAGCTCGCCGGACTCGACCCCCTCCCGCAGGGCCGGCTCCAGCACCTGCTGGTAGTCCTCGCGGCTCAGCTTGCCGGAGGCCCGCAGGCCGATCGTCCCCGCCGGCATGTCCGCGATCCGCTCGATCATCCCGGGTCCCGGCCGCTGATCCAGTTGGCGGGCCGGTACGGGAGCATCAGCAACACGAGCCCGAGCAGCACGGCGGTCGCGCCGGCGTAGATGTAGAGCTCGGCGACGCCTTCGTTTTCGCCGACCACGTTCTGTCCCATCGCCAGGATCGAGAAGGTGAAGATCGCCAGTGCCAGCGAGCAGAGCAGGAACGGTTTGCGGCGGTCCGGCATGAACTCGAGCCGCACCAGGCTGACGACGACGAGGATGAAGATCGCGCACTCGAGCAGGCCCAGGATCGTCCAGGCGGCGTCGACTCCGGGGAACGCGTCGAGGAAGGTGCCGCCGAACTGCTTCTCGATCGGCGGCGGTGCCCCGTGCCCGTCGACGATCTTCTCCTTGCCGGCGTAGAAGAAGAGGACCCCGACCAGCAGGTAGATCCCGGCGAGGGCGAGCCCGTAGACGACCCAGTCCTCCCATCGCATCCGCTTCCCTGACTGGTCCATGCCCCGAACGATAAACGGGAAGGGGGAGAGTGGCCAGGGCCGGATTCGAACCGGCGACACCACGATTTTCAGTCGTGTGCTCTACCAACTGAGCTACCTGGCCGGGCAGCGCGCGCGGCGCTTGCGCAGGGGAAGGCTAGCGGTCGGCCGGGGCACGGGGCTGATTGCATGGGGGCATGAACCGGGCTCGCGCGCTGTGGGCGCTCGCAGGGGTGGTGGCGGCCTCGGCGCTGCTGCTCTCCGGGAGGCACGGGGCCGACCCGGAGACGCCGGCGGGGCTGCCGGGGATGCCGCCGCCCTTCCTCGGCGTGGCGGTGGTCGGGGACGGTTGGCTGACCGGGGCAGTCGACGCCTACGGGAACGTCGTCGACCTGCGGGCGCCGGGCCCGGCGGGGCGGGCGCTGATCGAGAATCCGGCCGAGCGACAGGCGGCGGGGACGGTCGAGGGGGACACCGGGATCCAGGTCTGGGTGCGTCGCGGCGGCGAGGAAGTCCCGATGTGGCGGGCGGACGCGGTGCGGCAGCGTTACCTGCCCGGGTCGAACGTGCTGCGGACGGTGGCGCGGTTTGGGCGGGACGAGGTGCAGGTCGAGCAGGCGGCGCAGGGCGAGGCGCTGGCGATGAGGATCGCCGGTGGCCCGCGGTCGCGGCTGCGCATCGATGCGGATGCGGGTTGCGTGCAGCGGCGGCGGGGCGAGGTCCTCACGGCGGTCTGCGCCCAGGGCGGCGGCTCCGCGCCGGACGCCGCGGCGGCCAGCTCCCGGCACGGGCTCTACGAGGAGCTCGCATGGGTCGAGCTGGTCACCGTCGACGCCTCCGGCCGGGCGGCGGTCATCGACCGGGCCGCCGCCTCGGACCGTCGCTGGCTGCGGCGCGCGCGAGCGCTGGGCGCCGGCGCCCCGCCCTGGGCGCGGCGGATGTACGACCGCTCGCTGCTCGTCCTCCACGCACTTACCGACCGGCAGACCGGAGCAGTCGCCGCCGGAGCCCGCGACGACTGGGCCTACGTCTGGCCCCGAGACGCGGCGGCCGCGGCGATCGCCTATGCGGCGGCCGGGTACCGGCTGGAAGCGGAGCGGACCGTTCGGTTCCTGCTCGGCCTCGGCCTCGAGCACGCCGCCCGCTTCCACGGCGACGGCAGCCCGGTTCCAGGGCGGGACGCCCAGGGCGACGCGATCGGCTGGGTCGCCGCCGCCTCACAGGCCGCCGGCATCGGCAACGCCCGCCAAGCCGCCCACATCCTCGCCGGCGGCGGTCCGATCCCCTGGCGCGACCGCGCCGACTACTGGGAGGGCGATCCCGGCAACTACCTAGGCAACGCCCTCGCCTCCCGCGCCGACGTGTCTGAGTTTTACCGTCATATATGGGGGAGAAAGTCAGACACCCCCCTGGCGGGACTGGTGCGAAGGGCGGGCGAGCCGGATTCGGGACTCGATTCGGCCGCTGCGTGGGCCGTGCGTCCCTTTTCCCGGCCCCGCCTCTATCCCGCCGCGCGGGCCACGCTTAAGCGGCTGGTGTCCCAGGGCACGCCGTTTGGCATCGCGCCGGGGGAAGACTGGCCGGGGGGCGAGGATCCTTGGTCGGCGCCGACCGCCTGGACCGCTTGGTCCCTCGCCGCCCTCGGCGAGCGGCGCAGGGCACTGGAGCTGATGGCGACGCTGCGGCGGGCCGCGACGCCGGCGGGCGATCTCCCGGAGCGGGTCGACATCGAGACCGGCGTCCCGCGCTCGACCACCCCGCTCGCCTGGTCGCACGCCTTCGCGATCCTCGCCCTGCGAGAGCTCTGGCCATGAACCATCGCTTCGTCTGTTCCTTATGCGTGCCGCGCAACAAAAAGGAACAGACGAATGGCGCGGTTCATTGCTGCGCCCGCATCAGGCCCATCAGCTCCAGGGCGCCGGCCTTGTGCAGGGGTTCGTTGAGGTTGCCGCACTTGGGGCTCTGCACGCAGGAGGGGCAGCCGCTCTCGCAGGGGCACTCGGCGATCAGGCGCTCGGCGTCGCCGAGCAGGCGTTCGAACTGCTCGTAGCCGCGCTTGGTGATCCCGACCCCGCCGGGGTGGCCGTCGTAGATGAAGATCGTCGAGCGGCCGGTCTGGAAGTGGACGTTGGTGGAGAGGCCGCCGATGTCCCAGCGGTCGCACATCGCGATCAGCGGCAGGACCGCAATCTGGCTGTGCTCGGTCGCGTGCAGGGAGCCGAGCAGGGCCTCGGTCGGCAGCGCCCGGGCGAGGCCGTCGGGCAGCACGTACCAGAGCGCCTGGGTGACGAAGTTCTGCTCCGGCAGCTCGAGGGCGACGATGTCGATCGGCTCCTGGTCGGAGACCGAGACCCGCTGGAAGGCGATCACCTGCTCGGTCACCGAAACCTCGCCGAAGTTCAGCTCCACACCGGCGACCTGGCGCTGCTCGTGGACGCGCTCGATGTAGATCTCGGTCTCCTTCTTCGGCCGCGTGTACCAGTCGCCGTCGAAGGCGGAGACGATCGCCCGCCGCTCCTCGACGTCGAGCCGGTCGACCTCGTAGGAGCGCCCGAGGTGGAGATAGACGGCGCCGGGGTGGACGGTCGTGAAGGCGCGCTCGGCCTCGACCAGACCGAGCATCTCCCCCGCGTCGCGCTCGATCACCGCGACCGAGTCGGCCGAGGCCGAGCGCAGCGGGATCCGGTTGGCGACGAACTCGCTGCGCCGCGGCATCAGCTTGCCGCCGACTCCGCGCAGCTCCCCGGCCGCCAGCAGCCGCTCGGCCCGCCCGCGCCACTCGGGCCCGAAGACCTCGTCGTCCTCGTCGGTCAGCGGCAGCTCGTAGGCGGCGGCGATCAGGTGCCGGGCGGCGATCTGCTCGTTGCCGTGGTCGAGGATCGCCGCCTCGACCGGCCGCCCGAGGAACTCCTCCGGGTGGCGGCAGAAGAACTGGTCGAGCGCGTCCTGGCCGGCGACGTAGACGGCGAGGCCACGGCGCCGGCGGCCCGCCCTCCCCCACATCTGCCGCAGGCTGGCGACGGTGCCGGGGAAGGTGACGCAGATCGCCGCGTCGAGCTCGCCGACGTCGATCCCCAGCTCCAGCGCGTCGGTGGCGACGACCGCGAGCAGCTCGCCGGAGGAGAGGCGGGACTCGATCTGCCGCCGCTGCTGCGGCGTGTAGCCGCCGCGGTAGGGCGCGATCCGCTTCGCCAGCTCCGGCTTGCCGCGCCGCTCGAGGTTCTCGCGGGCGAAGCGCTGGATCAGCTCGATTCCGCGCCGGCTTTTGAGGAAGCAGATCGTGCGCACCCCGTGGGTGACCAGCTCGGCGAGCAGGTCGGCGGCCTCCGAGAGCGCCGAGCGGCGGGCACCGCTGCGCTCGTCGAGCAACGGTGGGTTCCACATCGCGATCTCGCGCCCGGCGCGGGGGGCGCCGTCGTCGTCGACCAGCTCGAACGGCGTCCCGACCAGCCGCTCGGCCAGCTCGACCGGGTTGGCGATCGTCGCCGAGGCGAGCAGGAAGCGCGGCTCGGCGCCGTACGCGCGGGCCAGGCGCCGCAGCCGGCGCAGCACGTTGGCGACGTGGGATCCGAAGACGCCGCGGTAGGTGTGGGCCTCGTCGACGACGACCCAGCGCAGGTTGGCGAGGAAGTCGCCCCAGCCCTTGTGGTTGGGCAGGAGGGCGACGTGGAGCATGTCGGGGTTGGTGAGGACGAGGTTGTTGCGGCGACGGATCGCCGGGCGGTCCTCGCGCGGGGTGTCGCCGTCGTAGATCGCCTCGCGCAGGTTCGGCGGCCGCAGCTGGGCGAGCTTGCGCGCCTGGTCCTGGGCCAGGGCCTTGGTCGGGTAGAGGTAGAGCGCGCGGTCCTTGGGACGCGCCGCGATCCCGTCGAGGACCGGCAGGTTGAAGGCGAGGCTCTTGCCCGAGGCGGTACCGCTGGTGATCACCAGGTTCGAGTCGGCGGCCGTCTCGAAGGCGCGCAGCTGGTGGGTGTACAGGGAGTCGATCCCGACCCGGCCGAGCGCCTCGGCGAGCCCCGGGTCCAGCTCCGCCGGCAGCGGCGCCGGCAGCGAGCGGCGCTCCTCCTCGGAGCTCTCGGCGACGATCCGGCCGTCTCGCCGCGCGGGGTCGATGGCGACGGCCCACTCGGACGCCAGCAGCGAGCCCCCGCGGCTCATCCCACGCCGCCTCGACGGGACGAAAACCGCTCTCCCCGAGCGGTTTTCGTCCCGTCGACAGAGGGAGGACGGCAGATCTCGGCCGCGACGCGCATCGCCTGGAGGGAGGAGCGGTCGTGGATGCGGAGGACGTCGGCGCCCTCGCGGACGGCGAGGGTCACGGCCGCGACCGTCCCCCACTCGCGCTCGGCGGCCGGCAGGCGACCCTCCCACGAGCCGGCGAGGACGGCGCCGATGAAGTCCTTGCGCGAGAGCGAGACGTAGAGCGGCAGGCCGAGCGCGCGCAGCTCGCCGAGCCGCCGCAGGATCTCCAGGTCCTGCGCGGGGCTGAGGTCGAAGTCGAGTCCGGGGTCGATGGCGATCTGCTCCTCCGCCACCCCAAGGTCCCGAGCCAGCTCGATTCTCCCCTCGAACCAGGCACGAAGGTGGTCGACGACGTCGCCGTACTCGCGCCACGGGCGATCGACCCGCGGCGGCCCCTCGATGTGCATCAGCACGTAGCCGCAGCCGCTCTCGGCGACGAGCTCGAACATCTCCTCGCAGCCACCCGAGATGTCGTTGACGACCTCGGCGCCCGCCGCGAGCGCCCGCCGCGCAACCTGCGGTGAAAACGTGTCCGCCGACACCGGAGGAGGGCCGTCGTTTCCACCTTTGTCCTCGCCAGAGCGGGGAAAAGCGTGGAAACGATCGGAGCGCAGCTCGCTCACGAGGTCCTCGACGGCCGGGACCAGCGCCGCGGCCTCGACCTCGGGCGGGACCGGGGGGCCGGCTTTGGCGGCGACGGCGCCGAGGTCGAGCATCTCGAAGCCGGCCTCGGCCAGCGCCAGGCCGTCGGCGACCGCCTGCTCGGGCGTGCCGCTGCGGGCGCCCTCGAACATCGAGTCGACGGTGACGTTGACGATCCCGGCGCCGATCGGGCGCGCCAGGTCGAGGGTCCGCTCGGCGAGCCTCCAGGCCATTGCCGCTACGGTAGCGACCGCGCCGATGCCGCTCCGCTGCGTCTACACCGATCTCGACGGGACCCTGCTCGGGAAGGGCAGCTCGCTCTTCCGCGACGCCGAGGGCGCTTTCAGCCTGGCGCAGGCGCGGGCGCTGGAGGCCTGCCACCGGGTCGGCGCCGAGGTCGTGATCATGTCCGGCCGCCGCGAGCCGCAGGTGCACGAGGCGGCGCGGCTGATGGGCCAGACCTCCTACGTCTACGAGGCCGGCTGCGCCTTCGCGATCGACGGCGAGACGACCCTGATGACCGGCGAGATGGCGCCGAACGAGGACGGGACGATCTACGAGCAGATCGAGCAGCGGGGGATCCCGAAGCTGCTGTTCGAGCACTTCGAGGGCCGGCTCGAGTACCACTCGCCCTGGCACCACGGCCGCGTCCTCTCCCACCTCTTCCGCGGCAAGGTCGACGTCGAGGCGGCCAACGCCCTCCTCCGCGAGCGCGGCGACGACGACCTGCGCCTGCTCGACAACGGCGCCATCGGCCGCCCTATGCCCACCGTCGAGGGCCGCACCCACGCCTACCACCTGGTCCCGAAGATCGTCAGCAAGGCGAACGCGGTCGCCGCACACGCCCGCGCTCGCGGCTTCGACCCGGCCGAGTGCATCGCCGTCGGCGACTCGGTCGAGGACCTCGAGGTCGCCGCCGCGGTCGGCCGCTTCTTCGTCGTCGCCAACGGACCCGAGCGCGATCCCGGCCTGCGCGCGGCGCTCGGCGCCTGGGACAACGCCACAGTCACCGAGGGCGCGATGGGGGACGGCTTCTACGAGGCCGTCGTCTCGACGCTGATGGAGCGTCGTTAGTATCGAAACGATGGCCGACGCGACCGTAGCCGAGCAGGAGTACCTGGAGATCATGTTCTGGATCGAGGAGGCCGGGCTGCCGATGACCGGCGCCAACATCGCCCGCGCGATGCAGCTCTCGCCGCCGACCGTGCACGAGATGGT
>DASTBO010000039.1:0-41570 GCA_035712025.1 Solirubrobacterales bacterium
TGGACCGTGACCTCCGGCTTCGGCGCGATCGCCGCCCACGTGGTCGTCGCCCAGGGCGCCGACCGGGACCTGATCCGCCGCCGTCTCGAGCTGATCCTGCACGACAACTACGGGATCGAGCACACGACGCTGCAGATGGAGGAAGAGGCCAGCCAAGAGCTTCTCCATGTCGAGAACGCGCCGAGCAGCTGAACACCCAGTAGCCGGACCTCCGTCTACTTAATTTTAGTAGTTCAGAGGTCCGATCTGTTAGCGGCTCCGCGCTGATGGGGTAAGCCATCACCGAATGATCAGGCAGGCGAGGAGCTATCTGCTGGGTGCGATGTCGGGCGCGGGCTTGATCGCGGCCGCCGTGGTCGCCTTCGTTCTGCTCGTCTCGGCCCAGGTCTTCGAGAACTTCCCGATCCGCGGCCTGCTCGGCGCCGACGACGAGGTCGCGGTCTCGGCCGCGGAGACCGCCGACGTGGCCGACGGCACCGGCGCCGTTGGCGGCGCCGCGGGTGCCGGCGGGCTCGGGGCGGGCGGCAGCGCTGCCCGAGGCGACGGAGCAGGCGGCGGCTCGACCGGCGGCGGCCAGCAGGGTGTCGGCGGCAGCGGCCAGCAACCGGGTGCCTCCGGGGGCTCCGGCGCCGGCGGCGCTGCCGGCGGCGGTGGCGAAGCCCCGGCCGGCGGCGGCTCGGCGCCAGGCCAGATCGCCGCCGGCGGTTCCGACGGCACCGGCTCGGCCTCCAGCGGCGGCGGCTCCGGCTCCGGCAGCGGCGGCGGATCGACCGGCGGCGGAGGCGGAGGCGGCAGCACGACCACCTCCTCGACCTCCGAAAAAGTCACCGCCACCGTCAACGAAACCGTCGACCAGGTCGACGAAACCGTCACCGGCGGCGCCCTGGAGGAAACCGGCGTCACCCAGGTGACGGAAGAAACGGTCAACGGCGTCGCCGGGCCGGAATCGCCGGTCGGCAAGGTGGTCGACGAAACGGTCGGCGCCGTCGAAGGCATCCTCGGCGGCAAATAGCTCGTGCCGGGCGGAGCGTTCCGCCCCCTCACCTCCTAATCGTCAAAATGCCCGTCCTATGGCGGAGCGAGGACAGGCGGGCTCGGTTGCGAACGATCCGGTCGCGGGCTCGGCGGTCTTCCCGCGAGGCAGTCGCGTCGACGAGGAAGGCCACCTGGAGGTCGCCGGCTGCGACCTGGTCGCGCTGGCCGAGGAGTTCGGGACCCCGGCCTACTTCTACGCCGAGGACGACATGCGCGCCCGCGCCCGGGCCTACCGCGAGGCCTTCGAGTCCCGCGACGCCGAGTACGAGGTCCTCTTCGCCAGCAAGTCGCTGCCCTGCACCGCCGCCTACCGGCTATTCGCCGCGGAGGGGATCTCGGTCGACGTCGCCTCCGGCGGCGAGCTGCACATGGCGCTCGGCGCCGGCTTCGACCCCGACCGGATCCACATGCACGGCAACAACAAGTCCGACGAGGAGATCCTCCTCGCCTCCCGCGCCGGCATCCGCCACCTGATCCTCGACTCCTTCGACGAGATCGAGCGCTGCGAGCGGCTGCTCGACGAACCGCAGCGGGTCCTGATCCGAGTCACCCCCGGGATCAAGCCCTCGACCCACGACTACATCACCACCGGCCAGCTCGACTCGAAGTTCGGGTTCGGGCTGGAGGACGGGCTGGCGGCGCGGGCGATCGAGCGCGTGCTCGCCTCCGACAAGCTCCAGCTGGTCGGGCTGCACGCCCACATCGGCTCGCAGATCTTCGAGCTGGAGCCCTACACGCTGGCGATCCGGGCGCTTGGCGACCTCGCCGGCGAGTGGTGCCGCGTCGTCAACGTCGGCGGCGGCCTCGGTGTCGCCTACACCGCCGAGGACGAGCCCCCCTCGATCGACTCCTACGTCGACGTCAAGGTGCGCGGGGTTGCCGAGGTCTTCGGGCCCGACGTCCGGATCCTGGTCGAGCCGGGTCGCTCGCTGGTCGCCAACGCCGGCCTCACCGCCTACCGCGTCGGCACGATCAAGGAGATCCCCGGTGTCCGCACCTACGTCGCCGTCGATGGCGGCATGTCCGACAACCTGCGGCCGATGCTCTATGGCTCCCGCTACGAGGCGCTGATCGCCGACCGCGCCGCGGCTTCGGCCGAGACGCTGGTGACGATCGCCGGCATGCACTGCGAGTCCGGCGACGTGATCGTCCGCGACGCGATGCTGGCCGACCCCGCCGTCGGCGACGTCCTCGTCACTCCGGCCACCGGCGCTTACGGTTACGCGATGGCCAACAACTACAACGGCGTGCCGCGGCCGCCGGTCGTCTTCTGCCGCGACGGCGAGGCGAGGGTGGTCGTGCGGCGCGAGACCTACGAGGACCTGACGGCGAGGGACGTCTAGCGCGTGAACGCCGAGGGCTCCAAACCCGTTCGCATCGGGCTGCTGGGACGCGGTACCGTCGGCGCCGCCTTCGCCGGCCTCGTCGCCGAGCGGGCCGATGCGGTCGAGGCGGCGACCGGGCGCCGGCCGGAGATCGCCGGCGCCCTGACCCGCAGCGAGGGCGACTTCGAGGCGATCCTCGCCGGCTCCGACCTGGTCGTCGAGCTGATGGGGGGGACCGAGCCGGCGCGCGAGCACGTGCTGGCGGCGCTGCGGGCCGGCAAGCCGGTCGTCACCGCCAACAAGCAGCTGCTAGCCCAGCATGGCGACGAGCTGTTCGCGGTCGCGCGCGAGGCGGGAGTCCAGCTCCGCTTCGAGGCGGCGGTCGCGGCGGTGATCCCGATCGTGCGGACGATCCAGGAGAGCTTCGGGGTGACCGAGATCGCCAGGGTCTTCGGGATCGTCAACGGCACCACCAACTTCATCCTCACCGAGATGGCGGCGACCGGCGCCGGCTACGACGAGGTGCTGGCGCGGGCGCAGGAGCTGGGCTACGCCGAGGCCGACCCCTCCGACGACGTCAGCGGTGCCGACGCGGCGGCGAAGATGGCGATCCTCGCCCGCCTCGCCTTCCACACGCCCGTGACCCTTTCGGAGGTCGCCTACGAGGGGATCGAGGCGATCCAGCCCGACGACCTCGCCTACGCGAAGGAGCTCAACCTCTCGCTGAAGCTGCTCGGCGTCGCCGAACGGCGCGACGGCGGGATCAGCGTCCGCGTCTTCCCCTGCTTCCTCTATCCCGGACACCCGCTGGCGCCGATCGAGGGCCCGTTCAACGCGGTGATGGTCGAGGCGCCGGCGATCACCGAGGTGACGATGTCGGGACCGGGGGCGGGTGGCCTGCAGACCGCCTCGGCGGTGCTCGGCGACGTCGTCTCGATCCTCGCCGGCGACGCGCCGGTGCACGAGACCCGGGTCGAGCTGCCGATCGTCGCCGACGTCGGCTCCTCGTTCTACCTCCACCTCGAGGTCGCCGACCGGCCGGGGGTGCTGGCGCGGGTGGCGACCGTGCTCGGCGATCACGGGATCTCGGTCAAGAGCTTCGTCCAGCGCGGGACCGGCTCCGAGGCGCGGCTGGTGATGGTGATCCACGAGTGCCTGGAGTCGGAGTTCGGCGCCGCCGTAGAGGAGCTCGCGAAGCTCGACGACCTGCGCTCGCCGCCGCGCTCGATTCGCGTCGTCGAGGAGGAGTACTGATGGCCGCCGGCCTGATCGAGCGCTACCGCGACCGGCTCTCGCTCGAGCCGGGGGACCCGGTGGTGACGTTGAACGAGGGCGCGACGCCGCTGATCGAGGCGCCGCGGCTGTCGGAGCGGATCGAAGCCAGGGCCTACCTCAAGTTCGAGGGCCTGAACCCGACCGGCTCGTTCAAGGACCGGGGAATGACGGTCGCCGTCTCCCGGGCGAAGGGACGGGGGGCGGAGGCGATCATCTGCGCCTCGACCGGCAACACCGCCGCCAGCTGCGCCGCCTACGCGGCGCGGGCCGGGCTGCGCGGGGCGGTGATCGTCCCCGAGGGGAAGATCGCGATCGGCAAGCTCGCCCAGGCGCTGATGCACGGGGCCCGGGTGGTCGCCCTGCAGGGGAACTTCGACGACGCCCTGCGGATCGTCCGCGAGCTCTCGCAGAAGCACCCGATCGAGCTCGTCAACTCGGTCAACCCGCACCGGATCGAAGGCCAGAAGACGGCCGCCTTCGAGGTGGTCGAGGACCTGGGGGAGATGCCGGGCGCGCTGGCGATCCCTGTCGGCAACGCCGGCAACGTAACCGCCTACTGGCGCGGCTTCCGCGAGGCCGCCTCCTCGGGCGACACGGAGCTGGGCGAGCTGGAGGGCCCGAAGCCGATCCTCTACGGCTTCCAGGCCGAGGGCGCGGCGCCGCTGGTCCGCGGCGAGCCGGTCGCGC
Source organism: Solirubrobacterales bacterium (assembly GCA_035712025.1). Classification (GTDB taxonomy): domain Bacteria; phylum Actinomycetota; class Thermoleophilia; order Solirubrobacterales; family 70-9; genus VAYN01. The sequence continues at coordinate 4,323 of DASTBO010000039.1, forward strand.
GTCCCGAGACCGTCGCCTCGGCGATCCGGATCGGCAACCCGGCCCGCTGGGAGGAGGCGATGGCCGCCTTCACCGCCTCGCGCGGGCGCGTCGCCGCCGTCTCCGACGAGCAGATCCTCAACGCCTACCGCTGGCTGGCCGACAACGAAGGCGTCTTCTGCGAGCCGGCCAGCGCCGCCTCGGTGGCCGGCCTCCTCGCCCACGGGTTGCCGGTGGTCGAAGGCAGCGCCCGCCCCGAGACCGTCGTCTGCGTCCTCACCGGCCACGGGCTCAAGGACCCCGACACCGCGCTCTCGAAAGCGCCGCCGGTGATCAACTGCGACAACAGCCTCAGCGCCGTCGAGCGCGCGGTGTTCGACTAGGGCGCCGGCGATGACCGAGCGCCACCGGCTCGTCCGCGTTCCCGCCTCCTCGGCCAACCTCGGGCCCGGGTACGACGCGATGGCGGCGGCGATGGCGCTGCACCTGGAGCTGGAGGTCGAAGAGGCGGAGGAGTTCTCCTTCGACCCGGGCGGGCTGGAGGTCTCGACCGGCCGCGACAACCTGATCGTGCGGGCCTTCGAGAGCCTGCGGCCGGCCGACGGGATCGCCTTCCGGCTGCGCAGCGAGATCCCGCTGGCGCGGGGCCTGGGGTCGAGCGCGGCGGCGATCGTCGCCGGGCTTGCCGCCGCCGACCACCTCTACGAGCTGGCGCTCTCGCGGGAGGAGATGCTGGTGCGGGCGACCGAGATCGAGGGGCATCCCGACAACGTCGCCGCGGCGATCTACGGGGGGTTCGTGGTCTGCGCCTCGGGACCGGATGGGCCGACCGCGGCCCGCTTCGACCCGCCCGAGGGCTTGGAGGGGATCGTCGCGATCCCGCCGGAGGAGGTCTCGACCGAGCGGGCGCGGAAGGCGATCCCGGCCGAGGTCCCGCTCGCCGACGCCGTCGCCAACATCGCCGCTGCGGCGATGCTGGTTCTGGGGCTGCGCAGCGCCGACCTCGACCTGCTCGCCCGCGGCCTGCGCGACAGCATCCACCAGGACCGCCGCCGCGACCTCTACCCGCGCTCGATCGAGATCGTCGACTCGGCGCGGGAGCTGGGAGCGCTCGGGGCGACGATCTCCGGCGCCGGCCCGACCGTGCTCGTCTGGACGACCTGGCAGGACGCCGGCAACGTCGCCGCCGCGCTGGAGGAGCGCTGCGCCGGCTGGGCCGAGGTGCGGCGGCTGCCCTTCAGCCCCCTCGGCGCCGACGTCCCGGAGCTGTAGGCGCGATGGACTGGGTGGTCCGGATCGGGCTGGTCGAGCTGGCGCTCGGCGGCCTGCTGGGCTGGGCGATGGTGATCCGCGGCGAGCGCCCGGAGTGGCTGCGCCGGATCGGCGTCGTCGCCCCGCAGCGCATCCGCCAGGTCCACCTCGACTACGTGATGATGGGCCTGATCCTGATCGGCGTCGGGCTGGCGGTCCCCGACCTGCCGACCGCGGTCGCCGCGGCGCTGGTCTTCGGCACCTTCGTCAACCCGTTCCTCTTCGTCCCGCTCGCCTTCGACCCCGAGGTGGAGCAGCGGCTCTGGTACCGGGCGCTCGCGGTCGTCTCGTTCCTCGGCGTCAGCGGCGGCCTGGTCGCCGCCGCCGCCGTCGGCCCGGGGTAGCGTCGCCCGGCATGGCGCACCGAGCTGGAGCCGCTGAGCGAGTGTCGATTTCCTCTCGTATGGCGAGAGGAAATCGACACGCCTAATCCAGCAGGCCCACCTGGCGCAGGATCGAAACGCTGTCGGAGTAGACGTCCTTGCGCTTGACGAGGCCGTCCTCGAAGGGGATCACGTCGAGGCCCTGCCACTCGACCCGCTCGCCGCTCGGCTCGGCGACGAGGTCGCCGCGGCGCATCGTCTGGGTGTGGATGGCCGACGCGGTCCATTCCTGGACCACCAGCCCCTCGCGCACGTAGAGGCGGCGGGTGGCGAAGGCGATGTCGGGCCAGCTGGCGAAGATCGCGCCGATGTGCGCGCGGACCGACTCGCCCTCCGCGGCCTCGCCCGCGGTGTGGTTCTCGAAGACCATGTCCGGCGCGTGCATGGCGACGATCGCGTCGAGGTCGTGCGCGTTCCAGGCGTCGTTGTAGCGGTCGATCGCCTCGCGCAGCGCTTCGGGTGAGTCCTTGCCCTGGTCGTTCATCGGCGGATAGGGTCGAACCTAATGGCGAGCGACTACACGATCAAGCACCGCGACGAGTTCGAGCGGATGCAGGGGTCGGGCGAGTGCACCTGGCTACTGGCCCGCAAGGCGCTCGGCACCGACGCCTTCGGCTACAACCTGGTCGAGATCGCGCCCGGCGGTCAGATTCCCGAGCACGACGAGAGCGGCAGCGGCCAGGTCGAGCTGTATCTGATCCTCGAGGGCGAGGCGACGATGCGGCTCGACGGCGAGGACCGCCCGGCGCCCGCCGGCACCTTCGCCTCGATCGAGCCGGCCGCGACCCGCACGATCCTCAACCGCTCCGACGGGACCGTCGTCGCGATGCTGATCGGCGTCCAGCCCGAGGGCGGCTACGAGCCGATGTCTTGGGCTTGACCCCGGCCCCTATAATCCCGTAACCCGTCAACCCGTCGCGCGCCCGCTCGAAGAAGGCGTGGAACCCGGGAGGTCAAATTGAAGACCCAGTCCGATCGCGGCGCTCAGGTCGAGCGCTACTCGCCAGAGCGCCCCTACCGCCCCCTCGTCTCGCCGCCGAGCGTGGAGGACAAGGACGCCTGTGCCATCTACGCGTCCGTGCGCAAAGACGCGACGCCGAGCCACGAGCCGATCGAGCTGGCGATCCCGGCCCTGCAGAAGATGCTCCACCGCGCCGGCAACGTCGACGGCGAGGGGGACGGCTGCGGCCTCCTGGTCGACATCCCGCGCAAGATCTGGGCCGAGGAGGTCCGCTCCGGCGGGCACGACCCCTCGCTGGCGACCGACGAAGCGTTCGCCGTCGCCCACGTCTTCGTCGAGCGCTCGCAGGACGTCGAGCGGATCAAGCACGACGCCCGCGAGCTGCTGGCCGAAGGCGGCTTCCGCGTCCTCGCCGAGCGGGTCGGCGTCGTCGACTCGCCGGCCCTCGGCCCGACCGCGCGCGAGGAGGAGCCGATCTTTTGGCAGCTCGCCGGCCTCGTCCCCGACTCGAAGGGCCGCGACGCGGTCCTCTTCGACCTGATGATCTGCCTCGAGAAAGAGCTCGGCGTCCACGTCCCCTCCTTCTCCGCGACGACCTGCGTCTACAAGGTGATGGGCGCGCCGAAGGTGCTCGGCGAGTACTACCCCGACCTCCGCGATCCGCGCTTCGAGACGATCGGCTGCTTCGGCCACAACCGCTACTCGACCAACACCTGGCCGTCCTTCAAGCGGGTCCAGCCCTTCTCGGTCCTCGGCCACAACGGCGAGATCAACACGATCCAGCAGCTGCGCCAGGAGGCGAAGATGCTGTCGGTCCCGATCCAGCCGGACTCCTCCGACTCGCAGGACCTCAACCGCACGATCGACACCCTGGTCAGCCGCGAGGGCTTCAGCCTCGCCGAGGCGATGGAGATGGTCGTGCCGCCGATCGTCGAGGAGGTCCGCGGTTTGCCCGCCGACCTGCACGCCTTCTACCTGTACCTGCACCAGACGATGGGGCCGTTCGCCCAGGGCCCGGTCGCGCTGATCGCCCGCCACACCGACGAGTGCGTCTTCTCCGCCGACGCGATGGGCCTGCGGCCGCTCTGGCAGGTCGAGACCGAGGACGACTTCGTCTTCAGCTCCGAGCCGGGCGTGGTCTCGGTCGAGAAGATGTGCTCGGAGCCGAAGCCGCTCGCGCCGGGCGAGAAGGCGCTGGTGCTGATCGACCGCAGGGAGCGCCGCTCGACCCTGCACCCGCACGACGAGATGCTGCGGATCGTCCGCGACCGCTGGCTGGCGCGGAACGGCGTCGAGGCGGTCGCCGGCTACGACCGCGCCCTGGAGACCGGCGGCCCGCTCGAGGGCCAGGACGTCCCCGGCTACTCCGACGCCGGTCCCGAGGAGCCGGTCAAGGTCTCCGACCGCGTCCTCGCCGGCTTCGGCTGGCAGCGCGACGACGTCAAACTTGTCCAGCAGATGGCCTCCAACGGGGCCGAGCCGGTCGGCTCGCTCGGCTACGACGGCCCGCTGGCGGCGCTCTCGCCCGAGCGCCAGAACCTCGCCGACTACTTCAAGGAGACGGTCGCCGTCGTCACCAACCCGGCGATCGACCGCGAACGCGAGATGGAGCACTTTTCGACCCGCTCGCTGTTCGGCCGCCGTCCCTCGCTCGACGACGCCAGCGCCGACACCGGCACCGTCGAAACCGGGTTCCCGGTGATCCTCGGCGGCCACCACGAGCTGGCGCCGCTGGCCGAAGGCCCCTACCGCCGGATCGCCCAGGAGCACGACACCTACCTGCTCGAGGACCTCTGGGAGGAGTTCCGCGGCCGCGCCGCCGCGGTCGACATCTCCCTGCTCGAGTCGGAGACGACCAAGGGCGCGATCGACCGGGTCAAGCAGGAGGCGGTGAAGAAGGTCCGCAACGGCTGCGAGCTGCTGGTCCTCACCGACCGCACCGTCTACGACTCCGAGCGGCGCTACCTCGACCCGCACCTGGCGCTCTCGGCGATCGACCAGGCGCTGAAGCAGTTCAAGGTCGAGCGCGGCGAAGTCAACCTGCGCCGGCGCTGCGGCCTCGTCCTGCGCTCGGCGGCGATCCGCAACGTCCACGACGTGATGCTCGCCCTCGGGCTCGGCGCCAACGGCGTCTGCCCGTACACGATGGTCGAGGTGATCTGCGTCGAGGACTACGAGTCCGACGTCGCCAACCTCTGCGCGGCGCTGCGCAAAGGGATCGAGAAAGTGATCTCGACGATCGGGATCCACGAGGTGCGCGGTTACGCGCGCCAGTTCAGCTCGATCGGGATCAAGCCCGAGCTGGCGGAGATCTTCCAGACCGAGCACTACGCCGCCTCCGAGAAGGCGGGAACCGGGTTCGCCGAGCTCGACGAGAGCACCAACGCCCGCGCCCACGCCCTCAGCGGCGACGACGCGGCGGCGAAACCGGCGAAGACGTTCCGCTTCTACCCGAAGGTCTACAAGGCGGCGATCGCGACCGCGAACGGGACCGGGACCTACGAGGAGTACTCGCAGAAAGTCCGCGACCTGGAGAAGCAGAACCCGATCTCGATGCGCCACATCATGGGGCTGAAGGGCGACCGCGACCCGGTCGATCCCGCCGACGTCGACGCCGGCGTCGGGCACCACGACTACCCGATCGTGATCTCCTCGATGAGCTTCGGCTCCCAGTCCGAGCCGGCCTTCCGCGCCTACGCGGACGCGGCGAAGGCGACCAACATCCTCTGCATGAACGGCGAGGGCGGCGAGATCCGCGACATGTACGGGCAGTACCGCAACTGGCGCGGCCAGCAGGTCGCCTCCGGGCGCTTCGGCGTCTCGGCGGAGATGCTGAACAGCTCCTACGTCGCCGAGATCAAGATCGGCCAGGGCGCCAAGCCCGGCGAGGGCGGCCACCTGCCCGGCAAGAAGGTCTCGGAGAAGGTCGCTGCTGCGCGTAACGCCTCGCCCGGCACCGACCTGATCTCGCCCTCCAACAACCACGACCTCTACTCGATCGAGGACCTGGCCGAGCTGATCGACGAGCTGAAGACCGTCAACCCGGACGTGCGGGTCTCGGTCAAGGTCCCGGTGGTGCCGAACATCGGCACGATCGGGCTCGGGATCGCCAAGGCCGGCGCCGACATCATCACCCTCTCGGGCTTCGAGGGCGGGACCGGCGCGGCGCGCCAGCACGCGTTGCGCCACGTCGGGTTGCCGAGCGACATCGGCACCCGCGCCGTGCACCGGGCGCTGATGGAGGCCGGGCTGCGCAACCGGGTCGAGATCTGGGCCGACGGCGGCTACCGGACCGGCCACGACATCGTCAAATTGCACTGCCTCGGCGCCAATCGCGTCGGCTTCGGCACCCTGGCGATGGTCAGCCTCGGCTGCACGATCTGCCGCGGCTGTCAGCTCGACACCTGCCACGTCGGGATCGCGACCCAGATCGAGACGCCGGCCGAAGCGGAGGCCCACGGGCTGAAGAAGTTCACCCCGCAGGAGGTCGACCGCGCCGCCGAGAGCTGCGCCCGCTTCTTCTCCGCGATGGGCGAGGAGGTCAAGCAGGTGGTCGCCTCGCTCGGCTACGACCGCGCCCAGGACCTGGTCGGCCGCTACGACCTCCTGGAGCAGGTGGCGGCCAGGGACACGATCGACCTGACGCCGCTGATCGAGCCGCTGGAGGAGCACCTCGACCTCGAACCGCTCGACCTGCCGGTGGCCGAGGAGGCCGAGGCGCGGGCCGAAGCCGGGCTCGTCGTCGCCCGCCCGATCCGGATGGAGGCCAAGGAGGCCTCGAGCCAGATCGCGGCGCTGGCGCCCGAAGTCTGCTCCGGCAACACCGTCCGCAGCCAGTTCCCGCGCGCCACCGACGCCAACGACCGCGTGCTCGGCACCGAGCTGGCGGGGGCGATCGCCCGCTCGCGGATCTTCGACGGCGGTCCGGCGGGGAGCGAAGACGACGCCCACGCCAGCCTCGAGTTCAACGGCGGCTCGGTCGCCGGCCAGGGGCTGGGGGCCTTCAACTCCTACGGGGTCAACATCCGCGTCGAGGGCGGCGCCCAGGACGGCGTCGGCAAGACGATGCTGGGCGGCAGGATCTCGATCCTCAAGGGCAAGGGCACCCGCGGCAAGCGCGTCAACGGCTCGGTCGGCAAGTCCTTCGCCTACGGGGCCCAGCGCGGCAAGCTCTACGTCCAGGGCAGCGCCGACTCGCGCTTCTGCATCCGGCTCTCCGGCGCCGACGTGGTGATCGCCGGCGAGCCCGACGGCTCGATCGACGACAGCCGCGGCTCGATCGCCAACCGCGCCAACATCAAGGGCTTCGCCTTCGAGTACATGACCAGCGGCCGCGCGATCGTCCTCGGCGACATCGGTCCCTGGGCTTGCGCCGGGATGACCGGCGGCCGCGTCTACGTCCGCCAGAACGCCTTCGGCATCGACCGGGCCGCGATCGAGCGCCGCCTCGGCCGCGGGGCCAAAGTCGAACTCAAGGACCTCGACGCCGAGGCCCTGATCGACATCGACGACCTGCTGAACGGCTACGCGGACGAGCTCCGCGCCACCGACCAGGACGACGAGGCGGAGCGAGTCCTCGGCCTCGCCGCCGACGCGACCAGCAACTTCCTGATGATCGTCCCGCTCAAGGTCCAGGCGGACCCGAGCATCTCGACCGAGTGATTCGGGACCGGGAGAGGGTTGAGCCCTCTCCCGGTCTGCAATCCCGGCCGGCTTTGGCTATTTGACCACGGTCAGCGGGGACGGACTTGTGACCGTGTAGGTCGCAGTCCAGGTGGCGTCACCGCAGATGCCGGCGTTGACGACGCCGTTGATGTCCATCGTCGCGTTGCCACTGGTGCTCCCTGTGAACGTGCCCATCGGCGTGCTGGTGCTGAGTTTCACCGTGCATGAGATGCCGAAGACTGTCGACTGGTATGTGAATTCGTTGTTGATGCCATACAGTTTTCCGCTGTTGGCGGAGGTGTATTCGATCCTCAGTTCCCCCGGTTTGATCACGTCGGCTGTATGACTGCAGTTGCCTGTGATCTGGCTGATTACCGTGCCGTTGACGGTGGTGCCGCTTTCGTTCGTCGTTTTAGCCCGGTTTTCGGACGCGGTACATGTCTCGACCGTGGTGCCGGATGTGTCTTTGAAGACACTTGAGGTACCAGGTTTGAGGGTGGTGACGATTTCGGTGCCGGCCGGCAGGTTTTTGCCTCCCGACTGCAGTGTCGTCGCCGAGGCGGAACCGGCTCCGGCGACGGCCATGAGGATCATTGCCGCCAAGCTGGCAAAGCCAAGCATCTTCAGGTGATTCATCTTCTCTCCTTTGGTTGCGCCTTGAAAGCGCGTTGGGTACCTGGACCCCTAGTGGGTCAGAGAGAAATAATCAAGAAACTTTCTGTATTACGGAGTGACAGCCAGGTCACGGGGCGAGAGGGCCATAGCCCTCGAGCCGGTCGGCGATCGCTCGTACCTCCTGGAGGAGGCCGTCGAGCATGCGCTCGGTGTCGGAGTGGATGCGCCACTCGGTCATCCGGCGCTCGGCGTCCATGCTGTCGAGGCGCTGCTCGAGGGAGGCGGTGCGGTCCTCGAGGGTGCTGACGCGTCGGTTGGTCTGCTTCTGGGACTTGCGGACGCGGGCTTTGACGTAGCGGCGCAGGTCCTCCTGCATCGTGTCCAGCTCGCGGCGCAGGTCGCTGTTGAGCGGCGCCTGCTGCTCGTCGAGCATCTGCTCGACGCCGCGGCGGACCCGCTCGATCTCGGCGTGAAGCTCGGCGCGGGCTCGCTCGGCCGAGGCCGAGATCGACTCCTCGCCCGAGGGTCGCTCGGGATCGTCAGGGGTCATTCCGCTCACCGGCCGCATCGTAGGGACGGGGGTGGCTGGAATCCCGGCGGACTCAGCCGCCAGACCGCAAAAAAGCACCCCCAAGGTGCTTTTTTGCGGTCTCGGCGGAGGAGGGGTTAGGCGTGGAGGAGGTAGAGGTGGAGGCGGCCGATGGTCAGCTCGTCGCCCGGCTCCAATTCGGCTACGTCGACCCTGTGGCCGTTGACGACGATGCCGTTGAGGCTGCGGTCGTCGAGGACGCGGGGGCTCCGCCCCTCGTTGTTGTTGACGATCGCGTGGCGGCGGGAGACGCTGGGGTCGTCGAGGCAGATCTGCGCTGTGGCGCAGCGGCCGATCCGGACCCAGCCGGCGGGTAGCGCGAAGGTTTGGATCTCGCCCCGCTCGCGGATCGCCAGGTGGTACCCCGGGCCTGCCAGGCGCGTTCGCGCCTCCTCCAGCCACGGCGGCGGCTCGGGCTCCCTGGCGAGGGCGAACTCGAGGGTGGGGGAGCCGTGGTCCTGGAGCGAGGAGAAGATCGAGTCGCGGCGGAAGCGGGAGGCGCCGCAGCGGGCGCAGCCCGGGAGCTCGTCGGTCTCGTGCAGGGAGACCTGGGTGCCGCACACGAGGCAGAAGTACGTGCCCTCGCCGGGCATGGCGCCGGTGGCGAACGCCTCGCCGGCCGGGCTGGTGCCGGCGGTGTTGAAGATCGGACTCACTCCTTCCCGAAACCGCGTATCCGACTGGGGTCAATCCGATATTAGTCCGGCCTCGGGTAGATAGCACTCAAATTTCCCAATGCGGTGCCGTCCGAGTCGTGGCGCGCAGCCGTTCGGCTTCTGGCATCTAGACTCCCCGCCCGGATGGGGCCGATCAGCACCGAAATCGAGATCGACGTGCCACGCGAGCGGGCCTTCGCGACCCTCGCCGACCTCGCGGCACGCCCCTCCTTCACCGACCACTTCCTCACCGACTTCCACCTCACCCGGATCGAGCCCACCGGAGTGGGCGCCGGCGCCAGGTTCCGGGTCCGGGCCCCCCTGCGAAGGGTCTGGATGGACACGACGATCGTCGCGCTCGAGGAACCCTTCCGGATCGTCGAGGAGGGTCGCGGCGGCCGCGCCAACCGGATCCCCGGCCACACCGTCTGGCAGCTGACCGAGGCGGCCGGCGGCCTGACCGCGGTGCGCGTCTCGCACTGGACCGAGCCCGGTCCGATCGACCGCGGCCTCGAGCTGCTGAGCGCCGGCTCCGCCTTCCAGGCCCGCGGCTGGCGCCAGGCGCTGCGGCGCCTGCGGGACAACCTCGAGGCCGACCGACCCGCCGCCGAGCGCATCGCGGTGGCAGGCGGCAACCGGTACGCGACGGGCATCCCCTAAGGGTGCTGCGCAGATATATAGACTCCGCGCCGCCGATGTCCCAGCACCGCCGCCCACTGCTGTCGCTGCTCGCGCTCCTGGCGCTGCTCCTGCTCGTCGTCGGGGTCTCCGCCTGCGGCTACGAGAGCGACACCAAGCAGGTGGTCGAGGGCGAGTCGGTCGAGCTCGGGGAGCTGAAGTACATCGTCACCTTCTCGCGCTACCTCAACCCGAACGACAACGAGGACGAGGCCTACCTGGTCGGCCAGAAGGAAGCCCCGAAAGGCGAAAGCTACTTCGGCGTCTTCTTCGAAGTCCAGAACGAAAGCGACGAGCCGCAGGTGCTGCCCTCGACGCTGACGATCACCGACATCGACGAGAACGAGTTCGAGGTGCTGCCGAGCGAGAGCATCTTCGCGCTCCCGTTCGACGGCGAAGTCGAATCCGAAGAACAGGTGCCCCGCCTCGACACCGCCGCCCAGCTGGGCGCGCTCGAGGGCTCGGTGGCGATCTTCCTGCTGCCCGAATCGGCCTCCCAGAACCGGCCGCTGACCCTCCACATCCCCGGTGCCGAGGGTGAAGAGGGCGCCGAAGTGACGCTGGACCTCTAGCCGTCCCCTCGCTCAGAGCCCGGCGGAGAGGACTTCCGAGGCGATCGGCGCCGCGACTTCGCCGCCCGCGGCTTCGGCTTCGATCAGCAGCACCCCGACCGCCAGCCGCGGCTTTTCGGCCGGCGCGAAGGCGGTGAACCAGGCGTCCTTGATCTGCACCGGATTGTCGGAGTCCTCTTCCCCCGGTTTGGGACCGAGCTCCGCCGTGCCGGTCTTGCCCGCCACCTGCGCCTCGGCGATCGCCCCCGCGGTTCCGGTCCCTTCGGTGACGACGCCGATCATCAGTTCGGTCAGCTCCCCGGCCGTCTTCTTCGACATCACCCGCACCGGCTCGGCGTCGGGGCGCAGCTTCTTGTTGAGGACGATCGAGTTCGGCAGGCGGACGCCGCCGTTGGCCACCGTCTGGGAGACGCTCGCCATCTCCAGCGGCGTCGCCAGCACTTCGCCCTGGCCGATCGCCGAGACGCCGAGGTCGATTTCTTCGCCGATCTCGGTCGGAATCGTCGATTCCTCGGGTTCGACTTCGGCCGCGATCCGCGGCGCGTACAGGGTCGGCGGCGAGTTGAAGCCGAAGGCCTCGGCGGTCTCGACCAGCTTGTCGTTGCCGACCGCCGGGCCCAGCGGCGCGAAGACCGCGTTGCAGGACGTGGCGAAGGATTCGCGGAAGGTGCCGCCGCAGAACTCGCCGTTGGCGTTGTTGAGGAAGCGCCCGCCGACGTTGATCCCGTCGCTGATTTCGAATTCGTCGTCGAGGCTGACCTTGCCGGCTTCCAGCGCCGCGGTCGTGGTCACCACCTTGAAGGTCGAGCCCGGCGGCTGGGGGGCGGAGAAGGCCTGGCCGGCGAGGGCCCGCACGTCGCCGTTGCGGGTGTCGAGGACGGCGACGCCGCCGACGCGCCCGGCGAGCGCCGCGACCGCGGTCTCCTGCAGGTCGACGTCGATCGTCGTCTTCACCGGCGCGCCGGCCTGGGGCTTCGACTTCGCCAGCGTCCGCACTGAGGAGCCGTCGGCGGCGACCGCCAGCAGCGAGCCGCCGGGCTTGCCGGCGAGGCGGTCGTTGAAGGCGCGCTCGAGGCCGCTGACCCCGACCGGGGTTTCGGGCGGGAAGCCGTGGCGGGCGAGCCTGGTCAGGTCCTCTTCGGGGGCTTCGCCGACTTCGCCGGTGACGTCGATCGCGCCGCTGCCGATCGGGTGTTCGCGTTCTTCGGCCGGGCCCTCGGCGAGCGCCGTCCCGTCGCGGGCGAGGATCGGCGCCCGTTCGGCGAGCTCGACGTCGGCGGCGAGTTCCTCGCCGTTGCGCAGGCCCGGGAAGGCGAGGCTCGCGTCCCATTCGACCCCGCCGTCGGCGAAGGGCAGCGCCAGCTCCTCTTCGAGGCTGCCGAAGGCGACGGTGCCGACGGTCACCTCGACCGGGACCGTGGTGCCGGTTTCGGTGTGCTGCGGGTCCCCGGCGGAGTCGGTCTCCAGGGTCCGCGCCGTGGAGACCTGCTCGGCTTCGCGGTAGGCGGCTTCGAATTCCTTGCGGTCGACCCGCGCCCGCGAGGCTTCGTTCAGCTCCGCGTACATCGTCCTGAAGTCCTCCGCTTCCCAGGCTTCGGCGAAGCGGTTGGCGGCGTCCTTCTCGGGCGAGCCGGGGGCGCCGGCGACGATGCCGATGACGAAGGCGACGAGGGCGACCAGCGCCAGCGGCAGGCTGCGGGTGAGGAGGCGGCGGCGGCGCTCCGCCGCGTTCCGGGTTGAGCTCACCCGGCGAAAGGTAAACGAGCGATTCCCGGCATGCTTCTATTCACCGGGTGACTGTCTTGGACTGGGCGATCCTCGCCTTCACCTTCGCCCTCGCCCTCTGGGGGTACCGGCAGGGTCTGATCGTCGGCGCCCTGACGCTGCTCGGCTTCAGCGCCGGCGCCTTCCTCGGCAGCCGGGTGGGCCCCCTGCTCCTGACCCAGGGCTCGCACTCGCCCTACGCACCCCTCTGCGCGGCGCTCGGGGCGCTGCTGATCGGGGCGCTGATGGCGGTGACGGTCGAGAGCTTCGCCCTCGGGCTGCGGGAAAGGATCGTCCGCCGCCCCTTCCTCAGCGCCGCCGACGGGGCCGGAGGCGCCGCCCTGATCGCCTCCGTCGCCCTCGGCCTCGCCTGGGTCTTCGGCGCCGTCCTCCTCCACGCGCCCTCGACGGCGCGGCTGCGCGCCGACATCCAGGAGTCGCTGATCCTGCGCAGCCTCAACGACGTCCTGCCGCCGACCGGGCCGCTGCTGAACGCGCTGGATCGCGTCGACCCGGCCCCGACCGTGCTCGGCCCCGCCGCCCCGGTCGCGCCGCCGGACGACGAGATCGCCTCCGACCCCGACGTCCTCCACGCCGGCGACTCGGTCGTCCGCGTGCTCAGCACCGCCTGCGGCCTCGGGATCGAGGGCTCCGGCTGGGCGGTCGAGCCGGAGATCGTCGTCACCAACGCCCACGTGATCGCCGGCTCCGACGACACCACGGTGACCACCCAGGACGGGGTCGAGCTGGACGCGACGCCGATCTACTACGAGCCCCGCCAGGACCTGGCGCTGCTGCGGGTCGGGGTGGCGCTGCCGACCCTGCCGATCAGCGACCAGCGCCGGGAAGGGGAGGACGGCGCCGTCCTCGGCTACCCGGAGAACGGCCCCTACGCGCTCTCCCCGGCCCGGATCGGCGAGACCCGGGAGACGATCAGCGAGGATTCCTACGGCAACGGCCCGGTCGAGCGGACGATCGTCGCGATGAGCGGCGCGGTGCGCAGCGGCAACTCCGGCGGGCCGCTGGTCGATCCGCGCGGCCGCGCGGTCGGGACCGTCTTCGCCGCGACCACCAGCGGGCCCCGCGGCGGTTTCGCGATCCCTGCCGAGGAGGTACGGAAGGCCTTGGCGCGGACCGCCGAAGCGGTCGAGACCGGGCCCTGCACGGGGTAAGCCCGTCACTTACGTTCAGTAAGCTCGCAGGATGGAGCCGGTCAGCTCTGCGGAGGTTCGAGGCGAGGCGAGCGGGGCGGTCTGCCCGCACTTCCACCATGCGATCGAGTTGATCGGGAAGCGGTGGACGGGGGCGATCGTCTGTGCGCTGACGGAGCGCTCGATGCGTTACGGGGAGCTCGGGAAGGCGGTCCCCGGGCTTTCGGATCGGCTGCTCTCGCAGCGGCTGCGGGAGCTGGAGGACGAGGGGCTGGTCGAACGTCAGGTGGAAGCGGGGACCCCGGTGCGGGTCACCTACTCGCTGACCGAGGCGGGGCAGCAGCTCGACCCGGTCCTGAGCGAGCTGAAGAGCTGGGCGCGCCGGTGGAAGAAAGCCGGGTAGCTCCCCAGGGGCGGGCGGCGCCGGACCTGCCGGGGCCCTTCGCGGTCGGTACCTATGCCCGCAAGCTCCAGGGGTGGATGCGCGAGCGGGCGCGGGTGCAGCTGATCGGCGAGGTGACCGGGGTCGGCCGCAGCAAGGTCCAGGCCTACTTCGAGCTGCGCGACGGCGAGGGCGCGATCCCCTGCGCGATCTGGCTCAACGACCTCGAGAAGGCGGGGCTGGACGGGGCCGGGCTCCGCGACGGGGCCGAAGTGGTGATCGCCGGCGGCCTCGACTACTACCCCGGCGGCGGCCAGGCCTCGCCGAACTTCTGCTTCCGCGCCACCCACGTGCGGCTGGCCGGCGAAGGGGACCTGATCGCCCGGCTCGAGGCGCTGCGCAAGCAGATGCGGGCCGACGGCCTCTTCGAGCTGCAGAAGCAGCTGCACCGGCCGGTCCTGCCGAAGGCGATCGGCGTCGTCACCGCCGAGCGCGGCGCCGCCCGGCGCGACCTCGTGGCGGCGCTGGAGCGGCGCGGCTGGGGCGGCTCGGTCGTCTGGGGCTTCGCGCCGGTGCAGGACCGCCACGCGGCGCCGGCGATCGGGATGGCGCTGCAGGACCTGGCGGCGCGGCCGGAGGTCGAGGCGATCGTCGTCACCCGCGGCGGCGGCAGCCTCGCCGACCTCTGGGCCTTCTGCGACGAGACCCTCTGCCGGACCGTGGCGATGCTGCGGGTGCCGGTGATCAGCGCCGTCGGCCACGAGCGCGACAGCACCCTGATCGACGACGTCGCCGCGGTCGCCTGCTCGACCCCGACCCACGCCGCCGAGGCGGCGGTGCCGCTCGACTGCCTGGCCGCGCGCGAGAGCCTCGAGCGCTGCGTGGTCGCCCTGCGGCGGGCGGGGGAGGGGGCGATCGGGACCCGGTCCCGTCACCTCGGCGCCCTGGCGCGGGGCCCGGCGCGCGCCCTGCAGCGCGAGCGCAGCAAGCTGAACCAGAAGATCCGCGAGATCCGAGCCGCCTCCGAACGCGGCCTGACCGCGCGCGCCGCCTCGCAGCGGCGGATCGGGACCGTGGTCCTGGAGCGGGCGCGGCGGCGGGCGGTCGGCGCCGACATGGACAGGCGGCGCGACGCCCTGCGCCAGGCGGCGGTGGCGCTCCGCGCCCACGAACCGGAGCGCACGCTCGAGCGCGGCTACGCCCTGGTCGAGGGCGAGGGCGGCGAGCCGTTGACGAGCGCGGCGGAGGCCGGCGCCGCGGAGCGCATTAGCCTTCGCTTCAGCGATGGACGAGTCCGAGCGAGACCCGAGCGCGACGGCGCAGCCTGACTCCTACGAGGCCGCGGTCGAGCGGCTGGAGGAGATCATCGACCGGCTCGACTCCGGTCAGGCGGGTCTGCGCGAGACCCTCGACCTCTGCGGCGAGGGCAAGCAGCTCGTCACCTACTGCGCCGCCGAGCTCGACGAGGTGGGGGCGGGCTTGAAGGAGCTTCGGCTCGACGACCTCGCCGCCAAGCTCGACACCGCTTCAGACGTCGGCTGACCCCGGGCCCGAGCAAAGGCCGCGGAGCGCCGGACAGCCGCGGCAGAGATCCCAGGAGCGCTCCTGCGGCGGGGCCACCGGGAACTCGCCGCGGCCGATCTGGGCGATCGCCTCCTCCAGCGCCCGGCGGGCGGCGACCATCTCGGCCGGGCCGACCGTGGCCAGGACCGGCTCGTCCGGACGCTCGAGGAAGACGTAGGCGACCTCCACCTCCGGCGCATCCAGGGCCTCGGCGACCGCCAGGGCGTAGATCGAGCGCTGCACCTCGTAGCGGGCCGCGCGCTCGGCGGGGTCGGCGCCGCCGAGGCGGTCGGTCTTGTAGTCGACGACCAGCGGCGCCGCCCCCTCCCGCTCGACCAGGAGGTCGATCGACCCGCGCAGCACGGTGTCGCCGACCCCGAGCAGCAGCGGCACCTCGGCCCGGGTCCGAACCGCTTCGTCTCCGATCTGCCCCCGCAGAGGGGAAGAGATCCATCGCCGCACCGGCCCCAGCAACTCCTCGCCGAGACCGCGAGAACCCGGGTGCAGCCCGGGTTTTTGCGGTCTCGGCATCAGGCCTGCCGCCTCGGCGTGGCGCAGGGCGAGTTCCTCGGACGGCTCCGCCCAATCATTCCCCTGGCTCCACTCCAGCAGCGCGTGGACGACCACCCCGCGCGCCGTTCGCTCCTCGCGCGCCGACGGCGTCGCGGGCTCCTCCGCCGAGCCGCCGGCCTGCCCTGCCGCCGGCGAACCGTCTCGGGCGGCGAGGCCGAGGACGCGCTCCAGGTAGAAGCGGTACGGGCACTCCTTGTAGGCGGAGATCGCGGTGTAGGAGAGGGGGCGGCTGGGGACGATCGGCGGGTCGCGCTCGACCAGCGGCGGCGGCCCCTCGCCCAGCTCGCGCTCGCTCGCCTCGCGGCGGCGGAGCGCCCGCAGCTCGGCCGCGCGCTCGGGGGAGGGGAGGTTCGCCCGCACGGCGATCTCCGAGGGCTGGAAAGCTGCCTCCAACCCTGGTCGCGGCGCCGGCGGCGCCACCGGCACGGCCGTATCGGCGTCGCGCGCGATCCCCAGCGCCTCGACGATCCGCTCGACCACCGGCGTCCCCGGCTTCGTCTCCTTGCCCGGCTCGGGCTTGACCACGCCGCTGAGGATCAGGTGGCGCTCGGCGCGGGTGGCGGCGACGTGGAACAGGCGCAGGCCCTCCTCGGAATCGCGCTCGCGCGCCTCCTCCAGCAGCTCGTCGTAGCCGAAGAGGTTGATCGCCCCGGCGCCGAGCCGGCGCAGCTGCAGGCCCACCCGCGGCTCCTCCTCGCGGCCGATCGCGAGCAGCGGCGCCCGGCCGCCGGCGAGCAGGCCGCGGGCCAGGTCGGGGACGGCGACGACGCCGAACTCGAGCCCCTTGGCGTTGTGGACGGTCATGATCCGCACCCCGTCGTGGCCCTCGGCGGCGGTCGCCGCCTGCGCCTCGGCTTCGCCCTCGGCGCGGGCGGCGAGGAAGTCTAGGAAGCCGCGCAGGTCGCGGCCCTCGCGAGCCTCGAACTCGGCCGCCAGGCGCGCCATCTTGCGGACGTTGGCGAAGCGGGCTTCCCCGGCCGGCCGCGAGAGGACGGCCAGGTCGTATCCCGTCTCCGTCACCGCCGCCTCGATCAGCGCCGCCAGCGGGAGGCGCGACCCCCGCTCGCGCAGGGAGGCGATCCGCGCCGCGAAGGTCCGCAGCAGCTCGCGCTCCTCGGCGGGGATCGCCTCCAGCCGCTCCGGCTCGGTCAGCTCGGCGTCGCCGCTGCCCGCCGCCCGCTCGAGCGCCGGCCAGACGTGGCGCCGCTTGCCCGCCGCCGCGCGCAGCAGCCAGAGCGTGTCCGGGGCGGCGCCGCAGGCGGGGGAGGCGAGGGCGCCGAAGAGCGCCTGGTCGTCGAGCGGGTTGGCGATCGTCGCCAGCAGGGCGCCGACGTCGGCCACCTGCTGCTGGGACCAGTAGCCGCGGCCGCCGACGACGTAGGGCCGCAGGCCCGCCCGTTCGAGCGAGTCCTCGTAGGCGTCCAGATGGGTGAAGGCGCGCAGCAGCACCACCATCTCGCCGCGCGGCACCCCGGCCTCGGCCAGCTCGCGCAGCCGCTCGGCGACGAACCGCGCCTCGGCCAGGCAGTTGAGCGGCGTGGCGCCGTCGATCGCCGGCTCCAGCTCGATCCCCTCGCCGTCCCAGCCGTCGCGGGCGGTCAGCAGCAGCTCCACGGCTGGCTTCGCCGCGGCGCTCTCCCGTGCCTCGGGCGCGGGCTCCGGCGGAATTGCGCCGACCCGCAGCGGCTGGAAGGCCTCGCCGAGCAGCGCCTCGCCGAGCAGGTTGACGGCGCCGACCACCTCCGGGTGCGAGCGGAAGTTGCCGCTCAGCCGCATCAGCTCGGCGCCGGCCCGGCGTTCGACCTCCTCGCGCTGGCGGCGGAACACCTCGAGGTCGGCGTGGCGGAAGCCGTAGATCGACTGCAGCTCGTCGCCGACCGCGACCAGCTCGGTCCTCGGCCCCCGCAGCGCCTCGATCAGCCGCAGCTGCAGCCGGTTGGTGTCCTGGAACTCGTCGACCAGGATCTGGCGGAAGCGCGAGCGGTAGTGCTCGCCGATCTCGGCCCGCTCGAGCAGCCGGGCGGCGAGGATCTGCAGGTCCTCGAAGTCGATCCCGGCGCGGCGCTCCTTGGCCGCCTCGAAGCGGGCCGAGAACAGCTCCAGCAGCTCGGCCAGGTGGCCGTAGGCGAGGCGGCCCTCGCCGGCCTCGGCGACGCCGCGGATCGCCGCTCCGATCGCCTCCCGGTAGCGGCCCAGCGTCTTCGCCCGGCTGGACGTGGCGAGCGCCCGCAGCTCGTCGAGGTCGGGCGGCCCGCCGGGCGCCGAGAGCCGCTCTAGCGCCCGCGCCAGCAGCTCGCGTTCGGCCTCGCCCCGCTTGCCGTTCTTCTCCTCCAGCTCCGCCAGGCACTCGCCGGCGGCTTCGATCGCGCGGGCGATCGCCCCCTCGGGGTCCGCGGGCGGCGGCTCGGGCAGCCGCGGCGCGGCGACGCCGCGGCTGCGCAGCTCGGCGTGCACGGCGACGATCGCCCCCCGCAGCGCTTCGAGGTCGAAGGCGGCCACGGTCTCCTCGCGCGCCGGGTCGCCGTGGGCGGGCTCGCCCTGGGCGATCCCGCCCGCCTTGAGGAAGTCGACCAGGGCGTCGTCGAAGGCCTCGCGCGCGGCGCGGGCGGTCTCCGGCGCGTCGAGGACGCGGAAGCCCGGGTCGACCCCGGCGGCGACGGGGTGGGCGGCGAGCACGCGGTTGCAGAAGCCGTGGATCGTCGTCACCCAGGCGCCGCCGATCCCGGCCAGCGCGCCCGCCGCCCGCTCCGAGCCGCGCTCGGCCCGGCGCGCCAGCTCAGCCCGGATCCGCTGCCGCAGCTCGGCCGCCGCCTTGTCGGTGAAGGTGAACGCGAGGACGGCGTCGGGGGAGAGGCCGCTGTCGCAGATCAGCCGGCAGTAGCGCTCGACCATCACCCCGGTCTTGCCGGTCCCGGCGCCCGCTTCGAGCAGGACGTCCTCGCCGCGGGCGCCGATCGCGGCTGCCTGCTCGGGGGTCGGCTCGCGTGCGGGCGCGCTCGTCTGCCCGGCGCTCACCGCTCGTCCCCCTCGTCGTCTTCCTCGTGGCGGGGGGAGCGGTCGCGGCGGCAGATCGGCGCGAAGGTGCAGTAGGCGGGGCAGACGTCGTGGCCGCGGAGCCCGGCCCGCGGCCCGGGGTCGCGCCGGATCTCGCCGCCGCGGATGCGGGCGACGATCGCGCCGGCGCGCCGGCGCGAGTCCTCGAGCAGCTCCTCCAGCCCCTCCGGCTCGACCACGTCGCCGGGGTAGAGGTTGTAGTCGGCGAGCTCACCGGCGGCCTCGCTGGAGACGACGCCGCGCGGACGCCGCACGGAGGTTCCGCGCAGCGGGTGGTAGAGCGCCCCGACCGGCCGCGCCCCCCAGTGCTCGGCGACCGCCAGCAGGTAGAGCGGCAGCTGCAGCTTGGCCCGCTCCTCGAACTTCTCCCGCGGGGTGACCTGGCCGGCGAGCTTGTAGTCGATGACGACGGCGCGGCCGTCGGCGGCGCGGTCGACCCGGTCGACGGCGCCGTGCAGGCCCCAGCCGCCGAGGTCGAGGGCGGGCCGCTCGGCGTCCGGGTGCTCGCCGAAGCGCGCCTCCAGCAGCCAGGGCTCGAAGCCGCCGGTCTCGCGCTCGGCCTCCTCGGCGAGGAACCGCTCCAGCAGCCGTTCCACCCGCCGCGCCATCGCCCGCTCGTCCGGATGGCCGCCGAGCTCCCGCTCGGCGACGACCTCGGCGACCAGCTCGCGGCCGCGATCGCGCCAGGCGGCGAGGCTTCCGGGTCGCGGCAGCGGGTCGCCTCCTGGTCGCTCCCGGTAGAGGCGGTCGAGCGCCTCGTGCATCAGCCCACCCTGGACGAGCGGGTCCGGGACGGGGTCGAGCAGCTGCGGGTCGAGCTCGTGGCCGGCGAACCAGCGGTAGGAGCAGACGTCGAACTCCTCAAGCGTGGTGCCACCGTAGGCGGGCACGGCGGCCAGGGAAGCCAGCACCGCGGGGTTGGTGAGTGGGCCGGGCGCTCGCGAGGCGGTCTCGGCCCTCCGCGACTGCGCCAGCCGCCCGAGGATCCTCGCCCCCAGCTCGCCGCCGACCCCGACCCGCTCCAGCAGCCCCGGCGCATCCGCCCTCGGGCCGTGGGCCGCCAGGGCTCGGGCCAGCTCGTCCTCGGAGGGAGCCTCGGCCAGCGGCGCCACCACCTGGGCGAGATCGCGGCCGTCGGTGAGCGCCTCCTCGACCGGGTCCGGCCCGGCGCCGTCGGGCGCCGGCGCCAGCAGCGCCCGCACGTCGTCGAGCAGCGGCGAGCGCGCCGTCGCGGCCCCGTCCTCGTCGCTGTCGCGGTAGGAGAGGACGAGGCTGCGCCGGGGGAGCGCGAGGCAGGCGTGGAAGAGGTAGCGCTCCTCGGCCTCGCTGTCGCGCCGCGGGTCGAGGCCCAGGGTGGCCCGCTGGGCGTCGGAGAGGAAAGGGTCGGCGCCGCGGTCGCGGCGGGGGAACTCGCCGTCCTGCAGGGAGCCGACGACGACGTGGTCGAAGCGGGCGGCCCGCAGGCGGTAGGGGTCGGCGATCCGCACCCGGCCTTCGACCGGCCCCGACCAGGCGCGGAAGCGCAGCTCGGCGACGACCGCGGCCAGCTCCTCCGGCCGCGGCGCCAGGTCGCCGAGCTCCGCCAGCTCGGCCAGCGCCGAGGCGATCGCGCCGGCGGCGCGCAGCTCGAGCCCCTCGCCCCGCTGCAGCCGCGGGCCGTCCTCCTCGTCGCGCAGGGGGCGGGAGGCCATCGTCGCCGCCAGGGCGCCGACCTCCGCCGCCAGCTCCTGCGGCGAGCGCGCCGCCGCCTCGCGCAGGCGCTGGAGGTCGCGCGGCGGCTCGCCGTCCTCGCCCTGCCACTGCAGGAGCGCCGCCTCGGCATCGCGCACCCGGCGCCGCCGCACCCGCCGCTCGAACCAGTCGACCCGCCGCGGCGAGAACCCCGAGGGGCCCCGCAGGTAGCGGAGGAAGTCGGCCGCGCGGCGGCTGCCGAAGGCGGTCTCGAGCAGGGCCAGGAGGGCGCCGCCGACGCTGGTGCCGGCGACCGGCAGCTCGGCCTCCAGCGCCACCGCGATCCCGTTCGCCTCCAGCGCCGCGGCGATCTCGGGCCCGCGCCGGGCGGGGTCGCGCAGCGCGATCGCCACCTCGGCCGGGTCGGCGCCGGCCTGGAGCAGGCGCGAGACGCGGGCGGCGATCGCCTCGGCCTCGGCCCGGGTCCCTGCCGAGCGCAGCAGGGTGAGGCTGCCGTCGGGCTCCAGCCGCGGCGGGCGGGGGGAGCCGAGATGACGGGTGAGGTGGAAGAGCAGCGGGCTCTCGGTGTTGCCGGCGTCGGCCGCGATCTCCTGCTCGGCGGCGGCCCCGATCCGCTCCCGCAGCCGCGACAGCAGACGGCCGCGCGCCGCCAGCGCCGCGCTTCCCTCCTCGTAGGGCAGGGCGACGGTCACCTCGGTCCGCTCGGCCAGGGCCGCGACCAGCGCGAACTGGTTCTCGGTCAGGTCGTCGAACCCGTAGAGGAGGACCGGGCGGCCCTCCCAGGACGAGCCGTCCCGGCGCAGCTGCGCGATCGCCTCGCGGGCGATGCCGTGGGCGTCGGTGCGGCCGCTGCGCCGCCGCACCTCCTCGTAGCCGCCGTAAAGGGTGGCGAGGTCGCTGAGGTAGGCGGAGCCCTCGAGCGTCGCGGCGCTGGCCTCGACCTCCTCCGGCTCGACCCCGGCCGCCTGCAGCTCGTCGAGCAGCCGCTCCAGCGCGCTGGCGAACCGGGGGCGCGCGGCCGAGCGCCGCAGCGGCCCGAGCCGGCTCCGCCGGGCGGCGATCGCCACCGCGACCGCCCGCAGCCGCTGCGCGGCGGACAGCTCGGCTCCGGGCGGCGACCCGGCGGCGGTGGCGACGGTGCGGAAGAGGGCGCCGAAGGTCATCGCCGAGCCGCCGAGGAGGGCCCCGGCGGCGCAGAGCTCGCGCTCGAAGGCGAAGACGTCGTCGACGGTGGGCACGACCAGGACCGGATCCCGCTCCAGGTCGGCTGCGAAGGCGCGGCGGACGACGCCGGCCCGGCCCGAGTTGGGAGGCCCGTGGATCAGCTTCAGAGGCACCGGTCCGAGCCTACGGACGGGTCCGGCGTACGCTCCCGGACTCCTCTCGCGACCCCGCAAAGTGGGGGGATAGCGGGCATCTTTTGGCGTCTTCGCCCGGCCCTACATTTCTCGGCAGCCGATGTCCCTCTGCTTCGTAGACCCAGCCGACGCCATCCGGGCCATTGCCGACTCCGTCGGCCGTGAGGCTCGCCGCCAGCTCCTCGGGGAGGCGGTGCGCGCCTGGGTGGACGAGATCCCCGAGGCCGAGCTCGAAGTCCACTACGCGAAGGCGATCTCCGAGCTCGACGAGCACGACCTCTCGATGCTCGCCGCCTGGCACGGCTCGCTGGAGTCCGGCCAGCCGGTCCCCAACCGCGACTTCCTGATGGCGGCCTTCAGCTCCCTCGGCGACAACCGCCGCGAGGCCCTCAAGCTCGCCGCCGGCTTCCGCGGCGAGGAGGCGGTCGACTCCGGCGTCACCGAGGAGGACGCCCTCGAGCTCGTCCTCGGCCTCCTCGGCCCACCCCGCCTGATGGAGCTCGCCGCCGAGGCGCTCGAGCTTTACGTGTGGGACCGGGCGGGTAGCGATAACTAGTTGGACGTCCCCCCGCAAGCGATAGTCATCTTCGGCGCCACCGGCGACCTGGCGCGGCGCAAGCTGCTGCCGGGGCTGCTGCGCCTGTTCCAGGCGGGGCTGATGCCGCCGTTCCGGGTGATCGGGGTCTCGATGGAGGAGATCAACGACGCGCGGTTCCGGGCGATCGCCGAAGAGGCCTGCCGCGAGCACGCCCGGCACGCCTTCGGCGGCGAGGAGTGGCACGAGTTCTCCTGCCGCCTCTCCTACGTGCCCCACTCGCAGGCGCCGGAGGGGCTGAAGGCGGCGGTCGACCGGGCCGAAGAGAGCCTCGGCTCGGAGATGCACCTGCTCCATTACCTCAGCGTGCCGCCGACCGCCGCGCCAGACGTGATCCAGATGCTGAAGGCCTGCGGGCTCTCGCGGCGCTCGCGGGTGATCATGGAGAAGCCGTTCGGGACCGACCTCGCCAGCGCCCGCAAGCTGAACGCGATGGTCCACGAAGTGCTCGACGAGGACCAGGTCTTCCGCATCGACCACTTCCTCGGCAAAGAGGCGGCGCAGAACATCCTCGCGCTGCGCTTCGCCAACGGCCTCTTCGAGCCGATCTGGAACCGCAGCCACATCGACCACGTCCAGATCGACGTCCCGGAGACGGTCGGCGTCGGCTCGCGCGCCGCCTTCTACGAGAAGACGGGGGCTTTCCGCGACATGGTCGTCACCCACCTCTTCCAGATCCTCGCCTTCGTCGCGATGGAGCCCCCGACCTCGCTGGCCCCGGGCCCGATCACCGACGAGAAGAACAAGGTCTTCCGCAGCCTGCAGCCACTCGACCCCGCCCAGGTGGTGCGCGGCCAGTACGACGGCTATCGCGACGAGCAGGGGGTCGATCCCGACTCCAGCACCGAGACCTTCATCGCCCTGCGCTGCGGGCTGGACAACTGGCGCTGGAGCGGGGTGCCGTTCTACCTGCGCACCGGCAAGCGGATGGGCGAAGGGGCCCGGATCATCTCGATCGCCTTCCGCGAGCCGCCGCACGCGATGTTCCCGCAGGACTCGCGGGTCGGCCGCTACGGCCCCGATCACCTCACCTTCGACCTCGACGAGTCCTCCCGCGTCTCGCTCTCCTTCTACGGCAAGCGGCCGGGGATGGGGATGGTGCTGGACAAGGCGAGCATGCAGTTCTCGCTGGAGGAAACGAGCTACGGCGGCGAGACCGTCGAGGCCTACGAGCGGCTGATCCGCGACGCGATGATCGGCGACCGCACCCTGTTCACCACCGCCGAGGGCATCGAGCGCCTCTGGGACGTCTCCGAACCGCTGCTGCGCGACCCGCCGCCGGTGAAGCCGTACCCGCAGGGATCGTGGGGTCCGGCGGAGATCGGCGCCCTGATCGCGCCCCACAGCTGGCGGCTGCCGTTCGCCCGCCGCTGGCGCGAAGCGCCCTCGCACGGCGGCAACGGCGCCGCCGCGTCGGATCGGGAACGCGCCTAGGCCCGGGCCAGCGCGGCGCGGATCTCGGCGATCGCCTGCGCGTTGTCGCGGAAGTGGACGGCGCTCATCCCGGCCGCTTCGGCGGCCTCGACGTTCGGCAGCAGGTCGTCGACGAAGAGGCACGCCCCGGCTGGCATCCCGATCCGCTCCAGGGTCAGCTCGTAGATCCGCGGTTCCGGCTTGCGGCAGCCGACGAAGGCCGAGTCGACGACCTCCTCGAAGATCTCGTCGACCGGCAGCATCGAGCGCCAGATCGGCTCCCACTCGCGCACGTTGTTGGTCAGCATCGCCATTTTCAAGCCGCTCCCCTTCAGCTCCCGCATGAGCGCGATCATCTCCTCGTTGGGGTGCAGGGCGCCCCAGAACTTTTGGCGGAAGTGGTGCAGGTGCGGACGGTGGCCGAGGATCGATTCCAGCCCGTCCTCGAGCCGCTCGATGAACTCGTCCTCGCTGATCTCTCCCCGCTCCAGCCGGAACAGGGGAAGCTCCTCGCCCGCGGCCAATCCGACTCGCATCGCCTTGCCGAGGTTCTCCGGGGAGATCCCGACCTCGTCCTGGAAGGCCGCAAAGGCGGCGAACAGCGGCGTCGTCAGGACGCCGCCGAAGTCGGAGACGATCGCCCGGATCTCAGCCATGGGCGCTGCGGGCGACCTCGTAGGTGCCGAGGCCCTCGCGCCCCTCGACCGACCAGCGGAAGAAAGCGATCTCCGAGTCGAACCCCTGCCGTCGCACGTTGACCGAGCTGATCAGCGTGCCGGCACCGCGCAGCGGCCGCATCTCCTCGACGTCGGGCCACAGCTCCAGCGTCGCCCGGCGCTGGACCCCGTCCTCGCCGTACTCGGTCGAGAGCAGCGATTCCTCGAACCGGAGCGGGGCGCCGTCGGGGTCGCAGAGGACCGCCGCAACCTCCTCTTCGCCGTGCGCCTCGGCCCCCTCCGGGAGGGTCGAGCTGAGCGCCAGCAGGCCGCCGTCGTCGAAGACGATCCCGATCGACCGCCGCACCACTGGCCCGCTCTCGCTCATGTCCGGCAGCCTAATGATTGCCCGGTGGGCGCGGCAGAGCTTTCCCTCTCATAGGTGCATAACCTCTGCCGCGCTGATGCCGGAGACGACGATCCGAGACGCCGACCCCGCCCGCGACGCCGGCGCCTGCGCGGCGATCTACGCGCCGCACGTCGAGGGCAGCCCGGTCTCCTTCGAGGAGCGGGCGCCGGATGCGGCCGAGATGGCGGCGCGGATCGAGCGCTACCGGGCGAGCCATGCCTGGCTCGTCGCCGAGCGCGACGGGCAGGTGGTCGGCTACGCATACGCGACCGCCTTCAACGAGCGGCCCGCCTACCGCTGGAGCGCGAGCGTCTCGGTCTACGTCGCCGAGGAGGCCCGTGGCAGCGGCGCCGGCCGCGCCCTCTACGAAGCGATCTTCGAGCGCCTGCGCGAGCGCGGCTTCCGCGTCGCCTGCGCCGGGATCACCCTGCCGAACGCGGCGAGCGTCGGCCTCCACGAGAGCCTCGGCTTCGAGCGGGCCGGCCTCGTCCGCGGGATCGGCTGGAAGCACGGCGCCTGGCGCGACGTCGGCTGGTACCGGCTGGAGCTGGTGCCGCCCGGGGACGGGCCTCCCGCGGAGCCGCGTTAGCGCCCGGCTACCATTCCTCCCATGTCTGAGAACCCCGCCGCCGTGCCAGACCCGGCCCCGACCACGCCCCCCGCCCACGACGAAACCCTCACCGAGGAGGACGTCTACGAGGTGCTCGAGGAGGTCATCGACCCCGAGCTCGGCCTCGACTTCGTCTCCCTCGGCCTCGTCTACGACGTCAACATCGAGGACTCCGACGTCTACGTCACCTTCACCCTGACGACCCCCGCCTGCCCGATCGGCCCCCAGGTCTCCGAGCAGATGCGCGAGTTCGTCGGCGACCTCCCCGGCGTCGACGCCGTGCATCCCAAGATGGTCTTCGACCCGCCCTGGAGCCCGGAGATGATGACCGAGGACGCCAAGTTCGCCCTCGGCTTCTGACGATTGGCGAGTTAGCCTCGCCCTAGGCACTTCAACTCGCCAGTCGCCGGCGAAACAGCAGGTGCGGGAGGCCGGCGTGGTCGACCTCGCCGTCACGCTCGCAGCCGACCTTCTCGGCGACCCGCCGCGAGGCGGCGTTCGCCGGCAGCACCAGGGCGATCAGCTCCTCGAGGCGCAGCTCGCGCGCCCACTCGATCGCCTCGCCCGCCATCTCGGTCGCGTAGCCGTTGCCGTGCAGGCGCGGCTCGACGCTCCAGGCGAGCTCGACCATGGCGATGTCTTCGACCGTGGTCCAGTGCAGGCCGCCGCGCCCGGCGAAGGCGCCCGAGCGCTCCTCGATCAGGACCCAGGGGCCGAAGCCGTGGTCGGACCAGTGCGCCTGGTCGCCCTCGACCAGCTCCTCGATCGCGCCGGGGTTGAAGGGCGGCAGGGGAGGGGGGCGCAGCCAGCGCTCGATCTCAGGCTGGGTGAAGTGGGCGTGGTAGGAGGCGCGGTCCGCGGGGGTCGGCCGGCGGAGGAGGAGCCGCTCGGTCTGCCGCTCCTCGACCACCGGTTCAGCTCTGGTCGCTGCGCGGCAGGCGTGGGTCGCCGTGGCTCTGCGGCGGGACCTCTTCGGCGGTCCCCTCGAGGTCGTAGTCGCGGCCGGGGCGCGAGCGGCTGCCGCCGGTCGGCGGGCCGAAGGGTCCGAAGTCGCCGGTCGAGGCGCCCACCACCGCGAACCGTCCGATCGTCAGCCGTTTCAGCAGCCGCCGGGAGATCGCCCGGGTCGGCGGCAGCAGCAGGAAGAGGCCGAAGACGTCGGTGATGAAGCCGGGGGTGAGGAGCAGCGTGCCGCCGACGATGATCAGTGCCCCGTCGGCCACCTCGCGGCCGGGGAAGCGCCGCGCCGCCAGCGCCTCGTTGAACCGCCGCCAGGCGCTCCGCCCCTCGTGTTTCAGCAGCCACGAGCCGAGCAGCGCGTCGGCCAGCAGCAGGACCAGGGTCGGGACGACGCCGATCGCCTGCCCGACCTGGATGATCACGTAGAGCTCGGCGATCGGGACGACGATGAACAGCAGGATCAGAAGCAGGGGCATGGGAGAAGCCTAGAGAGGTGACTAAGCGGCCTTGGCGGCCTTGCCCGCCGCGGCCTCGAGCTCGGCCAGCGATTCGCTGATCCCGCTGCTGACGACTTCGATGTCCTCCATGCAGTCGTAGTCGGCGAGCAGCCCGAACCCGACCTTGCCGTTGTAGCTCATGATCGCCACCGCGAGGCAGTGGTTCTGCGGCAGGAAGGCGACGGGGTAGACCTCCTCCAGTTCCTTGCCCAGCACGTAGAGCGGCATCTGCGGGCCCGGCACGTTGGTGACGATCAGGTTGAAGAGCCGGGTCGAGAAGTTGATCCGCGAGGCCTGCGCCAGCAGCGTCGGCGGCGCGAAGTCGTTGAAGCGGGAGATCACTTCCGCGCCGAGCGCCTGTTTGGAGCGCTTCAAGCCGGCCATCGCGTCGCTGATCGTCCGCAGCCGCCGCACCGGGTCCTCGATGTAGACCGGCAGCGGCCCGCGCATCAGCGCGATCCGGTTGCCGAGGTTGCCGCGCTCGTCCTCGCCGCGGATCGAGACCGGGACCAGCGCCCGCAGCTCCAGCCCCTCGGTGCGGACGCCGCGCTCGTGCAGCCAGGTCCGCAGGGCACCGGTGACGACGGCGAGGACGACGTCGTTGACGGTGCCCCCGAGCGCGTCCTTGATCCCCTTGAAGGTCGCCAGCTCCGAGCGCTCCCAGACGTAGCGGCGGTGCGGCCCGATCTCCTCGTTCAGTGGCACGTCGGGGGCCGGGTCGGCGAAGGCGCTGACGATCTCGCCGACGCCCTCCAGGCCCTCGACCAGCTTGCGCGCCGTCGTCTCGGGGTTGCGGACGACGTCGACCGCCCGCTCGGCGAGCTTGACCGGGGCGGCGACCGCGTCGGCGATTCCGCGCGCGACCAGCTCCGTCGTCCCCGGCTCGGGCTGCGGCACCCAGTCGTCCTCCAGCTTCATCGGCTGCGCGTTGCGCTCGAGGTCGAAGAGGACGGTGCCGATGTCGACGCCGGAGATCCCGTCGACCATCGCGTGGTGGGTCTTGGTCAGGATCGCGAAGCGGTCGCGCTCGAGGTTCTGCGCCAGCCACAGCTCCCAGAGCGGCTTCGAGCGGTCGAGCTGCTGGGAGAAGACCCGTCCCGCCAGCTGTTTGAGCTGCGCCTCGCCGCCCGGTTCGGGCAGCGCGGTGTGGCGGATGTGGTAGGTCAGGTTGAAGTTGACGTCGTCGGCCCAGAGCGGCCGGCCGGCCTCCAGCGGCGGCACCACCAGCTTCTGGCGGAAGCGGGGGACCAGCGGCAGCCGGCTGCGGACGTGCTCGAGCAGGTCGGTGTACTTCGGCGGCGGGCCCTCGAAGATCAGGATCGCGCCGACGTGCATGTGGCTGCTGGAGCTCTCGTTGGTCAGGAACGAGGCGTCGACGGCGGTGAGGCGGTCGAGGTGGCGTCCAGAGGTGGCCATCCCGTCAAGGCTACTTAGGCCGCAAAATCGGAGCTTTCCCGCCCGATTACCCGCAATCCCACCACCGTGTCTGAGCTTTCCCCTCATATGTGACGGTCAAGCTCAGACACGCCCATCGGTACCCTTGTCGGGCATGCCTGCCACCGTCACCGGGCCGAAGAAGGTCCTTCTCGCCGCGCCGCGCGGCTACTGCGCCGGCGTCGACCGCGCCGTGCAGACGGTCGAGCGCGCGCTCGAGCTCCACGGCGCGCCCGTCTACGTGCGCAAGGAGATCGTCCACAACAAGCACGTGGTCGAGGAGCTGGCCAAGCGCGGCGCGATCTTCGTCGAGGAGGAGACCGAGGTGCCGGAGGGCGGGATCGTCGTCTTCTCCGCCCACGGCGTCGCCCCCGCCGTCCACGACAATGCCGCCGCCCGGCAGCTGCGGACGATCGACGCTACCTGCCCGCTGGTGACCAAGGTCCACGTCTCGGCCCGCCGCTTCGCTACCCAGGGCTACACGATCATCATGATCGGCCACGAGGGGCACGAGGAGGTCGAAGGGACGACTGGGGAGGCGCCCGACAGCATCGTCCTGATCGAAACCGCCGACGAGGTCGAGAGCCTCGAGGTCCCGGACGCGAGCAAAGTCGCCTTCATCACCCAGACCACGCTCTCGGTCGACGAGACCGCCGAGGTGATCGCCGCCCTGCGCGCCAAGTTCCCCGGCATCGTCAGCAGCAAGTCAGACGACATCTGCTACGCGACCACCAACCGCCAGATCGCCGTCAAGCAGCTGGCCCGCGAGTGCGACCTGGTCCTCGTCATCGGCTCGACCAACTCCTCCAACTCCAACCGCCTGGTCGAGGTGGCGCGCGAACACGGCGCCGCCTCGCACCTGATCGACAACCACGGCCAGGTGCAGGAGGAGTGGCTGGAGGGGGTGGAGACGGTCGGCATCACCTCCGGGGCCTCGGCCCCCGAGGAGCTGGTCGAACGCCTCGTCTCCTTCTTCCGCGAGCGCGGTGCCGACGACGTCTCCGAGCTGCGGACCGTCCACGAGGACGTCCGCTTCATGCTCCCGAAGGAGATCCGCGAAGAGGTCGCAGCGCGCGCCTGAAGCGCTTCGCCGGCGGTTCAGCTCTCGTAGGGCGCGTAGCGGTTGTGCAGCATCAGGTCGTTGCCGTCGGGATCGGTGAAGAGCGCCATGTGGCAGACGCCGGTGTCGAAGGTCTCGCCGGCGAACACCACGCCCTTGGCCTCGAGCTCCCTGCGGGCCGCTTCGACGTCGTCGACGTGCAGCGCCGGGTGCGCGTTTTTCGCCGGGGCGAACTTCATCCCCTGCTTCTCCGGTTCCCAGATCCCGAAGCAGGTGTCGCCGGCCCAGCACTCGAAGCGGCTGTTCTCGTCCGGTCGCAGGCCGAGGGTCTCGACGTAGAAGGCGCGCGAGCGCTCGGCGTCGGTAGACGGGACGCCGATGAAGTCGGTCTTGGTGATCATCGCTTCCTCCTCTGTGCTCGGGGGTGGGTTCAGGGTACGCCTGGCGCGAAGCTGAGCGACCAGACCCTGATGCCCGGCGTCGGCCGCAAGATGAGGCTGTGCGCCTCGTGGCTCGGGTGCTCGGCGAGGGTGCGGAGGCCGGGGACGGGATCGCTGGGCAGCGTCGTCCACTCGCCGTCGATCTCGACCTCGATCTCGCCCTCGCCCTCGACCGTCGCGAAGGCGCCGCCGGCCTGGTAGTCGAGCGCCAGGTCCTCGCCGTCCTCTCCCGCGACCCAGGGCCGCTGCCAGGAGCCGCCGGGGAAGACCTCGGGGGTGGGGGGGACGACCCGGACCCCGGGACCGTCGGTCGCCCGCAGCGGCGCCATCGGCTCGGGCAGCGGCCGCAGGGCGTCGATCTCCCGCAGCTCGGCCTGGATCGCTTCCTCGGTCGCCCGGTATTCGCCCTCACCGAAGTGGGCCCAGGAGAGCGCACCGCCGAGGCTCCAGAGGAAGAGGCTCGGCCATCCCTCGCAGCCGTAGGCGGCCCAGAGCTCGTGGTCGGCGTCGATCGCGACCGGGACCTCGACCCCCAGCCGCCCGAGGCCGGCGGCGACGTGCTCGGGCTCGGCGGCGAACGGGAAGCGCGGCGCCTGAACGCCGATCACGCTGAGGCCCGCCTCGCGATAGCGGCGCTGCCACTCGGCGAGGTAGGGCAGGGTGCGGACGCTGTTCAGCTGCGCGTATTCGACGAAGTGGACCAGCGCCGGGCCGCCGGCGGTCAGCGCCGGCATCGACTCCGGCTCGACCCCGACCCAGGCGAGGCCGGCGGGCAGGTCGGGGGCGGCGATGTTGTCGTGTCCGGGGCGCACGGGAGGGCGGACAGTATCCTGAGCCGGTGACCGAGCTCGTCGCATTCCTGCTGCCGGCGCTGCCGCTGCTGGCCCTGCTGGCGACGCTGCTGCTCGGTCACTACCCCGGCTGCGAGGCGATCGTCCGGCTCTCGGAGCGGATCGCTGCCGCCGGCCGACCCCCTCTCGCCGCCCGGGCTCCGCGCCCGGCGCGTCCGCCGCGCTCCTTCGCCCCCGGCGGCGGCCTGCTCCTCGCCCTCTCGCTCTCCGGTCGCGCTCCGCCTCTCCCGGCTTAAGCGCTCGCCCCTTCGGGCGCGGGCGCCTGCATGCCCGAGACAAGCTGAGAAGAGAGGAACTGACTATGCGAGATGCAAGGAAACCGATGGTCGCGCTGCTCGCGCTCGTCGCGGCAGCCGCTCTCGTCGCCTGCGGCAGCGGCTCCGGCAGGACCGGCGAGGAGACGACGGTCAGCGGCAAGTTCGCCCCCGTCGCCGACGCCCCCGACGGCTACTCCGGAGTGGCCGGCGAAGCCGAGCTGGAACGCGCCGACGGCGGCACCACGGTGACGCTGACGGCCAGCGGGCTGGAGCCGAAGACCGCCTACGTGGCGCACCTCCACACCGCTGGCTGCGACCAGGCCGACCCGGGTGGCCCGCACTTCCAGTTCGAAAAGGGCGGCTCGGAAGAGCCCCCGAACGAGATCCACCTGGAGTTCACCACCGACGCTGCGGGCGAAGGCGAAGCCGAGGCAACCAGCAAGCGCGAAGTGCCGCCCGGCGAGGCCGGCTCGGTCGTCATC
The DNA here is from genome assembly GCA_035712025.1 of Solirubrobacterales bacterium. GTDB lineage: Bacteria > Actinomycetota > Thermoleophilia > Solirubrobacterales > 70-9 > VAYN01. Next base: position 35,933 of record DASTBO010000039.1, read on the forward strand.
CACCTCGCTGACGACTCGCACCACGAGATGACCGCCTACGACCCGACCGGCTCCGAAGCGGTCTCCACCGTCTTCGTCCACGAAGGCGTCGACCACTCCAAGGAAGGTGGCCACCACGAGGCCGAGCCCCAGCACGCGCACAGCGACAAGATCGCCTGCGCCGAGCTCGAAGGCGCCGCGGCCGGCGAAGACGGGACGGCGAGCGCCGACGTCCCGACGATCGTCGTCCGCGACGGCGAGCCGGTCGGCGGCATCCAGGAGCTGGAATTCAGCGCCGGAGAACGGATCCGATTCCGGGTCTCCTCCGACGCGGCGGAAGAGATCCACGTCCACGGCTACGACTACTCCCAGAACGTCCCGGCCGGCGGCACGATCGAATTCGACTTCCCCGCCGAACTGGAAGGGATCTACGAGGCCGAGCTGGAGGAGCTGGGCGTTCAGATCGCCGAGCTGCGGATCAACCCGTGAACTTCCTGCCGCTGGCGCACGCCCTGGCATCCCGGCAGGACCTGCCGGTCCCCGCCTGGCTCTTCGCCTGGGGGGCGTCGATCGTCCTGGTCGTCTCCTTCTTCGCGCTGGCGGCAGGTTGGCGCAGCCCCCGCTTCGAGCAGCTGCACGAGCGGCCGCTCGGGGCGGGGCTCTCCCGCGCCCTGCTCGGCCTGCCGGTGCAGGCTCTCTGCGGCGCGATCGGGGTCCTCCTCCTCGGCTTCGCCGTCTACGCCGGGCTTGAGGGCACCGAAGCCCCGGATCGCAACTTCGCCCTCACCTTCCTCTTCGTCACCTGCTGGCTCGGGTTCCCCTTCTTCTCGGCGATCTTCGGCGACGTCTTCCGGCCCTTCAATCCCTGGCGCGCGGTCGGCCGCGCGGTCGGGGCCGGCTTTGCCGCGATCGCCGGGCAGCGGGCCGCGCACGCCGCCTACCCCGAGAAGCTCGGGCGCTGGCCCGCCGCGATCGGCCTCCTCGCCGTGGTCTGGCTCGAGGTCATCTACGGCGCCAGCGGCGGCGTCGCCGTCGGTCTCGACCCGCACGCCGCCGCGGTCGCCGCGCTTGCCTACAGCGTCTACACGCTGGCGATGATGGCCGTCTTCGGGGTCGAGGAGTGGTGCGAGCGCGGCGAGGTCTTCTCCGTCTACTTCGGGATGTTCGGCCGGCTCGGGATCTTCGGCGCCCGCGACGGCAGGCTCGAGCGCCGGCGCCCGTTCGCGGCGGCGACGACCTGGGCCACCGTCCCCGGCTCCGCCGCGGTGGTGATCGCCTCGATCGCCTCGACCAGCTACGACGGCGCCTCCGAGGGCGCCTTCAAGGACGGGATCGAATCCGTCTTCAACTGGTTCGCCGACACTGGCATGAACCTGACCCAGGCGCTGCGCCTCACCGACACGATCTTCATGCTCGCCTGCTTCGCCGGCGTCGCCCTCGTCTACCTGCTCGGCGTGCGCGGCATGCGGACCGTGCCCGGAGCGCCCTCGCTGGCGAAGCTGCGCGCCGGCTTCGCCCACACCCTGATCCCGATCGCCCTCGCCTACCTCGTCGCCCACTACTTCAGCCTCTTCGTCTTCCAGGAGCAGGCCCAGTTCGGCTACCTGCTCTCCGACCCGCTCGGCACCGGCCACACCGACCTCTTCGGCACCGCCAACTCGGGCATCGACTTCAAAGTCCTCAGCGCCAACGCGATCTGGTACGTCCAGGTCGGGGCGCTGATCGCCGGCCACGTGGTCGGCCTGACGCTCGCCCACGACCGCGCCCTCGTCTACTGGCCCGACTACCGCAAGGCCACCGCCTCCCAGTACTGGATGTTGGCCGTAATGGTCGCCTTCACCTGCTTCGGCCTCTACCTGCTCTCGGTCTCCAACGGGTGACCTAAAAACACCACCGGTATATGGACAACAACAACCCTCCATAAAGAAACATCGATGTCTATACTGCCCGGGACGCGCGGGCGCACTGGGGGTGCCTCCGGTTAGCAAGGGAGAGATAGATGCGGATCCAACTGCTGTTCGGCAGGAGCTTCTTGTTCGTCGTCGTGTTCGGCGCCCTGCTCTCTCTGGCCACGGTCGTCTCGGTCTCAGTGGCTTCTGCCGCCCCGACTGCTGGGAGCTACATCGTCGTCCTCAAAGACGACGTCGCCCACCCGCCAACGTCGCCCACCGCCACGAAGAGAACCGTGGCGCTGATGTCGGCCACATCTACGGAGCCGCGATAGAGGGATACTCGGCAGAGTTGAGCGCCGGCGCACTGAGGGCGATCAAGCAGGATCCGAATGTCGACTACGTGGAGGCCGACGGGATAGTGCATGCCGACTCTCAGACGCAATCGACCGGTTTCAAACGGGTATTCGCTCCCAGCAACCCCAGCCTCGACATCGACGAAATCGATGACGTTCAGGTGAACGCCGACGTCGCGGTCTTGGATTCGGGGGTGGAAAGCCACCCTGATCTCAACGTAGTTTCGAAGGTGAATTGTGTATCCGTAGGATCTCCCGGCGCTGGCTGTGTCAACGGAGGCGAGGATCTTTTCGGGCATGGCACCCATGTGGCTGGGATCATCGGGGCCCGCGACAACAGCTTCGGAGTAGCCGGAACCGCGCCAGGAGTACGTATCTGGAGCGTCAGGGTGCTGAACTACCAAGGAAACCTCCAGACGGTTGACGGTGCGTTGTACAAGGGACAGCTCTCCGACGTAATCGCAGCTGTCAATTGGGTAACTGAACGATCCTCCGCGATCGAGGTTGTCAACATGAGCTTCGGCTGTGAAGAACCCGATGAATGCAATGGGAAACCACTGCGGGAAGCCATAGCGGCCTCGGTCGACAAAGGGGTCGTCTACGTAGCCTCAGCAGGAAACGACGATCGAAATGTGACGGGAGGGAAAACGTCATACAAAGACGTCGTGACCGGCATAGTCAGCTACGAGAACCTCGGCCCATATGTACCGGCGGCCTATGACGACCCCATCACGGTTTCTGCGCTAACCGACTTCGACGGTCTTCCTGGAAGTTCCGGCGCTGCCGGGACGTGCAGCAAATATGCCGATGATCAGGATGACTCGCTGGGCAATTACAGTAATTGGGGACCAAAGGTCGACATCGCGGCGCCTGGCACTTGCATACTCTCCACGTCTCGAACGGGGGGGTATGAAGTCAAGACCGGCACCTCGATGGCCGCCCCGATGGTCGCTGGCGCAGTCGCCGGCATGGCCGCGGCCAACAACCCCAACAGCCGGGCCGACGTGGAAGCGATCCGCAACTTCGTCCGCGCCCTCGGCAACTACAACTGGATCGATACACACAGTGAGTACGCCGCCGATGGCAGCGAGGTCAAAGTCTCCGACGGGATCCAGGAGCCCCTCCTCGACATGGGGGCCAAACCCGCCTCCAGCCTCACCGCCACCACCGGCGGCTCCTCCTACGTCTACTCGACCTCGGCGACGCTCCTGGGCACCGTCAACCCCGGCGGCCCCGCCGGAGCCTCCTACCACTTCGACTACGGCACCTCGGCTGCCTACACCCACTCGACCCCGACCGTCTCGGCCGGCTCGGGCACCGCTCCGATCCCCGTCAGCGCCGGCCTCAGCGGGCTGGAATCGGCCAAGACCTACCACTACCGGATCGTCGCCAACAACGTCGAAGGCAAAACCGTCATCGGCTCTGACCGCATCGTCACCACCGTCCCCCAGGTCGGGATGGTCGCCGGCGGCTCCGCCTACGCGCAGAGCTTCCCCTACACCTCGAGCGGCTGGTCGATCATCGACAGCAACGGCGACACCCAGATGCGGCTCTCGGGCCCGACGGCGACGGTGATCCGCGGCAACTACTCCTACTACCAAAACAAGCCGTTCAGCTGCTGCGGCTGGCAGGCCCTCGACACCTTCGACACGCGCCTCGAGATCACCAGCCAGACCGGCGGCCAGAGCCTCCTGGCGGCGATCCGCACCGACGGCAACGCCTACACCCAGAGCACCCCGCTGACCTGCTGCGGCTGGTCGATCGTCGACAACAGCGACCGTCAGGTCTCGATGACCAGCCCAACGACGGGCGGCAGCTACGTCGGCGCGGTGCGCAAAAACGGCAACGCCTACATCCAGCACACGCCGCTGACCTGCTGCGGCTGGCAGATCGTCGACAACAACGTCGTGCAGATGGCGATGGCGAGCAACGATGCCGGCGGCACGGCGATGGCGGTCCTGCGCAACACCAACGGCAACGGGACCGGCAACACCTACATCCAGAACGCCCCGTTCAACTGCTGCGGCTGGTCGATCGTCGACAACAACGACCGCCAGGTGGCGATGGCCAGGGGCACCGACGGCAAGATCCGCCTCGGCGTCGTTCGCACCGACGGCAGCGCCTGGGTGCAGTCGGCTCCCTTCAGCTGCTGCGCCTGGACCAAGGTCGCCGACGCCTCGATGAACGTGCAGCGCCTGGTGATGTCGGGCGACACGATCGCGATCCTGCGCGGCAACCCGGCCTCCGGCATCGTCTCCTACCAGCAGGCGCCCTTCGCGACGACCAAATGGCAGGACATCGGCTCGGGCGCGACCCAGGTCGTGTTGCAGGGCGGCTCGCCCACCGACACCGGCGACGCCTCCAGCCCGGCACCGCCCGACAAAGACGCCGACCTGGTGCCCGACACCGACGACGGCTGCCCGACGGTGGCCGGCAGCTACGCGAAAGCTGGCTGCTAGGCGGGAAGACGACGTCGGGCAGAGAGGCAATCCCGCCATACTCACGGGGTTGCCTCTCCCGCTCGCCCATGCTGGCCACTACGCCCTCTGGGTCCTCTACGTGGTCCCGGTTCTGATCGTCGCCGGGGCGATCGTTCGCAGCATGCTCGCCCAACGCCGCTGGGCGAGGGAGCACCCTGAGGAAGAGTCCGGCTAGAGGATCTCGGCGAGGCGGGTCTCGAGCGCCTCGGAGATGCTGTCGCGCACCGGGCCCTCGGCGAGGCGTTCGACCAGGGACTCGAGGAAGCCTTCGATGATCAGCGCCTTGGCCGCCTCGTCGTCGAGGCCGCGCGAGGTGAGGTAGAAGAGCTGCTCCTTGTCAACCTGGGCGATCGCGGCGGCGTGGGTGCAGCGGACGTCGTCGGCGAGGATCTCGAGGCCGGGAATCGCGTCGGCGTGGGCCTCGGGCGAGAGCAGCAGGTTGCGGCTCTCCTGGAAGGCGTCGGTCTGCTGGGCCCCGGGGTCGACCTTGATCATCCCGCGCCAGACCGCGGTCGCGCCGGCAGCGAGGACGCCGCGGAAGGCGAGGTCGGAGTTGGTGTTCGGCGCCGCGTGCTCCTGCAGGGTGTCGAAGTCGAGGTGCTGTCCGGCGCCGCCGGCGTAGCCGCCGGTGACCCTTGCCTCGGAGCCCGGGCCCGCAAGGTTGGTCTCCATCCGCACCTTGCCGTTGGCCGAGCCGAAGCCGAGCGCGGTCCAGTCGAGGCGGCCGTCGCGGTCCACCTGGGCGCGCTGGGTGGCGAAGATCCAGGCCCGCTCGGAGATGTCCTGGGTGTTTATGTAGCGCAGCGTCGCTGCCTGGCCGACGCTCAGCTCGACAACGGAGTTGAGCAGGGCGTCGATGTCATCGCTTGGGGAGGACCAGTGCTCCCAGACCTCTGCCTCGGCGCCCTCCTCGAGCACGATCAGGGTACGCCAG
>DASTBO010000040.1:0-2383 GCA_035712025.1 Solirubrobacterales bacterium
TTCCAACCCGGCATCGGCACCAAGCGGCAGCTGGAACGCGCGGCCGAGCTGGGCGCGGACCTGGTGCGGATCGCCACCCACTGCACCGAGGCCGACATCGCCACCCAGCACATCGGCCTGTCCCGCGACCTCGGGATGGACGTGCACGGGGATCTGATGATGCCGCACATGACCTCACCCGAGACGATCGCCGAACAGGCCCGGATCATGGTCGACGCGGGCGCCACCGGCGTCCACATCATGGACTCGGCAGGGGCGCTCACGATGGACGAGGTGAAGGCTCGGCTGGCCGCGATGCTGCGGGAGTTCGGCGGCGAGGCCGAGGCGGGCATCCACGCGCACCAGAACCTGTCGCTGGCGGTCGCCAACACGGTGGCGGCGATCCAGGAGGGCGCGACGCTAGCCGATGCCTGCCTGGCCGGCGCCGGCGCGGGCGCCGGCAACTGCCAGATGGAGGCGCTGGTCGCGGTGCTCGAGCGGATCGGCATCCCCACCGGCATCGACCTGTGGAAGCTCGAGGACGTCGCGGACGCGATCGTGCGGCCGATCATGAGGACCCCGCCGACGGTCGACCGTACGACGCTCACGCAGGGGTTCGCCGGCGTGCCGGGCAGCTTCCTGCACCACGCCGCCCGCGCCGCCGAACGGTTCGGCGTGGACGCCCGTGACGTTCTGGTCGAGGTCGGCCGGCGCAAGTCGGTCGCCGGGCAGGAGGACCTGCTCATCGAGGTCGCCGCCGGTCTGGCCGCGAAGCAGCGGCCCGCGGCCGGCTGAGGGCGGCCCCGGCGGCGGGTTGGCGTGCTCGTATGGAGATGCAGCGCCCCGATCAACCCGGCGAGGCCGGGTCCGCAACCGCGTCCGAACTCTCGACGGAGGTCGTCCACGACCGCCTGCGGGAGGCGATCCTGCGCGGCGAGTTCGATCCCCGGATGCCGATCTCACAAGTTCAGCTCGCCGCCAGGCTGGGGGTGAGCCGGACGCCGCTGCGTGAGGCGTTGCGGATGCTGCAGCGCGAGGGGCTGATCGACTCGCCACCCAACCGGCGTGTCAGGGTTGCCGAGCTGTCGATCACCGACCTCGAGCAGGTCTACGCCAGCCGCGTGCTGGTCGAGGCGCTGGCGGTGCGACTGACCGTGCCGCGCTATACGCCCGAGGACCTGGCGGAGCTGCGGGCGGCGCTGTCGGCGATGAACCGGCCGCTGGAGGAGCGCGACATCGACGCGTGGGAGGCCGAGCACCGGCGCTATCACGAGCTGCTGCGGAGGTACGCGGGCGAGCGGATCGAGCGGCTCGCCCGGGAGCTCTCGGACCACAGCGAGCGCTACCGCCGTGTCTACCTGGCCGCCCCGCGGGTCTGGCCGGCGGCCGCCCAGGAGCACGCCGCCATCGTCGAGGCGTGCGAGTCGAGGGACGGGCCGGCAGTGAGCGTGCTGCTGGTCCGCCACCTCGCCCGGACGGCCCTGACGCTGATCGCGCTCGCCGATCCCGAGCACGAGCCGACCCCGGTGCGGGAAGCGCTCCGGCTGGTCACCGCCGGGGACCGGAGCGAGGAGTAGGCCGCAGATAGGAGCGTTCGAGCACCTGGAGCTTCGCCATCCGCCGACGCCGGCGTTGGTTGGGCTCGAAGTCGGCGGTCAGCCACGCCTCGACCACCTTCTTTGCCAGCTCGCTCCCGATCACGCGAGAGCCGAGCACCATGATCTGCGCGTCGTCGCTGTTGCGAGCGTGCTCGGCGGTGTAGACGTCGTGGCACTGGGCGGCGCGGATCCCGGGCACCTTGTTCGCCGCGATCACCATCCCGACCCCGGATCCACACACCAGGATTCCCCGGTCCGCCTCGCCGCGCCGGATCGACTCGGCGACCAGCTGCGCAACCTCCGGCACGTCGAGGTCCTGCTCGCCCACCTGGGTCACGTCGAGGCATCGCACGGGATGGCCCGGCAGCCCGCGCAGGTGCGCGGCGATCGCCTCCTTCAGCTCCAGGCCGACGTCGTCGGACCCGATGGCGATCCGGGCCGGCGCCTCGCGGGCGTTCATGCCGGGCCCACCGATCGAAGGCGATCGGCGGCCACCCGCAGCATGATGGCCACCGAGACGGCCCCCGGATCGGGGTGCCCGAGCGAGCGCTCGCCGAGCCGCGAGGCCCGCCCGGCCCTGCCGACCATGTCGCCGGTGGCGCCGGCGCCCCGCTCGGCGGCGTCGGCCGCCGCGGCGACGGCGTCGCCGACCGAGCCGCCCGAGCCGGCGACGCGGCGCGCCGCCTCGGCGGCGGGCGCAAGCGCGTCTAGCATCGTCTTGTCACCGGGCGCGACGCGCCCGCGCGACGCGATCGCTCGCTGCCCCGCGTCGAGCATGTCGGCGACGCGCGCCGCGTCGACCGGCT
>DASTBO010000041.1:0-7117 GCA_035712025.1 Solirubrobacterales bacterium
GAAAACGGTCCCTCGAGGACCGTTTTCGCGGACTCGGCGATCTGGGGACCTGGAGCAGGTGCGGGCGGTGCGGGAGGCGCTCGGGCCCGGGGTGCGGATACGGGTGGATGCGAACGAGGCCTGGGACCTGGAGACGGCTAAGGCGACGCTGGCCGAGTTGGAGGCGTTCGCGGTGGAGTTGGCGGAGCAGCCGGTGGCGGGACTGGAGGCGATGGCGGAGCTCGCGGCGGGAACGACGATTCCGCTTGCGGGAGACGAGAGCGTCACGAGCCTCGACGAGGCCGAGGAGGCGGTGGCGCTGGGCGCCTGCGCCTACACCGGGATCAAGCTCTCCAAGGTCGGCGGCCCCGAAGAGTCGCTGGCGATCGCCGACGTCCTCCCCGCCTACGTCACCAGCGCGCTGGACGGGCCGGTGGGGATCGCGGCGGCGGCGCAGGTGGCCCTCAGCCTCGCCGAGACCGGTCATCCCGAACGCCTTCACCTCGCCCACGGCCTCGCCACGCAGCGGCTCTTCGCCTCGACGATCGCCGCAGTCGAGTGCGAGATCCGCGACGGAATGCTCCACCTCCCCCCGGGCCCCGGGCTCGGCGTCGAGATCGACGAGGAGGCGCTGCAGGCGCACCGCATCTAGCCTGCACGTGTCGACTTCCTCTCGCTATCCGAGAGGAAGTCGACACGCCACCGTCATGGATCCCACCAACGCCAACACCGCCCTCGCCTCCGCCTTCGCCGAGGAGCTGGCGCGCGGGGGGCTGCGGCTGGCGGTGATCTCGCCCGGCTCGCGCTCGACGCCGCTGGCCGTGGCGCTCTGGCGGCAGCCGGAGATCGAGGTGAAGGTGATCGTCGACGAGCGTTCGGCGGGGTTCTTCGCGCTGGGAGCCGCGCAGGCGAGCGGGGAGCCGGTGGCGCTGCTCTGCACCTCGGGCACCGCCCTCGTCAACTACCACCCCGCCGTGGTCGAGGCGGACGAATCGGGGATCCCGCTGGTCGTCCTCAGCGCCGACCGACCGCCGGAGCTGCGCGGGATCGGCGCCGGGCAGACGATCGACCAGATCAAGAGCTTCGGCTCCTCGGTGCGCTGGTTCTGCGAAGTCGGGACGCACGAGGCAGACGACGGCGGCCTGCTCCACTACCGCTCTGTCGCCTGCCGGGCGCTCGCCGCGGCACGCGGCGAGGCGCGGCCCGGCCCGGTACACCTGAACCTTCCCTGGCGCGAGCCGCTGGCGCCGGTGCCGGCCGAGGGCGCCGTGACCGCGACCGACCAGCTGGCGCTGAACGGGCGCGACGGCCGGCCGCTGACCGCGGTGACGCACATCGACCTCGAGCCCTCGCCCTTCCTCCTCGACGAGGTCGCCGGACACATCGGCAACGCGATCTCCGGCGTGATCGTCGCCGGGCGCCAGCTCGACCCCGAGCTGCGCGAGCCGCTCGCCCACCTGGCCCGCGTCTCCGGCTTCCCGATCCTCGCCGAGCCGACCTCGCAGCTGCGCTGCGGACCGCACGACCGCTCGCACGTCGTCGCCGCCTACGACCTGCTGCTGCGCGAGGAGCGCTTCGCCCGCTCCGTCGTCCCCGACTTGATCCTCCGCTTCGGCGCGATGCCGACCAGCAAGCCGCTGCGGGCCTGGATCGAGGCCAGCGGCGCCGACCAGATCGTCGTCGACCCCTACGGCGGCTGGAACGAGCCGACCAACCGGGCGGCGGCGATCCTCCGCGCCGACCCGACCGAGCTTGCCCAGGGCTGGGCGGCGCGGCTCGAAGGTCTGGAGGGACGGGAACGGCCGCTGCCCGATCGCTGGCTCGAGGCCGAGGCGGCGGCGCAGGCGGCCCTCGACGAGGCGCTCGGCGGCACGGAGATCTCCGAGCCGGCGCTTCACCGCGCCCTCGGCGCCGCCCACCGCGACGGCGACCTCGTCTACACCGCCTCCAGCATGCCGATCCGCGACCAGGAGGCCTTCCTCGCCGCCGGCGACGCCGACGCCCTCTTCCTCTGCAACCGCGGCGCCAACGGCATCGACGGCCTCGTCTCCTCCGGCATCGGCGCCGCCCAGGCCAGCGGCCGGCCGACGACGATCCTCACCGGCGACCTCGGCCTGCTCCACGACATCGGCGGCCTGGCGGCCCTGCGCGAGGTCGACACCCCGGTCCGGATCGTCGCCATCGACAACGACGGCGGCGGCATCTTCCACTTCCTGCCGCAGGAGAAGGCCTTGGGCAACGATGAGTTCGAGGCCCTGCTCGGCACCCCGCGGGGCGTCGACGCCGCCAAGGCCGCGGCCCTCTTCGAACTCTCGCATCAGCGGCTCGAATCCCTCGGGGAGCTGGCGGAAGCCCTGTCCTCCGGGACCGAGCTCATCGAGGTAAAGACGAACCGGCAGACCAACGTCGCCATGCACCGGCAGTTGTCGGCCGCCGTCGCAGCGGCAATCAGCAGCTGATCGGGCCCGCCTCGCGGCCGGGGCCGGGGAGCCGCTGTCCCGAAGGGTCCCAAGAAGGCCGGGCCTCGGCAGTTCTTCCCGTCTTCGTCAGACGCCTGGTCCCTGATCCGCGAGCCTGGTGCCGTCGCCGGCTCGGGCCGAGATTCGTTCAGCCGCGTCAACAACAGCCTGGGGCCGGTCGGCGATCCGGCCGCACCGCTGACCGCCGAACTCACGAGGAGCTTGTGTGGTGCTACTCGGTCAGCAGCGGTAAAAGCGCGCCGAGCTTGACCTCGGTCTCGGCCAGCTCGGCGGCGGGGTCGGAGCCGGCGACGACGCCGACGCCGGCGAAGAGGTGGGCCTCGCGGTCGCGGAGGAGGGCGCTGCGGAGGGCGACGCAGAATTCGCCGTCCTCGGTCGCGTCCATCCAGCCGACCGGGGCGGCGTACCAGCCGCGGTCCATGCCCTCGAGCTCGGCGATCGCCGCCGCGGCCGCCGGCCAGGGCTCGCCGCCGACGGCGGGCGTCGGGTGCAGGAGGCCGGCCAGCTCGATCGCCGAGTGGGGCTCGGCGAGCTGGGCGATCACCGGCGTCGCCAGGTGCTGGATGTTCGCCACCTTGACGATCTCCGGCTCGGGCGCCGCCTCGACCCAGACCGCGTGCGGGCGCAGGGCGCGGACGATCCGCTCGGCGACGATCCGCTGCTCGCGGCGGTCCTTGTCGCTGCGCAGGAGCTGCTCGCCGAGATGGTCGTCGACCGCCGGGTCGGAGCTGCGCCGGGTCGAGCCGGCGAGGGCGACGGTGGAGACGCCGGCGCCGGCGCGGCGGACGAGGAGCTCGGGACTGGCGCCGATGAAGGCCGCCTCGGGCGTCCCGCAGCAGAAGCAGAAGCAGGCCGGGAACTGCTCGCGCATCGCGCCGAAGAGGGCGGCGGGATCGTGGGCGGCGGCGGCGCTGACGATCACCTCGCGGGCGAGGACGACCTTGCTCATCTCGCCGGCGGCGATCCGCGATGTGGCGCCCTCGACCGCGGCTTCGAAGTCGCCCGGCGGCCGGGCGCTGCGGATCCCGGCATGGGCGGTCGGGTGCGGGTCGAGCAGCGGCAGCGGCGCGTCGGCGCGCAGCGAGGCCAGGCGCGCGCCGAGCCTCTCCCCCAGTCGCTCGACCTCTTCCCCGGCCTGGACGACGGCGTTGACGGTGAGGAAGGTGCTCCCTGCCCGGCGACAGACCGAGACCTCCGGCAGGACCAGAGACGCGGGCGGCAGCGAGGACCAGGTCGTGCTCTTGCCGCCGTCGTCGTCGAAGGCGAAGCCGCCGAGCCAGACCGGTCCGGCGCCCGCGGGAAGGCCGCGGGGCTCGTCGAGGACCGCCCCCGAGCCGACCCGCAGACACTCGTCGGCGACGTCGCCGAAGCGGGTCCCGCCGCGGGAGCTCGCCTCGTGCGCGACCCCGAGCCCGGCGAGCGCGAACTCGCGGTCGGGCTGCTCCCAGCAGAACCAGCGGTCGCTGGCCAGCCGCGAGGCGAAGACCGCCGCGCAGGGGTCGCCGATCTCGACCGCGGAGGTGACGCTTACGAGGGTGCGCCGTCCCCGCCCGGCGGCCTTCTCCAGGGCGCCGAGGAGCGCCTCAGTCGTGACCGCGTCCAATGGCGATCTCGCCGGTCCGAACCATTTCGACCAGGCCGTGGGGGCGGACCATCCGCTCGAAGGCCTCGATCTTGTCGGCGGAGCCGGTCACCTCGATCGTCATCGTCCGCCGCGCCACGTCGACGATTTTCGCCCGGAAGATCTCGGCGAACTGGATGATCTCGGCGCGGTTCTCGACCGCCGAGGAGACCTTGAAGAGGGCCATCTCGCGGGCGACCGTCTCCTCCGGCTCCATGTCGCGGATCTTCAGGACGTTGATCAGCTTGTGCAGCTGCTTGGTCACCTGGTCGATCGGGTGGACGGCGCCGTCGAGCGTGAGGGTGATGCGGGAGACGCTCGGGTCGTCGGTCGGGCCGACGGCGAGGGTGTCGATGTTGAAGCCGCGCCGGGAGAAGAGGCCGGCGACGCGCGCCAGCACGCCCGGTTTGTTCTCGACCAGGATCGAGAGGATGTGCTTGCGGCCGCTGAGCTGCCCGGCCACGTGCAGGTCCTCGAGCTGGACGACCTGGGGAGTCCCGGCCTCCATCAGCGCACCTGGCTCCCGCGCGGCGCCTCGACCATGTCGCGGGCGGCGTTGCCCGGCGGGATCATCGGATAGCAGTTCTCTTCGCGGGCGACGCGGACGTCGAGCAGGACCGGGCCGTCGTGCTCCAGCGCCGCGACCATCTGCTCCTCGAGGTCGGCGGAGTTGTCGCAGCGCATCCCCCTGGCGCCGAAGGCCTCGGCCAGCTTCACCCAGTCCGGGCTCGAGCCCATGTCGACCGAGCTGTAACGGCGGTCCCAGAACAGCTCCTGCCACTGGCGGACCATGCCCATGTAGCCGTTGTTCATCAGGAAGACCTTGACCGGGATGTTCTCGGTCACGCAGGTGGCCAGCTCCTGGATGTTCATGATCAGGCTGCCGTCGCCGCCGACGCAGACGACCTGCTCGCCCGGGCAGGCGACTTTGGCGCCGATCGCGCTCGGCAGGCCGAAGCCCATCGTCCCCAGCCCGCCGGAGTTGATCCAGCGCCGGGGCTTGTCGAAGCCGTAGTACTGCGCGGTCCACATCTGGTGCTGGCCGACGTCGGAGGTGATGATCGCGTCGCCCTGGGTGGCCCTGTGCAGCGCCCTGATCATGAACTGGGGTTTGATCTCGCCGCTTTGGTCGCTCGACTCGTCGTAATAGAGCGGGTGCGCGTCCTGCCAGCCGCGCAGCGTCGTCCACCAGTCGTCGAGGCGGGAGGAGTCGGTCTGCAGCGCCCGGTACTCGCGGGTCAGCTTCGGCAGCACCTGTTTGGCGTCGCCGACGATCGGGATGTGGGCGCCGACGTTCTTCGAGATCTCCGCCGGATCGACGTCGATGTGGATCACCTTGGCGTGCGGGGCGAACTCGTCGAGCTTGCCGGTGATGCGGTCGTCGAAGCGGGCGCCGATGCAGACGATCAGGTCGGCTTTGTCCATCGCGTGGTTGGCGGCCCAGGTGCCGTGCATGCCCAGCATCCCGAGGAAGCGGTCGCTGGAGGCCGGGAAGGCGCCGAGGCCCATCAGGGTCGAGGTGACCGGGAAGCGGTCGGAGTCGGCCAGCTCGCGGAGCTCGGCGGAGGCGCCGGCGTTGATCACGCCGCCGCCGGTGTAGAAGATCGGGCGGCGGGCGTTGGCCAGCGCTTTGGCGGCGATCCGGATCTGCTTGATGTTGCCCTCGGTCGAGGGCTTGTAGCCGGGCAGCTCGACCGGCTCGGTGCGCGGCAGGTAGTCGATGTCGGCCCGCGAGAGGTCCTGCGGGATGTCGAGCAGCACCGGCCCCGGGCGGCCGGTCGAGGCGACGTGGAAGGCCTGGTGGACGTACTCGGGGATCTGCCGCGGGTCGGTGACCGCGAAGGAGTGCTTCACGAAGGGGAGGGTGGCGCCGAGGATGTCGGCCTCCTGGAAGCCGTCGGTGCCGATCAGCTCGGTGCGGACTTGGCCGGTGATGAAGACGGTCGGGACCGAGTCCATCATCGCGTCGGCGATGGCGGTGACGAGGTTGGTCGCGCCGGGGCCGGAGGTGGCGAAGGCGACGCCGACGCGGCCGGAGGCCTGGGCGTAACCCTCGGCGGCGTGGCCGCCGCCCTGCTCGTGGCGCACCTGGACGTGGCGGAAGTCCGCGTCGACCATCGCGTCGTAGGTGGGCAGGTTCGCCCCACCGGGGATCCCGAAGACGTCCTTGACGCCCTCGGCCTTGAGGGATTCCATCAACGTGTCGGCGGCGCGCATAGGAACTGGCGATGGTACCAGCGGCGGGGCCCCAGCCCCGGCGGCGACTAGGGACGGGTTACGCCTGGCCTGCAGGCGATTTGGCCGGGTTCCAGCGGGTCTGCGGCGCGATCGCGGTCTCGATCACGCGGCCTTTGTGGCGCTCGATCGCGTGGATGATCGACTCGACCAGCTCCTCTCCCAGCAGGGTCGGCTCGAGGCCGAGGTCGAGCAGCTTGGTGTGGATCGCGTTGTAGTAGTGCTCTTCCTTCTCGACCCGGGGGTTCTCGACGTGCTCGATGCTCACCGAGTAGCCGAGATGCTCCCCGGCCTGCCTGACCAGCTCTGCCAGCTCCAGGACCGAGTACTGCTCGGTGAACTGGTTGAAGACGCGGAACTCGCCGCGCTCGGCCGGGTTCAGGGCCGCCAGTTCGACGCAGGCGAGGGTGTCGCGGATGTTGAGGAAGCCGCGGGTCTGATTGCCGGCGCCGTAGACGGTCAGCGGGTGCCCGATCACCGCCTGCAGGCAGAAGCGGTTGAGGACGGTTCCGAACAGCTCGTCGTAGTCGAAACGCGTCACCAGGCGCTCGTCGCGGGCGGTCTCCTCGGTCTCGACGCCGTAGACGACGCCCTGGTTGAGGTCGGTCGCGCGCAGGCCCCAGGTGCGGCAGGCAAAGTGGATGTTGGTCGAGTCGTGGACCTTGGAGCAGTGGTAGAGCGAGCCCGGCAGCTTCGGGTAGGGCAGGGTGTCCTTACGGCCCTTGTGCTCGATCTCGATATAGCCCTCCTCGATGTCGATGTCGGGCTGGCCGTACTCGCCCATCGTCCCGAGCTTGACCAG
>DASTBO010000042.1:0-5085 GCA_035712025.1 Solirubrobacterales bacterium
TCCGCGCCACATACCGATTCTTGATCAGCCCGTCGTCCTTCGGCAGCCCCGACTCGCGAGCGAACCCGGTCGCCGCCGGGTTGCCCGAGTCCGGCACCGAGATCACGAGGTCGGCGTCGACCGGCGACTCGCGCCAGAGGATCTCGCCCATCCGCCCGCGCGCCTGCTGCAGGACCTTGCCCTCGAGGCGGCTGTCGGGGCGGGAGAAGTAGATCTGCTCGAAGACGCAGCTGGCGCGGCGGTCGGTCTTCACCACCTGGCGCGTCTCCAGCCCGCGCTCGGTCAGCGAGACCATCTCGCCGGGGTGGACCTCGCGCATCAGCTCGGCGCCGATGATGTCGAAGGCGCAGCTCTCGGAGGCGACGACGAAGCGGTCGCCGAGGCGGCCGAGGCTGAGCGGCCGGATCCCGTGCGGGTCGCGGAAGGCGACGATCGCCCGCTTGGTCATCACCACGGTCGAGTAGGCGCCCTGCAGCCGCGGCATCGTGTCGGCGACGGCGTCCTCGATCATCTTCCCGTCGTGGGAGGAGAGCAGCGCCGCCAGGATCTCCGAGTCCGAGGTGCCGCGGAACTTCAGGCCTTGCTCCTTCAGATCGCCCCAGAGCTCGACCGCGTTGGTCAGGTTGCCGTTGTGGGCGAGGGCGATCTCGCGGCCGTCGTCGCGCCAGATCGGCTGCGCGTTCTCCCACGAGCCGCCGCCGGTGGTCGAGTACCGCACATGGCCGATCGCCATGTCCCCCTGCAGCGCCCGCAGCTTCTCCTCGTCGAAGACCTGGGAGACGAGGCCGGCCTCGCGCATCGTCGTCAGCATCCCGCCCTCGCAGGTGGCGATCCCGGCCGACTCCTGCCCCCGGTGCTGCAGCGCGTAGAGCCCGAAGTAGGCCAACCGGGAGACGTCGTGCCCCGGTGCGTATACGCCGAAGACGCCGCATTCGTCGCGCGGCCCCTCGCGGTCGATGCTGAACCCCTGGTCGGGAGTCAAGTGCGCGTATCCCTCGCTGCCAATTGAAGACGGACGCGCAGGCAGACGGGCTGCCTACCCGCGGAGAGTAGCAGTGCGAGGGGCGTTCGCCCGAGGCCCGAAAGACCGCATTCTGCGGGGGGAGAGTGGGCGATCTCCCCCCGCAGGCGGGTGTGTCAGCCCTGGCCTTTGAGCTTCAGTTTCAGCGTTTTGGTCGTCAGCGCTCCGGCGACGCTCGTGCCCGAGACGGTCACCTTCAGGGTCAGCTTCTTATCCGGACTGAGCTCCTTCAGCTTGTTCTTCAGGGCTTTGGTGAAGAACAGCCTGAACTTGCTGAGGGTCCCCGGAACCAGGTTCTGGGTCCCGCCGTTCAATTTCGCCTTCCTGCCTTTGCCGAGCTTCGCCACGCCTTTGACGGTGACCGGGGCGGCGGTGCTGCTGGTGACGATCACGGTCACCGAGCCCTTCTTCACCTGGGTGCTGGTCGAGAGCGTCACCGGCGGGCATGCCACCTGCACGACTGGGCTCTGCGGGCAGGCGTCCTGGGTCTCGTCGCCGAAGCCGTCGTTGTCGGCGTCGGGCTCGATCACGGCCGCCAGCGGGACGCGTCCTGCCGTTACCGCTTCGAAGTTCGCCGTCGAACCCACTCCCACGTCGCCAAGGGTGGCGCCCAGGACCCCCTCGACTTCATCGCAGTAGATGGAGATCCCTTCGATCGGGGTTCCTTCGTAGCTGAACGGCGTTCCGTGGAGGCCGAGCCTGTCCCCGGCCTGAACCGGCATTCTCGAGTCGACGGTCGTCTGGCCATTGCCGACCTGAACAGCCACTTGACTGATGGCGGTGAAGCTGTTGCCTCCCGCAGACCGCAGCACCTTGACGTCGGTGGGAACGGCAAAGGGGAAGGGGATCTGGTTCTGGACCTTTACCTTCGTGATCACGCCACTGGTCGGCGCGGTGAGCGGAAGGCCCGATCCCGGGGTCGAGAGCGTCACCAGCGAGTAGGTGCCCGGAGCGGTGTCGTCGCCGGAGCAGGTGTCGCCGAATTCAGTAGCGGCAGATGCGGCACCGGCGCCCGCTGCCAGCAGCATCGTCGCGGTCACGGTCAGAACAGCGGCCAAGCGTATTCTCATTGCTCTCCCAGTTGAGGTTTCTGTCTCGTCGCAGGATAGGCGGACGCGTGGTCGCCAACCCACGCGTCCACCGTCGCGCTCGCGTTCTGCGAGGGCTCAGTCCCTCAGCGGCTGCTCATCACGGACATGTGAGGGTTCCGCTTTTAGCGGAGGTCCCTGTGACCAGCCAGGTTGTCCCCGCTGTCTGGAGCGCGCCGCCGTTGATCGAGACGGTCAGGTCGTACATCGTTCCTGTGCCTTCGACCTGCCGGTAGAGCTGCGTTCCGTGAGAGACCGTTTCGGTTTTGACTGTGCTGGTTTTGGACACTTCCCCGCATTTGGGGGTGAGGATCTCGCCGAGGACGCCGTTCCCTGTCACTTCGACGACGACGAGGCCGGCGCCGCAGGTGACTTTGGCGAACAGGCCTCCCGCTGGCGGTGTCGCCAGGACCCCGGGCTTTTTGCTGTGGTCCAGGTATACGAGGTGCATCGTCATCGTCGCCAGTTTGATTGTCCCGGCGGGCTGACCTGCGGTCGTGCACGTCGTGCCGAATATCGACTCTTTGCAGCCGTGCAGGGTGTAGCTGCCTTCTCCTGTCGTTTTGCTCGTTGCCTGCCCGGTCCCGGTGCCGCTGGTGCAACTCACTGTCAAGCCGCTGGCCACACTCAACACGGACGCGCCGCTGGTCGCGGTCGCCGCCACCGGAAAGGTCCCGCCTTCAGGATCGCCTTCGGGCGTCGCCGCCAGGGCTTGCGAGGTCGAAACCCCGAGCGCCAACACGGCGAGCAAGGCCGTGGCGAGGTTCTTCTTGAGGCTCATCGATGTCTCCCGCTTTAGGTAGTTGACGAGAAGCCATCATTCCCGGGACCGGGCTAATGCGCAAAACTTCTTGAGCTTCTAGGCAGCGCGGATCGACGCGCCTCGATATCTGCCCTACGACAGCCCCGACACGGCGCCCATTGGCTCGCCAACCACCAGACCGAAGCGCTCCAGCAGCTCGGGGACCGTCTCCGGCTTCATCTCCAGGCCGAAACGGTCGTTGAGGTCGGCAAGCACCTCCGGGCTCGCGTTGAGGACGCCGCCCATGTCGACCAGCTCCTCGAAGAAGTGCTCGAAGCCGGCGGGGGCGATGATCTCGAGGATCCGGCAGGGCTCGTCGCCGGCGTTCCAGAAGGTGTGCCACTCGTTGCGCGGCTTGAAGACCAGGTCGCCGGGCCCGGCCTCCACCACCTCGTCGCCGAGCAGCCCGCCCATCCGGCCCTCGAGCACGAAGCTGTACTCGTCCTCGCGGGTGTGGCGGTGAAGGGGTGCCGCCAGGGCGCGGGGGGAGAGCGGGTGTTCGACCAGCGAGAAGTCGCCGCCGGCGTCCTCGCCGTCGATCATGAAGCGCACCCCGATACTGCCGAGGAAGCCCGCCTTGCCGTCGTTGGGACCGATAACCGTTGCCATTTCCATCTCCTTAATTCATCGAACAAAGCTGTCGTGCGAAAAGGTAGCGGCGGTTGACGGATCTGTCAAGATTCGTCGTACACCAATGTCCGAGCAAAAGCGAAAGTACGAGAAGAAGCGCCGCGCCGAAGCCGAGGCGGGGACCCGTCTGCGGATCACCGAAAGCGCCGTTGCCCTGCACGGCTCGCTTGGCCCCGCCCGCACCTCGATGAGCGCCGTCGCCGAGCACGCCGGCGTCCGCCGCTCGACCCTCTACCGGCACTTCCCCGACGAGCGGGCCCTGTTCGGCGCCTGCTCAACCCACTGGGCCGAAGCGAACCCGCCCCCGGACATCAGCCGTTGGGAGCAGATCAAGGACCCCGAAGAGCGCCTGGCCGAGGCCCTTGACGAGATGTACGCCTACTACCGCCGGGCGGGGGGGATGATCGACAAGCTCCTCCGCGACGAAGGTGCGGTGCCGGTCGTAGCCGAGAAGTTCGCGCCCTACCACCAGTTCCTGGCGATCGCCGCCGAGATCCTGATGCGCGGCCGCGGCCTGCGCGGCAACGCCGCCAAGCGCACCCGCGCGGCGATCGGCCACGCCCTCGCCTTCCGCACCTGGCAGGACCTCACCGAGGCCCAGGGCCTCGACGACGACCAGGCCGCCGAGCTGATGGTCGGCCTAGTGGCCGCGTCCTAATTCACGCGCCTCCATTCGCCTGTTCCTTTTCGTTGCACTGCACGGATAAGGAACAGGCGAGCTACTTGGCGCGCAGGCTCTCGCCGCTCTCGGGGTCGAAGAGGTGGAGGCGGTCGGTGTCGGCCCAGAGCTGGGCGGTCTCGCGCCGTTTGACTTTGCTGGTCGGGTCGAGGCGGGCGACGATCTGCTCGTGGCCCTCGCGGATTTCGCCGGCGCCGGTTTCGTCGAGGCTCTCTTCGACGATGTCGGCGAGCTGGTCGGACTGGACGCCCGCGGACTCGATGTGGAAGTAGGCGTAGAGGTCTGAGCCGAGCGACTCGACCAGGTCGATCTCCGCCTCGAAGACGATCCCGCGCTCCTCCTTGAGGTCGCCGATCACCTCGACGTCCTCGAGGTTCTCCGGCCGCAGTCCGGCGATCACCTGGCCGTCGCGCTGCTCGACGCCGAGCTTGCCCAGGTCGACCTCGCCGATCGGCAGCTTCAGCGTCCCGCCGCCGATCTCACCGGGCATGAAGTTCATCGCCGGCGAGCCGATGAAGCCGGCGACGAAGAGGTTGACCGGGTTGTCGTAGAGCTCGGCCGGCGCCCCGACCTGCTGCAGGGCGCCCGCCCGCATCACCGCGACCCGGTCGCCGAGGGTCATCGCCTCGGTCTGGTCGTGGGTGACGTAGACGGTCGTCGTCTCCAGCTTCGACTGCAGCCGCGCCACCTCGGTCCGCATCTGCACCCGCAGCTTCGCGTCGAGGTTGGAGAGCGGCTCGTCCATCAGGAACGCTTTCGGGTCGCGGACGATCGCCCGCCCCATCGCCACCCGCTGGCGCTGGCCGCCGGAGAGGTTGGCCGGCCGCCGGTCGAGGTGCTGCTCGAGGTCGAGCGTCCGCGCCGC
>DASTBO010000043.1:0-10621 GCA_035712025.1 Solirubrobacterales bacterium
GGTGATCGACGAAACCGGCACCGGCGACCACCTGCGGGCGACGGTCAGCGCCCCCCAGTTCGAGGGCCTCTCGCGGATCGACCAGCACCGGCTGGTCAAGGCCGCGGTCAAGGAGCGCTTCGACGACGGCACGATCCACGCGCTGTCGGTCAAGACCAGCGTTCCGGGCTGAAGTCACACCTTCTCCCTCGTCTCGACGACAAAATGTTACATTGTGCGCACTACACGTGCGCAGGTGCCGCCTACGCTGGAGCGATGAGATTGCGATCCACCTGGACCGATTCCCGCCTCGACGACCTCAATGGGAGGGTGAGCGAGTTGAGCAACAGGGTCGACAGGATCCAGCAGACGATGGTCAACGGGTTCATCGCGATGATGGTGGGCATGCTGACCGGCTTCCTCGGCCTCGCAGGCGTTCTTATCGCCAAGCTCTGACCGAGGCCGAGCAAGCCTGCTCCCTACAATGCCCCCATGGCCGACCCAGAGCTGAAGTCCAAAATCGAAGAGCTGATCGCCGCCAACCCGGTCCTGCTGTTCATGAAAGGGACCCCGGACATGCCGCGCTGCGGCTTCTCGATGCGCGTCGTCCAGGTGCTGGACCAGACCGGCGTCGACTACGGAGCGATCGACGTCCTCCCCGCCCTGCAGCCCCTGCGCGAGGTGACGACCGAGATCTCCGACTGGCAGACCTTCCCCCAGCTCTACGTCAACGGCGAGCTGCTCGGTGGCTGCGACATCGTCGAGGAGATGTTCGAGTCCGGCGAGCTCGCCGAGGCCCTCGGCGTCGAGCAGCCGGCCGAGGCGAAAATCGCCGAGACCGCGCCCCCGGCGCAGTCACCGCCGCTGCAGATCGAATAGATCGAGTGCCGGCGAGCTAGACGGCAGCGGCCTGCTCGGCCGCATCGTCTTTGACCTGGAAGGAAGAGCCGCAACCGCAGGCCGCAACCACGTTCGGGTTGTTGACCTGAAAACCGGCGCCCTGAAGGCCTTCGACGTAGTCGACCTCGGAACCGAAGACGAACTGCATGCTGACCTTGTCGACGATGACGGCGACGCCGTCGACCTCGAAGACATGATCGTCCTCCTTGGCCTTGTCGAAGGCGAGCGCATACTGAAAGCCGGAGCACCCCCCGCCCCGGACCGCGACCCGAAGCGCCTGCTCGGCGCCGTCGGTCTGCGAGCCAAGCAGCTCGCCGATCTTCTCGGCGGCCTTGTCGGTCAGGGCGATCGCGGCCTGTGGCGAATCGGTCACTTCACAAAGTGTAGCGGGCGCAGTGGGTGGTAGTGGGTCAGTTTGAAAGCATGGCTCTTGAGCTAACAGCAGCCCCCGCCCGATTGACCCCCGAGACGGTGCCCCAAAAGCGATAAAGGGCCGATTTGCAGGGGGCTCATCTCAGGGGTCATCGCGTTAATACGCGGACCCGATTCCAGTGATATCTTGCCGTACCACAAGGGGTCGGTACGCCGCTCTTAACGGCGTCATAGAGCTTCTAGCTCGCCGGCCCCTTTTCCTCTTCAGCCGACTCGACGCACGCTTTTGTAGCGGCGTTGTTGTCGGCCGCGTCGAAACTCATAGGCCATGCCCTTCATTTGCTCAACATAGGGCGTCAGCTCTGGTCGCTCGGTCGAATCCGCAAGGTGGGGACCCAGATAGACCATCAGGTCTGCGGCTTGGAGCCCAGGGCTAATCGAGCTTGCCGTGAAATTGGGGATCTGCGTGAACCGCTTTGCCCAATCGCCGCGCGCCCGGAAGAGGTAGTTGCTTATGGCGCACGCGGCGGCCTCATCGTCTCGATGCTGACGCTGATCGAAGGTAAGCGCTCCGCGGTTTTTCGGGGCCTCGGCCCGCATCCATGCGCGCATGTCAAAAAGGAGCTGCTTATAGGGCTTTGACAGTTCGCGGGAGTTGGGATTGTTGAGCAGAGATAGCGTGGGATCGTGGGTCCAAATCAGGAAGACTTTCCCTTTGTGCATTTGGATGGCCTTGATCATTTTGTCTGCGCTTTCGAGCAGCCTGGATCGCCCCGTTGCTTCTCGCTTCCGAAATGCGCTCTTGGCAAAGCACGAATTGCCCTTCAACTCGCTGTCCATTAGCTCTGTCGCACCGAGAACATCGCGCTTAAAGGCGAAAACTTCACGGCAAAAATTGTTGTATCGAGGCTCGGGGATCACTACCCCTCCGAGGGCACCGATTTCGCGACCAGCGACTTTTTGCCAGGACTCATCAATAAAGAACAGCACCGGTGCCCTCCCGAGCTAGAAACAAAACGATATCCACCTTGATACGCGCAAGGCGTTCATCAGTCGAGCAGCGCCGCGATCTCTTCCAGAGACCAGATGTGGTCGGCAACCCCGGCTGCCATCGCCGGCGTGCGCGGATAGCGCTCCTTCAGCGTCTTGTGCGGGCGAGCGAAGTTGTAGTGCATGAAGTGCAGGCTGACCGCGTGAGCGAGGTTCTCGACTTTGCGGCTGAAGCCGTTCGTCAACCGCGTGAAGCGCCGCATCCCCATCCTCATGGTCAGGTTCTGGCGCTCGACGTAGCTGGTTGAGATTCGGTCGGGGTCCGGGTCGCCCTTCATCGGTCGGCGCTTGGTCCCGGTGCAGACCGGCGGGCTGTATTTGCCGCCCTGGTTCGGGTCCGAGGCGTAGTTCTTCTGTGTAGTGGGTCAGTTTGAATCGGTCGGGGAGTCCCCGGTGATCAGACTAGGCTCTCCGCGATGCAGACACTGGATCGGCTCCTGCTTAACCGGCACGTCCAGCGGCTCCGTTCGGCGACCGGCATTCTCTCGGCTGTCGTTTTCTTGCTGGGCCTGGTGACCGGCGCGGACCTCCTGATTCTCATAGGGGTGATCCTGCTTGCAGCCACCGTCGTCCTGCTCGCGTGGACCAAGATTCGAAAGCACGAGGGCGATGATCTGCTGACCTTGCTGAGGCCGGCGGCAAATCAGCTCGCGTGGAACCTCAAACATTTTCCGAACTGGTGGCCTGCGGTCGAGGAGGAGAACTTCGGCGGCAAGCTTCCCGATGGATACGGACCCGTCACCCACCCAAAGGCCATGGAGACGCTTCTCTTCATGTTTGGCCAGTTCTTTTCGGCTGCCTGGACCTATCAGAGGTTCTGCGCGACGCACCTTCACCACGCCAAGGTCAAGACGTTGGTGGACGAGGTCTACGACGTGCTGGGAATGCCTGGTGATCCGGTCGATCTTGCCACCGACGCCCGCATCGGGTCGGACCAACTCCATCTCATAGGCGAGCGAAGCACGAGAGGGGAGGGATCGGCGAAAGATCGACCTGTCCAACGCTCTGATTTCAGGCCCAAGATGGAATACCACGCCGAGGCTTTCGAGCCGCTTGAAGCATTCCTGCTGGAGGCCGGTCCAGATACTGCGGCGCGTGCCCGCTTGAAAGCAGCCGAGCAGGCGGTAAAGCGCGTGGAAGAGTGGCTCAAAGAGAACCGCTACGGCCGTTGACTCAATCCAGCAGCGATGCGATCTCTTCCAAACTCCAGATGTGATCGGCGACCCCCGCCGCCATCGCCGGGGTCCGCGGTAGCGCTCCTTCAGGGCCCCGTGCGGGCAGGCAAAGTTGTAGTGCATGAAGTACAGGGAGACGACATGAGCGAGGTTCTCCACCTTGCGGCTGAAGCCGTTGGTCAGCCGCGTGAAGCGCCGCATGCCCATCCTCATAGTCAGGTTCTGGCGCTCGACGTAGCTGGTTGAGATCCGGTCGGGGTCGGGGTCGCCCTTCAGCACCCGCCACTTCGTCCCCGTGCAGACCGGCGGGCTGTATTTGCCACCCTGGTTCGGGGGTCTGAGGCGTAGTTCTTCTGGATAACCGCCCAATCGACCTCGGGCCCAAAGGCTTGGTAGACGGACGATTCATACATCGGGTGCCCCGTCGGTCGGCAGTGGGTCAGTTTGTTTGACCCTGGCCAGAATCGCCGCTAGCGTCAAACACGTCCGCCTTAGCTCAGAGGCCTACAGCAGCGGTGTTGTAACCGCGATGGACGCCGGATCGGCGAACGGCAGGCGGGCCTTAATCAGCGCCGCGTTCTCTTCCAGCGACCTGATGCGATCGGCAACCACCGCCGCCATCGCAGGCGTCCGCGCGCGGCGCTGCATGAAGTGCAGGAAGACCGCGCGGGCGAGGTTCTCGACTTTCCTCAGATCGGAGTAGCGAGGCTAGGCTCCTCTGGGTGGACGCACTCGACCGAGCTCTTTTGCGTGCGCGAGAGATCTACTTCGATGAGCTGGATGTCGAGCTCGGGAAGCTGCTGCCAGCTCTGGTCGAGGCCAGCTACGTCAGGGAAGAACCCTGGGGAGACAGTCGGGACTGGTTCCTCTGGTCCTTTATGGAGGCCGGGCGGAAGCGAGCCGATGAAATCGAGGGCGACCCGGAAAGGAGCTGACCCCACTGGGTCGACGTTCCGCTTGGGCGGCGCGTCTAGAATCGAAGGGTGAGCTCGCCAGCCGAGACGGCGGTCGTCTGCGACACGACCTGCTACCTGCCAACGGACCTTCTGGCCGAGCGGGGGATTCAGGAGATCAGCCTCTATGTCTCCGTCGACGGGGAGCAAGAGCGGGAGTCGGAGATTTCCGACTTCGACGCGTTCTACGAGCGGTTGCGGGGGTCGGAGAGTGGGGCGACGACGTCGCAGCCGTCGATCGGCGACTTCCTCGAGGTCTACGAGCCGCTGCTGGCCGAAGACCGGGAAGTCGTCTCGATCCACATCTCGGCCGGGATCTCGGGCACCTTCGAGGCCGCCGGCCAGGCGCGCGAGCGTTTGATCGAGGAGGACAAGGGGGGCGAGCGGCTGCACCTGCTGGACTCGCGCTCCGCGGCGGGGGGAATGGGCCTCTGCGCGCTGGGAGCGGCTTCGGCCGCCAGGGCCGGCGCCGACGCGGCGGGAGTGATCGCCCGGGCCGAGGAGACTCGCGAGAACCTGAAGATGTGGTTCGCGATCGACACCCTGGAGTACCTGCGGCGCGGCGGCCGCATCGGCGGAGCCCGCGCCTGGATCGGCAGCGCCCTGAAGATCAAGCCGATCCTCACCCTGGAGGAGGAAATCACCCCGATCGAGCGCGTCCGGACCCGCTCCCGCTCGCTCGAGCGGCTGCGCGGGTACATGCGCCAGCGGCACGATTCCGGCGCCGACGGCTGGGTGGTCCAGTACATCCAGGACAAAGAGACCGCCGACGCCATGGTCGAAGACTGCTACGAGATCTTCGGCTGCGAACCGGCATTCGTCTCCGAGGTCGGTCCCGTCCTCGGCGCCCATGTGGGCCCGGGACTGCTCGGCGTCGGCAGCGTCCGCACCGACCTGATCGCTTAGTCGGGCCTAGCGGTTGCGGCGGCGGCGCAGCATTGCGCGTGCGCCGACGAGGAACCCGACGGCGGCGGCGCCGACCATCAGCTGCTGTTTGTGGTCCTCGACCTGGCGGCGCCAGTCGGTCAGCTCGTTGACGCGGATGCGCAGGGCCTCGACCGAGGTCCCCAGCTGCCTGCGCCGGAGCTCGATGTCGCGGCGGATCTCCGCCGGGGAACGGCCGGTGGCTCCGGTGGTCACGAGGTCTCCCTTTCGAGCATCTCCTTGGTCAGCTTCGCCTCTTCGATCGCCTGCTCGGGCACCGGCGGAGCTCCTGCCTTCAGCGCCTTGGAGGCGATGAAGCCGGCGAGGGCGGCGAGCAGCAGGAAGATCGCCGCGGTGACGAAGTAACCGGCCCAGATGTTGCCGCTGAACAGTTCTTCGCCCAGCAGCCAGGCGATCCCGTGCAGGATCATGATCAGGGCCAGGAAGGCGAAGGCGCCGGCGGCCGCGCCGACCGCGGAGCCTTTGAGGATCTTGCCGACTTTCTCGGAGACCTCGGCTTTGGCCAGCTCGATCTCCTCGCGCACCAGGGTCGAGGCGTTTTCGGTGACCTCGACGACGAGGTCGGCGATCGGGCGCTGGTCGGGCGGCGGTGGCGGCCCGGGCGGCGGGATCGGGGGCGGGTTCTGCGGGGGCTCCTGCATCGCTGCGCTAGTCCAGCGGATCTTCGTTGTAGATGCGGCGGTAGATCAGCGAGGCTACGCGCGCGGCGGCGATGCTCGCGAGCGCACCGGTCCCGGCCAGAAGGCCGCTCCAGACGAGGCGCTTGACCAGATCGTTGTCCACTAGATCGAACCTTTCCCCATGCGAACTCGGCAGTAAACCCTATCCGCGCGGCTCGAGGCCGTCGCAGATGGTCGTGACAAGGAGATCCCGGGCCTCGTCGAAGTCTGTGTCGGAGGCGGGGATGGTCCCGAAGATCCAGCCGGAGAGCAGCTGCTCGATCGCGCCGTAGAAGGACATCGAGGCGAACATCGGCGCCACGTCGCCGCGGAAGGCCCCGCTCGCCTGGCCGTCGGCGACGATCTTCGCGATCGACTCGTAGGCGCGGCGGATTTCCTCGAGGTGGGTCTTGCCGAAGGAGTTGGCGGCACGGGTGACCTCGACGATGATCACCTTCATCAGCTCCGGGTCGTGGCGGTAGGAGTCGAAGATGAACCGCGCCACCGCGCCGAGCTTCTGGCGCGGGTCCTCACCGGTCCGGTCGGCCTCCTCGATCGCCGCCAGCAGCAGCGACCAGCGCTCGATGAAGAGTTCGTTCAGGACCTCGTCCTTGGAGCTGAAGTAGTGGTAGACGAGCCCGTAGGCGACGCCGGCCTCGTCGGCGATGTCGGAGACGCGGGTCGCGTGGAAGCCCTGGCGGGCGAAGACCCGGATCGCGGCGTCGAGGATGAGGCGGCGTTTGTCGG
This sequence comes from Solirubrobacterales bacterium, assembly GCA_035712025.1. Lineage (GTDB taxonomy): Bacteria > Actinomycetota > Thermoleophilia > Solirubrobacterales > 70-9 > VAYN01. The sequence continues at coordinate 6,781 of DASTBO010000043.1, forward strand.
CGGGCGGTGCCTGCGCCATCAGCTGCGGCTCTCGGTCGGCTGCGGCCAGGCGTAGGCGCCCGGCTGGCGGTTGGCGAGGGAGGGAAGCGACTCGCGGACCCGCTCCTGGGCCGCGAAATCGAGCTCGGCGGCGACGAAGCCCTCGCCCTCGGGAGCGGTCGCCAGTACGACGCCCCAGGGGTCGACGATCGCCGAGCGGCCGAAGGAGCTGTAGTGCGGCGGCGCCTCGCCCCATTGGTTCGGCGCGATCACGAAGAGCTGGTTCTCGATCGCCCGCGCCCGCAGCAGGACTTCCCAGTGGTCGCGCCCGGTCGCCAGGGTGAAGGCCGAGGGGACCGCGATCAGCTTGGCGCCGCGCAGGGCGAGGATGCGGAAGAGCTCGGGGAAGCGCAGGTCGTAACAGACGGTCAGGCCGGCGACGAGGTCGCCGAGCGCGGCGACGATGGGTTCGGCGCCGGGCCGCTCGAACTCCGACTCGCGGTAGGAGATCCCCCCGGCCTCGACGTCGAACATGTGGATCTTGCGGTAGACGGCGAGGTCGTCGCCGCCGGGCCCGATCAGGACCGAGGTGTTCGCGGCCTTCTCGCCCTCCCCCCCGCGCTCGCAGATGCTGCCGGCGAGGAGGTGGATGGAGAGATCGCGAGCCCAGGCGCGCGCCGCGGTCAGGCTCGGTCCGTCGAGCGGCTCGGCACCGGCGACGAGTTCCTCGCCGCCGGCCAAGAGGTTCCACTTCTCCGGCAGGGCGACGAATTCGGCCCCGTCGGCCGCCGCGGCGCGGACCAGGCGCTCGGCCGCAGCCAGGTTCCGTTCCTTGTCCCCGTTGGAGTTGAGCTGTACCGCCGCTGCGCGCACGCGTGCCCTTCGTTGATTGACCAGTCAATCGGCAGCCGCAGTATATGAGCGCTTGAGGCGCCTTGACAGCTCTAGAGGTTCAGCTGCCGGGCGACGATGCGGTCGAACAACCGCGTCGGGATCAGCGGCTGCAGCCGCGCCTGGACCTTGGCGTCGAGGCCGACCAGGTAGCGCGTCTTCGGCCGGCCCGATTCGAGCGCGTGGGAGATCGCCTTCGCCACCTTCTCCGGCGGGATCCCGCGCTCGGCGGTGTCCTCGATCACCTTGCGGAACTTCTCGATCGCGGCGCCGTAGAGCAGGCTCGTGCGCGGGGACTTCGCCTCGATCTCCTCGCCCCGGCGCTGGCCGCGCTCCCAGATCGGGGTGTCGATCGAGCCGGGCTCGACGATCGCGACCCCGATGCCCCAGGGCCGCAGCTCCTGACGGAAGACGTCGCCGATCGCCTCGGTCGCGAACTTCGAGGCGTGGTAGGGGCCGCCGAAGGGAAAGGCGATCCGGCCGCCGATCGAGGAGAGGAAGACGATCCGGCCTTCGGCCCGGCGGATCGCCGGCAGCATCGCCTGGGTCACCGCCACGTAGGCGACGAGGTTGACCTCGAGCTGGTGGCGCAGGTCCTCGACCGGGATCGTCTCCAGCGGGCCCGGGACGGCGACGCCGGCGTTGTTGACGAGGCCGTCCAGGCCGCCGCCGTTCTCGGTCTCGATCAGCTTCGCCGCGGCGGCGATCTGCTCGGGATCGGTGACGTCGAGGGTGACCGGGACGAGGTGGGATGAAGCCTCCTGCCGCAGGCTCTGTGCGTCGGCCTCCTTGCGCACCCCGGCGAAGACGCGCCAGCCGGAGCCGGCGAGGCGCAGCGCGGTGGCGCGGCCGATGCCGGTGGAGGCTCCGGTGACGAGGACCGATCTCACGGTAAGGAGGCTAGCGGGGGCGTAACCTTTGCCCGGTTGTGAACGACACCGCCAGGGACGACGCCGAGCGTAAGCAGGTCACGGTCCTGTTCGCCGACGTCAGCGGCTCGATGGACCTTGCCGAGCAGGAGGACCCCGAGGAGTGGCGCGGGATCATGCAGCGCTTCTTCTCGACCCTGGCCGAGGCGGTGACCCGCTTCGAGGGCACGGTCGACAAGTTCACCGGCGACGGGATCATGGCCATCTTCGGCGCCCCGGTCGCGCACGAGGACCACGCCAGGCGGGCCTGCTACGCGGCGCTGCAGATGCTCGACGACGTCGCCGAGTACGCGGCGGAGCTGCGCCGCGCCAAGGGGCTCAACTTCTCGACCCGGATCGGGATCAACTCCGGCGAGGTCGTCGCCGGCGCGATCGGCGGGGGCGGCGACTCCTCCTACACCGCGATCGGCCACACCGTCGGCCTGGCGCAGCGGATGGAGGCCCTGGCCGAGCCCGGCAAGGCCTACCTGACCGAAAGCGCCGCCGAGCTCGCCCGCGGCTACCTCGACCTCCACGACCTCGGCGAGTTCGAGATCAAGGGCGCCAGCCGCCCGGTGCAGGTCTTCGAGCTGGCCGGCGTCGGCCAGGCGCGGTCGCGTCTGGACCTCGCCCGCGAGCGGGGCTTCTCGCAGTTCGTCGGGCGCGCGGAGGAGCTGGAGCGCCTCGACCGGGCCCTGGCGCGCGCGAGCGCGGGCGAGGCGACCGCGGTCGGGGTCGTCGCCGAACCGGGGATCGGCAAGAGCCGCCTCTACCACGAGTTCGCGCAGCGCTGCCGCAACGACGGGCTCGAGGTCTTCGAGGCGCAGGCGCAGTCCCACGGCAAGTCGATCCCGTTCATGCCGATCCTGCAGATGCTGCGCTCCTTCTACGGCATCGGCGACCAGGATCCCGAGCAGCTGGCGCGCGAGAAGATCGCCGGCCGCTCGCTCCTGCTCGACCCGACCTTCGCCGACGACCTGCCGCTGGTCTTCGACTTCCTCGGGGTCCCCGACCCCGAGCGGCCGGTCCCGAAGATGAACCCGGAGGGGCGAGGGCGAGCGCTCGCGGACTTCCTCTGCCGCCTGGTCAGCAACCCGGCCCGCCGCAAGACCCTGGTCCTGATCGTCGAGGACCTGCACTGGATCGACGGCGGCAGCCAGGCGATGCTCGAGGGGCTGATCGAGGGCATGGACGGGACGCCGACGCTGGTGCTCGTCAACTACCGGCCGGAGTACGAGCCGGCCTGGGCCGATGCGCCCGCCTACGAGACGATCCCGCTGCAGCCGCTCGACCGCGCAGCCACCGCGATGCTGTTGCGCGACCTGGCCGGCGATCATCCCTCGCTGGACGGAGTCGACGAGCCGATCCACGAGCGGACCGGCGGCAACCCGTTCTTCATCGAGGAGATCGTCCGCGAGCTGGCCGAGTCCGGCCACCTGGAGGGCGAGCGGGGCGCCTACCGCCTTGCCAGGCCGATCGAGGACGCCGGCGTTCCGGTCTCCGTGCAGGCGGTGCTGGCGGCGCGGATCGACCGCCTCGACCCCGGCGCCAAGCAGCTGCTCCAGGTCGCATCCGTGCTCGGCAAGGAAGTGAGCGGCGAAGCGCTGGGAATGACCGCGGGCCTGGAGGACGAGGAGCGGGAGGCCCTCCAGCAGGCGCTGATCGACGCCGGCTTCTTCTACGAAGCCGAGCTCTACCCGCAGCGCCGCTTCGCCTTCCGGCACCCGCTCACCCGCGAGGTCGCCTACGGGACCCAGCTGGTGAGCCAGCGGGAGGCGACCCACGCGGCGGCGGCGCGGGCGATGATCGAGCTGATCCCGCCCGAGCGCCACGACGAGCGCGCGGCGCAGATCGCCGACCACCTCAAGCAGGGCCACGAGACGCTGGATGCCGCGCGCTGGTCGGCCCGTGCCGCCCACTGGGCCGGCCACAGCCGGCCTCGCGACGCGATGCGCCTCTGGCACGACACGATGGAGCTGGCCGGTCAGCTGGAGGTGAACGAGGAGAGCGACGCGCTCGGGATCGCCGCCCGCCTCGCCCAGATCCAGTTCGCCTGGCGGGTC
>DASTBO010000044.1:0-2769 GCA_035712025.1 Solirubrobacterales bacterium
CGGTCCCTCGAGGACCGTTTTCGCGGACTCGGCGAACGGAGGGGGTAGCCTGCCGCCGATGAGCGACGCGGCTGACGTGCTGGCGATCTTCGGGATCAGCGGCGACCTGGCGAAGAAAATGACCTTCCGGGCGCTCTACAAGCTGGAGGAGCGCGGCAAGCTCGACTGTCCGATCGTCGGCGTCGCGATCGACGAGTGGGACGACGAGCGGCTGCGCCAGCACGCCCGCGACGCGATCGGCGCCTCGGTCGGCGACCCCGACGAGGACGTCTTCTCCCGGCTCGCGGCGCGGCTCACCTACGTCCAGGGCGACTACGCCGACGCCGATACCTTCGAGCGGGTCGGGAAGGCGCTCGGCGACGCGAAGCAGCCGGTCTTCTACCTGGAGATCCCACCTTCGCTGTTCGCGACCGTCGTCAAGGGACTTGGCGCCGCCGGCCTGACCGAGAACGCCCACGTGGTGATCGAGAAGCCCTTCGGCCACGACCTCGAATCGGCGCGCCAGCTGAACGCCGAGCTCTGCGCGGTCCTGCGCGAGGAGCAGATCCTCCGCATCGACCACTACCTCGGCAAGGAGCCGGTGCTCGACATCACCTACCTGCGCTTCGCCAACGCGATCCTCGAGCCGGTCTGGAACCGCGAGCACGTCTCCCACGTGGAGATGACGATCGCCGAGGACTTCGGGGTCGACGACCGCGGCCGCTTCTACGACGCGGTCGGGGCGATGCGCGACGTGATCCAGAACCACGCGCTGCAGGTGCTGGGGATCGTCGGCATGGAGCCGCCGACCGGCAACAGCCCGGACAGCGTCCGCGACAAGAAGCTCGAGTTCTTCAAGGCGATGTGCGCGGCCGACCCGAAGCGCTACGTGCGCGGCCAGTACGAGGGCTTCCTCGACGTCGAGGACGTGGCGCCGGACTCGAAGACGGAGACCTTCGCCGCGGTCGAGCTGGAGGTCGACAACTGGCGCTGGGCCGGGGTGCCGTTCTTCGTCCGCGCCGGCAAGTGCCTGCCGGTGAAGGTGAGCGAGGTCAGCGTCTTCTTCAAGCGGCCGCCGCGGCTCGGGGTCGGCAAGGGCAAGACGCCGGAACCGAACCAGCTGACGATCCGGATCGAGCCGCAGCCGGGGGCGCGGATCCGCATGTACGCGAAGCAGGCCGGCGAGGAGGCGTTCCAGGTCGCCGACATGGAGGTCCTCTTCGAGAAGGTGCCGGGCGAGGACCCCGAGCCCTACGAGCGCCTGCTCGGCGACGCGATCGCCGGCAACCACCAGCTCTTCACCCGCCAGAGCGCGATCGAGGAGACCTGGCGCGTGGTCCAGCCGCTGCTCGACGAGCCCGGCCAGGTGCATTCCTACGAGCGGGGGACCTGGGGGCCGGCGGAGGCGGAGAGGCTGGTGCGCGGCACCGGCCAGTGGGCCCCGCCCTGGCTGCCGAAACACTGAATCCCTAGCGTCCTGGTAGGTTTTCGGGCGCCCTAATTAGGGTCGCCTAACTACTCCAGGACCGATGACGCCGATACCGCCGATAACCCGTCGCCGCCTGCTGGCCTCCGCCGGCGCGGGCGCGGCCGCGGTCGGCCTCACCGGCGGCGGCTACCTGCTCGGCCAGGAGTCGGCCGAGGCCAGCGGCGAGGGCACCGGCAGCGTCCCCTTCTACGGGCCGCACCAGGCCGGGATCGACACCGCCGCCCAGGACCGGCTCCACTTCGCCGCCTTCGACCTGCTGAGCGAAGACCCCGGGGAGCTGCGCGAGCTGCTGCGGGCCTGGACCGTCGCCGCAGCGGAAGCGAGCGCGGGCGAGATGGTCGGCAGCGTCAACGACGTGCCCCTGGCGCCGCCCGAGGACACCGGCGAGACCGTCGGCCTCCTCCCCTCTCGCCTCACCGTCACCTTCGGCTTCGGCCCGAGCCTGTTCGAGAAGCCCCGGCTGGGCCTGGCGGCGAAGCGGCCGGCGGCGCTGCGGCCGCTGCCGCCGCTCCCGGCCGACGAGCTGAACCCGGCCGAAAGCGGCGGCGACGTCTGCATCCAGGCCTGCTCCGACGATCCCCAGGTCGCCTTCCACGCCATCCGAAACCTCGCCCGGATCGGCCGCGGCACGGTGGCGATGCGCTGGTCGCAGCTCGGCTTCGGCCGCACCGCCTCGACCAGCCGCAGCCAGGACACGCCGCGCAACCTGATGGGGATGAAGGACGGCACCGCCAACATCCGCGCCGAGGACACCGAGGCGATGGACGAGTTCGTCTGGGTGGGCGGCGAGGGCCCGGCGTGGATGAAGGGCGGGACCTACATGGTCAGCCGCCGGATCCGGATGCTGCTCGAGGTCTGGGACCGCGCCTCGCTGCAGGACCAGGAGCGGACGATCGGCCGCCACAAGTACAGCGGCGCCCCGCTCGGCGGCAGCGACGAGTTCGAGCCGCTGCCGCTCGAAGCGGAGCGAAACGGGCACCCGCTGATCCCGCCCGACGCCCACGTCCGCCTCGCCTCGGCCAAGGAGAACGGCGGCGCCCGCATCCTCCGCCGCGGCTACTCCTTCACCGACGGCGTCGACGAGAGCCTCGGCGAGCTCGAAGCCGGCCTCTTCTTCATCAGCTTCCAGCGCGACCCCGGCCAGTTCGTCGAGATCCAGCAGCGACTCGGCTCGATGGACGCGCTGAACGAGTACATCAAGCACGTCGGCAGCGCCCTCTTCGCGGTGCCGCCCGGCGCCGAGCCCGGCGGCTACGTCGGCGAAGCGCTGCTCGACTGACCAGTCCCGAAAGACAAGGAGA
>DASTBO010000045.1:0-30106 GCA_035712025.1 Solirubrobacterales bacterium
TGAACTTGCTGAGGGTCCCCGGAACCAGGTTCTGGGTCCCGCCGTTCAGTTTCGCCTTCCGGCCTTTGCCGAGCTTCGCCACGCCTTTGACGGTGACCGGAGCGGCGGTGCTGCTGGTGACGATCACGGTCACCGAGCCCTTCTTCACCTGGGTGCTGGTCGAGAGCGTCACCGGCGGGCATGCCACCTGCACGGCTGGGCTCTGCGGGCAGGCGTCCTGGGTCTCGTCGCCGAAGCCGTCGTTGTCGGCGTCGGGCTCGATCGAGACGGTGAGCGGAACCTGGATGCCCGTGCCTTCGCCGAGGGCCGTCGCGGTGGAGCCCACAGACGGGTTGCCTTCGACGATCGCGGCCTTATCGCCCGCGTTGCTGGTGGTGCAGATGATGGTGAAGGCGGTTCCCGCCTGCTGCCCGAACGAGCCGATCAGGTCGCCGGCCTGGACGGGGATCCGAGTCGAAAAGGTGTTGAGCCCGCCGTTGAGCGAAGCAAAGCCACTGTCGGCGACCACCTGGAACTGTTCCCCTCCCGTCCTGCGGAATACCTTGAGAGCGGTGGTGAAGGTGCCGGGCGGAAGCGGGACGGTGTTGTAGGTCCAGCGGGTGATGACCCCGCCTGCCGGGATGGTGGCCGGCAGCGGGCTGCCGGGTGCGTTCGCGGTGGATATAGCCGTGAGGTTGCCCCCCGGGGCGTTGCCCTGGCACTTGCTGCCTGCTTCGGTTGCCGCCGACGCGCCGGCGGCGGCGAGCAGCGAGATGGACATGGCCGCGGCGATGGCAGCCGTGGTGAGCTTCAGGCTCATCTTTTCTCCCTTTCGATCGAGCGATTGGCGACGAGCCTATTCGTATGAACCCCTAACTAAAAGCGTCCAGCAAGGCTTCGAGCGCTCGGTGGAGGCCGGCGATGGCTGAGTCCAGGGGGGCCTGGTCGCCCGCGGCGCGCGCGCGGATCAGCGCACCCTCGATCGTCGAGACGACGAGGCCGGCAAAGCTCGCGGCGGCATCCTCGCCGACGCCTTCCTCGCGCAGGGCCGCGGCGATCGGCGCTTCCCAGCTTTCGAAGGCCGCGGTCGCCGCGGCGGCGAGGGCGGGGTCCTCGGGCCGGGCCAGGGCGGCGGCGGCGACCGGGCAGCCGAGACGCTCCGGGTGGTCCTTGACCCGGCGACGGAACATCTCCCCGAAGGTGCTGAGCGTCTCGGCGAGGCCCAGCTCGGCGAGCGAGCTTTCGATCGCGGCGCGGATCTCGCGCCCCTCCAGCTTGGCCGCCTCGACCGCCAACTCGGTCTTGCCGCCCGGGAAGTGGTGGTAGATCGAGCCGCGGGGCGCCTTGCCGCGCTCGGCCACGTCGCGCAGCTCCATCCCCGCGTAGCCCTTCTCGGCGAGCAGGCGGCGGGCGCCGTTCAGCAGTCGGTCGCGGCCGTCCCGGCGGGTCGGCTCGATCGTCTCCGCATCGGCGAGTCGCGTTATGCCCACGGTCATAGTATAGTCGTCGCCACGATGTATGACAGCGGGCATAGACGGGCCGGGATCGCGATCGCCTGCGCGGGGGCGTTCGTCGCCTTCCTCGACACGACGATCGTCAACATCGCCTTCCCAGACATCTCGGCCTCCTTCCCGGAAGCGAGCCGCGGTCTCCTTTCCTGGGTGCTCGACGGCTACTTCGTCGTCATCGCGGCGCTGCTGGTGCCGGCCGGGGGGCTTGCCGACCGCTTCGGCCACCGCCGCGTCTTCCTCCTCGGCGTCGCCGCCTTCACCGCCGCCAGCGCCCTCTGCGCGGCGGCGCCCTCGCTCGAGCTGCTGATCGGCTTTCGCGTCCTGCAGGGGATCGCCGCGGCGATGATCGCCCCCGCCTCGCTGGCGATCGTCCTCGACAGCTTCCCGCCCGAGCACCGCTCGGCGGGTGTCGGCCTCTGGGGAGCGGCGGCAGCCGCAGCCGCCGCGGTCGGCCCCACCCTGGGAGGGGCGCTGGTCGAGCTCTCCGACTGGCGCCTGGTCTTCCTCGTCAACCTGCCGCTCGGGGCGGCCATCGTCCTCGCCGGCCGCGCCCGGCTGCCCCGGCCGCGCGCCCTCGACGAGCGCCTCCCCGACCTGCCGGGGGCGCTGATGTTGGCGCTCGGACTGGCGCTGCTGACCCTGGGCATCGTCGAGGGCAACGACTGGGGTTGGTCCTCCGCGGCGGTGCTCGGCTCCTTCGCCGCCGCCGCGGCGCTGATCGCCGGGGTGGTCGGGCGCAGCCGCACCCACCCGCGGCCGATCGTCGAGCCGGCCCTCTTCGCCCACCGCTCGTTCGCGCTCGGCAACCTCGGGACCCTGCTCTTCGCCGCCGCCTTCTTCTCCCTGATCCTCGGCAACGTCCTCTTCCTGACCACGATCTGGGGCTACACGGTGCTCCAGGCCGGCGCCGCGACCCTGCCCGGCCCCGCGCTCTCGACCGTCGTCGCCGGCCCCGCCGGGCGCCTCGCCGACCGCTTCGGCCACCGCGCGGTGATCGTCCCCGGCACCCTCTTCTTCGCGGCCGGAGTGATGGTCCTGCGTTCGGCCGGCGCCGAGCCCGACTGGCTCGGCCTCTGGCTCCCGGGCGCCGCGCTGACCGGCATCGGCATCGGCCTCGCCTTCCCAACCCTGGGCTCGGCCGCGGTCCGCGACGTCCCCGACGACCGCTTCGCCACCGCCAGCGCCGTCAACGCCGCCTTCCGCCAGGTCGGCGCCGTCCTCGGCACCGCGATCCTCGTCGCGATGGTCGGCGACCCGAGCGGCCTCTCCGAGGCCCTCCGCGTCTCCGACTCCGCCTACCTCTTCTCGGCCCTGGTTGCCTTGGCTTCAGGCGCCGCGGTACTCGGCCTGCGTCGGCAGCGAGCGCGGGTCCCGCTCGATCTCGGCGATCCCGTGCCCGCTGCCTACGGCGACTAGCTCAGCCGTTCGCCTGCCCTTTGAGCTTCAGTTTCAGCGTTTTCGTCGTTACCGCGCCTGACACGCTGGTGCCCGAGACGGTCACCTTCAGGGTCAGCTTATTTTTCGGACTCGTTTCCTTCAGCTTGTTCTTCAGTCCTTTGGTGAAGAACAGCTTGAACTTGCTGAGGGTTCCCGGAACCAGGTTCTGGGTCCCGCCGTTCAGTTTCGCCTTCTTGCCTTTGCCGAGCTTCGCCACGCCTTTGACGGTGACCGGCGCCGCGGTGCTGCTGGTGACGATCACGGTCACCGAGCCCTTCTTCACCTGGGTGCTGGTCGAGAGGACAACCGGCGGACAGGGCGTCTGGAACGCGGCGCTCTGCGGGCAGGCGTCCTGGGTCTCGTCGCCGAAGCCGTCGTTGTCGGCGTCAGCCTCGACGAAGACGACGACCGGATTCTGGAGGCCCGGGAGCTCTTCTCCGCTTCCGGTCGAGCCCAGCGGCGCGGTGCCGGCGATGGCGACCACTCGATCTCCCGGATTTTCCGTTTGGCAGTACACGGTTCCAGTCGACCCACCGGCTGCCGCGAGAGCGCCGATCAGGTCTCCAGCTTGAACCGGGATCCGGGTATTGAACGTCTGGTTCCCGGAGGAGACGGACTGCGGGGAGCTCTCGCCCACCACCTGGAACTGGTTGGGGGCGCCGGTCCGGCGGAACACCTTGAGCGTCTCCGACAGTGAAGTTCCGGGCGGGAAGGGCAGGGCGATGGAGAAGCTCCAGCGCGTGACAACACCGCCGCTGGGGATCGTCGCCGGCAGCGGGTTGCCTGGGGCGTTCGCCGTCGAAACCAGGACTGCGCTGCTTGACGAGCTGGTGGCAGAGCATTGATTGCCCACTTCCGTTGCCGCCGAGGCAGCGGCGGGGGTAAGCATCGCAACAGCCAAGACGGCGCCGATGGCGCTGAAAGCAAGCCTGGTCTTCATCTCTCTCCCTTTTGATCGCGTCGGTGCGCCGAGCATATCCGCGTGCGGCATAACCGGATCGGGAAACCGAACTGTTACCTGGACGTTCAGGCCAAATCGAGCGAGCGCCAGGCGCGCTCGGCGTCCGCGAGGGAGATGGCGAGGCTGTGGTCGCCGGCGCCGATCGAGATCGTCTCGCCGCCGACCTCGCCCAGCGGGACCGCGCCCAGCTCCTCGAGGGCGGAGCGCTCGCCGCTGACGACGAAGCCGCCGGGGCCCTCGCCGAAGAGGGCTTCCTCGGGTTGGGCGCCGCGCTCGCGCAGGTGTTCGACGTTGACCTCGCAGCCGATGCCGCCCGCGATCGCGCACTCGGCGATCGCGACGGCGAGGCCGCCGTCGGAGACGTCGTGGGCGGAGGAGAGCTTTCCGGCGCGGATGGCGTCGCGGACGATCTCGCAGGCCGCGGCGACGGCGGCGATGTCCGCCCCGGGCAAGCCCATGTCGAGCTCGCCGCGGTGCTTCGCCAGCTCCGAGCCGGCGAGGTTCGGTTCGAAGGGGCCGATCAGCCCGATCGCGTCGCCCTCGCGGACGAAGGCGTTGCCGGCGACCCGGGCCGGGTCGGGCAGCTCGCCGACCATCGCCACCACCGGGGTCGGATAGATCGGGCCGTCGGGTCCCTCGTTGTATAGGGAGACGTTGCCGCCGACGACCGGGACGCCGAGTGCGTTGCAGGCGTCGGCGAGGCCGCTGACCGCGCGGTCGAGCTGCCAGGCGCCGGTCGGCTTCTCCGGGTTGCCGAAGTTGAGGCAGTTGGTCAGCCCCAGCGGCTCGGCCCCGACGCAGGCGAGGTTCTGGGCGCACTCGAGCACCGCGTCGATCGTGCCGCCGTAGGGGTCGCAGGCGACGCGGCGGCCGTTGCCGTCGATCGAGACGGCGATCGCGTTGCCGGCCTCGGGCAGCTGCAGGACCGCGGCGTCGGCCTGCTCGGGCCGCCGTACCGTGCGGGAGCCGACGATCGAGTCGTACTGCTCGAATGCCCAGCGCTTGGAGGCGATGCTCGGCGCGCTCAGCAGCGCCAGCAGCTTGTCCTCCGCGCTCGCCCCGGCCGCCAGCGTCTCGCGGTTGCCGTAGATCCATCCCGCCGGCTCGACCGGGTCGAGGTCGTAGAGGGGGCAGCCGTCGACCAGCGCCTCGACCGGCATCTCGCCGACGACCTCGCCGCCGCGCAGGATCCGGATCTGGCCGCTCTCGGTGACGGTGCCGATCACCGCCGAGCCGGTCTGCCACTTCTCGCAGATCGCCCGCACCTCGTCGACGCGGCTCGGCTCGACCACCGCCAGCATCCGCTCCTGGGACTCCGAGACCATGATCTCGAAGGGCTCCATGTCGGCCTCGCGCAGCGGCACCTCGCTTACGTCGATGTCGATCCCGACGCCGCCGGCGCTCGCCATCTCCCCGGCCGAGGAGGTCAGCCCCGCCGCCCCGAGGTCCTGCAGCGAGACGAGCAGTCCCTTCGCCAGCAGCTCGAGGCAGCACTCCAGCACCTTCGACTCCTCGAAGGGATCGCCGATCTGGACCGTCGGCCGCTTGGCGTCGTCGCCCTCGCCGAGCTCGGCGGAGGCCAGCACCGAGGCGCCGCCGATGCCGTCGCGGCCGGTCGAGGCGCCCATCAGGACGATCGAGTTGCCGGGCCCGGCGGCGGCGGCGCGGACCATGTCCTCGATCTTGGCGAAGCCGATGCACATCGCGTTGACCAGGCAGTTGTGCTCGTAGGGCTCCTCGAAGTAGATCTCGCCGCCGACCGTCGCCACCCCGATCGAGTTGCCGTAGTGGCCGATGCCGCGCACCGCCCCGTCGAGCAGGTGGCGCGAGCGGACCGAGTCGAGCTCGCCGAAGCGGAGGCTGTCGAGGATCGCGATCGGCCGCGCCCCGATCGCGAAGACGTCGCGGAGGATGCCGCCGACCCCGGTCGCCGCCCCCTGGAACGGTTCGACCGCGCTCGGGTGGTTGTGGGACTCGACCTTGAAGGCGACCGCGTAGCCGGAGCCGACGTCGACGGCGCCGGCGTTCTCGCCCGGGCCCATCACCACCCGCTTGCCCTCGGTCGGCAGCTTCGCCAGCAGCTTGCGCGAGTGCTTGTAGGCGCAGTGCTCGGACCAGAGCAGGCTGAACATCGCCAGCTCGACGTCGTTCGGCTCCCGCCCGAGCTTCTCGACGATCAGCTCGTACTCGGAGTCGGTCAGCCCCAGCTCGCGGTATTTCGGCGTGCCAATTGTCATCAAGGCGCCTTTCCGTCCCCCTGGGCAAAAGCGCCTTGACTCATCCGCTCGAAGACGCGCAGCCCGTCGGTCGAACCCGTCAGCGGGTCGACCGCGTGCTCGGGGTGGGGCATCAGGCCGAGGACGTTGCCGCGCTCGTTGGTCACTCCGGCGATGTCCCGGAGCGAGCCGTTGGAGTTGTGGCCGTCGGCGTAGCGGTACGCCACCTGGCCGTTGCGATCCATCTCGTCGAGCATCTGCTCCGGCGCGTAGTAGCGGCCTTCGCCGTGCTTGGCCGGGATCGAGAGCCGCTCGCCAGTTCCCTCTTCCAGCAGCTCGACCTGATGGCAGCGGAAGCGCAGCTCGACGTTGCGCAGCAGCGCCCCCGGCAGCAGCCCCGCCTCGCAGAGGACCTGGAAGCCGTTGCAGATGCCGATCACCGGCGCCCCGGCCGCCGCCGCCTCGGCGACCGCCTCCATCGCCGGGCTGAAGCGCGCGATCGCCCCCGCCCGCAGGTAGTCGCCGTAGGAGAAGCCGCCGGGGACGACGACGCCGTCGACGCCGTCGAGGTCACGGCTTTCGTGCCAGACGAGCCGCGCCCCGTCGCCGGCGAGCTCGCAGGCGTGCAGCGCATCCCGCTCGTCGCAAGACCCGGGGAACTGGAGGACGCCCCAGATCACAGAGTCTGAATCTCGTAGTCCTCGATCAGCGTGTTGGCGAGCAGCTTCTCGCAGAGCTCGCCGAGCCGCTCCGGGCTCTCCGCCTCGAGCTCGACCATGCGCCCGACGTGGACGTGCTCGATGCCCTCGAACCCAAGCGCCGGCAGCGCCTTCTCGACGGCCTTGCCCTGGGGGTCGAGGATGCCCTCCTTTGGGCGGATCAGCACGCGCGCTCTCACTGATGCCAATCTAGCGATCGCCGCGGCCGAGCGGCGTTGCCACGAAGCGGCGCTTTTAGAACGACTCGCCGGTGACCCGCTCGTAAGCCTCGACGTATTTCGCCCGCGTCTGCTCGACCACGTCGGCCGGCAGCTCGGGCGCCGGCGGCTTCTTGTCCCAGCCGGTCTCCGAGGCCCAGTCGCGGACGAACTGCTTGTCGAAGGAGGGGGGGGTGACGCCCGGCTGGTAGCTCGCCGCGGGCCAGAAGCGGGAGGAGTCCGGAGTCAGGACCTCGTCGCCGAGGACGATCTCGGCGCCGGCATGGCGGCCGAACTCGAACTTGGTGTCGGCGAGGATGATCCCCCGCTGCGCCGCGTGCTGGGAGCCGCGCTTGTAGACCTCGATCGAGACCCGCCGCAGCTCCTCCAGCAGCGCCCGGTCGCCGACGATCTCGGCGGCGCGGTCGAAGTCGACGTTCTCGTCGTGGTCGCCGATCTCGGCCTTGGTCGAGGGGGTGAAGATCGGCTCCGGCAGCTGGTCGGACTCGACCAGGCCGGAGGGGAGCTCGATCCCGCAGACCGAGCCGCTCTCCTTGTATTCCTTCCACCCCGAGCCGGAGAGGTAGCCGCGGACGACGCACTCGACCGGGTACATCTCCAGCTTGCGCACCCGCATCGCCCGTTCGGCGACCTCCTCGGGCACGTCCTCGGAGATGAAGTGGTTGGGGACGATGTCCTCGGTCAACCCGAACCAGAAGACCGACATCCGGTTCAGCACCTTGCCCTTGTCGGGGATCGGCGTCGGCATCACCACGTCGTAGGTGGAGATGCGGTCGGACGCGACCATCAGCAGGTCGTCGTCCCACTCGTAGATCTCGCGCACCTTCCCGGAGGAGAGGAGCTTCAGGTCGTCGATAGTCGGCATGCCGGCGATGCTATGCGATGCTTCGCCCCGTGGCGCTCCCGCCCGAAGTCAAGCGCAGCCCCCTCTCCCAGACCCTGCGCTGGGCCTTCCGGCCGATCGCCTTCATGGAGGACTGTCGCCGCCGCTACGGCGACTCGTTCGGCGTCCGCTTCCTCGGCTTCGAGCGGCCGATGTACCTCGTCTCCGACCCGGAGGCGATCAAGGCGCTCTACCGCGAGCCGAGCCACGGTCTGCCGCCGGGGCGGAACATCATCCTCGAGCCGATCGTCGGCTCGAAATCGCTGCTGATCCAGGAGGGCGCCGAACACCTCAGCCGCCGCCGGGTGATGCTGCCGCCCTTCCACGGCGAGCGGATGCGCTCCTACGAGGAGACGATGAACGAGATCGTCGCCGCCGAGATCGACTCCTGGCCGCTGCACACCGAGTTCCCGATCCACCCGCGGATGCAGGCGGTCACCCTGGAGGTGATCCTGCGGGTCGTCTTCGGCGTCTCCAGCGGGCCGCGCCTGGAGCGCCTGCGGCAGATGCTCTCGACCGTGCTGGAGGAAACGACCGCCCCCGGGCGCCAGGTGCTCGGCCTGGCGTTGCAGCGCTTCGGCGGCCGCGGCATGTTCGCCCGCTTCGAGCAGCAGCTGCGCGAAGTCGACGACCTGCTCCTGGCCGAGATCGCCGAGCACCGCGAGCGGCCGGACCTGGCCGAGCGCGAGGACATCCTCTCGATGCTGATGCAGGCCGAGTTCGAGGACGGCTCGCGGATGGAGGACCGGGAGCTGCGCGACCAGCTGATGACGCTGCTCCTCGCCGGACACGAGACGACGGCGACGGCGCTGGCCTGGTCCTTCGACCTGCTGCTGCGCCACCCGGCGGTGCTGGGCCGGCTGCGGGACTCGCTGCAGGCCGGGGACGAGGACTACCTGCGGGCGACGATCTCCGAGGCGCTGCGGCTGCGGCCGGTGATCCCGCTGGCGGGCCGGCGGCTCTCCAAGGAGCTGGTCGTCGACGGGACGGCGCTGCCGCCGGGCACCGACGTGACCCCGGCGATCTGGCTCACCCACACCCGTCCCGACGTCTATCCCGACCCGTTCGCCTTCAAGCCCGAGCGCTTCCTCGAGGACGGCCCGGACACCTACTCCTGGATCCCCTTCGGCGGCAGCGTCCGCCGCTGCATCGGCGCCACCTTCGCCGAGTTCGAGATGCGGGTCGTCCTCCGCGAGGTCCTCACCCGCTGCGAGCTCCGCAAGGCGAGCCCGGAGCCCGAGCGCACCGGACGCCGCAACATCACCCTCTCGCCGAAAGGCGGGACCCCGGTGGTGGTCACCTCCCGCGTACCGGCCCGCGAGCCGGTTTCCATCTGACAAGACATTTCAGAAGCTTTTTGTCTACACTCCTCCCATGGAGGCACTTCTGGAGAGGGGGACGGAGATGGAGAGCTGGAACGACGAGCGGCTGGACGAACTCAGCCGGCGGATGGACGCGGGCTTCGAGAAGGCGGCGACCAAAGTGGAACTGAATGCCGTCAAAGACGAAATGAATCTGCGCTTCGACCAGGTCGATCTGCGCTTCGACCAGGTCGATCTTCGCTTCGATGACGTTGGCGATCGCTTTGGTGAAATCAACGACCGGCTCGATCGGCTGAACAACTCCCTCCTCGTAGGAGCATTCGGCATCATCGCCGCGCTGATCGCGAACGGGATCTGGGGCTGAGACTCAGGCGCCGGACTTGGCGGGGGAGCGGGGATGCTCCTTCGCCCACTTGGCGATCGTGCCGGAGCCGGAGATCACCTCGCCGTCGTCGAGGACGAGGATCGGCACCTCGTTGGTGCCGCTGAGTCGCTTGACCTCCTCGCGGTCGGCCGTGCGAGTGCCCCAGGTCCAGAGGGCGAGCCGGTAGCCGCCGACGGTCTTGACCTCGTACTCATAGCCGGCCGCGTCGAGCGCCTTGCCGGCCTTGGCGCAGGGATGGGCGAAGCCCGGTCCATGCGTCTTCTGCCCGCAGGTGTAGAGGATCACCGCTGCGACCTTACCGCAGCGCTTCGAGCCGCTCGAAGATCTCGGGCAAGTGGGTGAGGTAGGCGCTGTAGTCGAAGACGGCGTCGAGATCTAGGTCGGGGGCAGCCTCAGCGAGCAGGTCGCGGAACTCGGTGCGGGTGTCCCAGGCGCGCTGGGCGTTCTCCTGGACGACGCGGTAGGCGTCGTCGCGGGTCATCCCGGACTCGACCAGGGCGGTCAGGGCCCGCTGGCTGAAGAGGGCACCGTAGGTGAGGCCGAGGTTCTCGCGCATCCGCTCCTCGTTGACGCGCATCCCGGAGGCGACGCCGCTCGCCAGCGCCTGCATGTAGTCGAGGGCGATCGTCGCGTCGGGCAGGATCACCCGCTCGGCGCCGGAGTGGGAGATGTCGCGCTCGTGCCAGAGGGCGACGTTCTCGGCCCCCGCCTGCGAGTAGCCGCGGAGGACGCGGGCGAGGCCGGTGATCCGCTCGGTGCGGATCGGGTTGCGCTTGTGCGGCATCGCCGAGGAGCCCTTTTGGCCGGCGGCGAACGGCTCTTCGACCTCGCGCACCTCGGTTTTCTGCAGGTTCCGCACCTCGGTCGCGAAGCGCTCGAGCCCGGCGCCGGCGACCGCGATCGCCGCCAGCAGGACCGCGTGGCGGTCACGCGGGATCACCTGCGTCGCGACGTCCTCGCGCTCGAGGCCGAGCTTCTCCATCACCCGTGCCTCGACCGCCGGCGGCACCGAGGCGTAGGTGCCGACGGCGCCGGAGAGCTTGCCGAAGCGCAACTGGGCGAAGGCGTCCTCCAGGCGGCGCAGGTTGCGATCTGCCTCGAAGGCGAAGCCGGCGAGGCGCAGCCCGAAGGTCGTCGGCTCGGCGTGGACGCCGTGGGTGCGGCCGACGCAGAGGGTGTCGCGATGCTCAAGGGCCTGCTCGACCAGCGCGTCGCGGTAGGCGCGGGCGCTGGCGACGACGATCTCTCCCGCCGCCTGCAGCTGCACCGCCAGCGCCGTGTCGAGTACGTCGGAGGAGGTCAGTCCGTAGTGGATCCAGCGGCCGTGCTCGCCGACCGAGGCGGCGACGACGTCGACGAAGGCGGCGACGTCGTGGTCGGTCACCTTCTCGCGCTCGTCGACCGCCTCGACCGTGAAGGCCGCCCGGTCCCGCGCCTCGCGCGCCGCCTCCGCCGGGACGACGCCCTCCGCCGCCCAGGCCTCGGTCGCCGCCAGCTCGACCTCGAGCCAGCTCTCGAGCTTCGCCTGCGGGGTCCAGACCGCCCCGATCTCGGGGCGGGTGTAGCGGGGGATCACGCGTTGATTATCCGCCCGGCGAGGACGCCGGCATTTTTCGCCCCGTCGATCGCGACGCAGGCGACCGGGATCCCGGGCGGCATCTGGACCGCGGAGAGCAGCGCGTCGAGGCCTCCGAGGCTCTTGCCGAGGATCGGCACGCCGATCACCGGCAGGTCGGTATGGGCCGCGGCCACCCCGGGCAGCGCCGCCGACATCCCGGCACCGGCGATGATCACCTTCAGGCCCCGCATCCGCGCGTTCTGGCAGTACTCGCGCACCATCTCCGGGTCGCGGTGGGCGCTCATCACCCGCACCTCGTAGCGGATGCCCGCTTCCTCCAGGGCTTTGCCGGCCGGTTCCATCTTCGGCTTGTCGTTCTTCGAGCCCATGATGATCCCGACGTGCGGCTCGTCGACGTCGATTTCGGTGAAGGCTTCCTCGACGGTGGCCGTCGTCGCCGTCTGGGTGGGGTCGGCGGGGCCTGCTCCGGCGGGCTCGGCGCCGGTCGGCTGGGGCTCCTCTGAGATCTCGCTCATCTGTTCCTCTCTCGTTTAGCTGGGGACGCGCTCGACGGCGCGGGCGGCGATGTCGGTCCGGATCTGCATTCCCTCGAAGGAGATCCGGCGGGCGGCATCGTATGCACGATCGCGGGCCTCGGCGGGGCTCGCTCCGAGACCCGTCACGTTCAGTACCCGGCCGCCGGCGGTAACGATCTCGCCGGCCCGCTCGGCGGTGCCGGCGTGGGTCACCTCGGCGATCGCCGCCGCCTCGGCGAGGCCGGCGATCGCGTCGCCCTTCGAGGATGACTCGGGGTAGCCGGCCGAGGCGAGGACGACGGTCACGGCCCAGTTGTCGTCGAACTCGGCCGTCACCCCGGCGAGGCCGCCGGGCTCGCGGGCGGCGAGGAAGAGCTCGGCTAGGTCCGTGCGCAGCCGCGGCAGCACCGCCTGCGTCTCGGGGTCGCCGAAGCGGGCGTTGAACTCGAGCACCTTGGGCCCCTCGGCGCCGATCATCAGCCCGGCGTAGAGGACGCCGTGGAAGGGGACGCCGCGCGCGGCCATCGCCGCGACGACGGGGCGGTGGACCCGCTCGACGATCTCCTCGACCGCGGCGCCGCCGAAGCCGGGGACGGGGGAGTAGCTGCCCATGCCGCCGGTGTTCGGCCCCAGGTCGCCGTCGAAGATCCGCTTGTAGTCCTGGGCGGGAGCCAGCGGGACGACGTTCTCGCCGTCGCAGATCGCCAGCAGCGAAAGCTCCTCGCCCGCGAGGAACTCCTCGAGCACGACCGTCGTCTGCCCGAAGCGCCGCTCGGTGAAGAAAACGTCGACCGCCTGGCGCGCCTCGCCCTCGTCCTGGCAGATGATCACGCCCTTGCCCGCGGCGAGGCCGTCGGCCTTCAGCACGGTGGGGTACTCGGTCTCGGCGAGCCGCTCGACCGCCTCCTCGGGGCTGCGCAGCAGGGCGTACTCGGCGGTGGGTACCCCCGCCTCCTCCATCAGCTCCTTGGCGAACGCCTTCGACCCCTCCAGCTCGGCCGCGGCTTTGCTCGGGCCGAACGCCGGGATGCCGGCCGCCTCGAGCGCGTCGACCGCGCCGGCGACGAGCCCTGCCTCCGGCCCGACCACGGCGAGGTCGGCGCCGTGCTCCCGCGCCGCCGCCACGATCGCCGCCGCGTCGTCGGCGGCTATCTCGGGCAGGCACTCGGCGTCGGCCGCGATTCCGGCGTTGCCAGGAGCGCAGAGGATGTCGTCGACCTGCGGCGAGCGCCGCAGCGCGCGGACGATCGCGTGCTCGCGACCGCCTCCGCCTACGACCAGTGCCCTCAACGCGCCGGTTCTAGAGCGAGCTGGCCAGATCCTCGGCGGGCATCGCCGCCAGGGTCTGGCTGGTCATCGTCCCGCGCGAGCCGAGCTCGACCGAGACCTTGGCCATCGTCTTCTCGTCGGGGGCTTCGACCACGGTGACGAAGTCGTACTGCCCGAGGGTCGCGTACTGGGCGACCACCTTGGCGCCGATCTGCTCGACCTCCCGGTTCACCTCGGCGACCCGCCCCGGGTTGTTCTTCAGCGTCCGAACGCCCTCGGCGGTCAAATTCGTGAACATCAGATAAGTCGGCATTTCGCCCCCTTCGAGCTGTGGATCGGGCTACGGCCCAACGGTACTCGGTTGGGAGGTGGCGGGCTCGCCGCCGCTAGTACGCGTAGTAGCCGGCGTGGATGTGATCGCAGTGGTCCGGCAGGGCGAAGGCCGGGCCGAGGCCGTCGAGGTCGAAGCAGTAGATCAGCTCG
Organism: Solirubrobacterales bacterium; assembly: GCA_035712025.1. Lineage (GTDB taxonomy): Bacteria > Actinomycetota > Thermoleophilia > Solirubrobacterales > 70-9 > VAYN01. Next base: position 13,478 of record DASTBO010000045.1, read on the forward strand.
GTCGGGTGCAGCGGGGCGGGGAGCTGGGCAAGGGCGTAGCCGAGCTCGGCGCAGGGGGCGGCGGTGGAGGTGTCGGTGCAGGAGACGCCGTCGACGGCGGCGATGTCCATCGCCCGCCCGTAGAAGTGGTTGGAGACGTTGCCCGAGGCGGTCATCTGCGAGTGGTCGGAGCGCAGAGAGGTGATCGTGATCTGGTGCTCCTTGGTCATCAGGGCCAGCAGGCCGGTGACGCGCTGGTCGAGCATGCCGGCCTGGATGTCGCGCAGCTCGAGGTCGTTGGAGAGGGTGAGGTTCTGCCAGTTGATCTGGGAGGCGACGTCGCCGGGGAGGACGATCGTCCACGCTTTGCTGGTCACCGCGCACTTGCCCGCCAGCTGGTCGGCCTCGTTGGCCACCGCGTCGACGTACCAGGCGGCCTGGTTGTGGGTGAAGACGCCGGCCTCGATGCCACCGCGGGACCACATCAGCCGCGCCAGGGTCGCCGCCGAGTCGTCGACGTCGTCGTGGCGCAGACGCCCGTCCTTGTCGCCGTCGACCGCGTAGCGGTTCCACTCCATCGGGTCGAGCCCGAGCGGCCCTTCGGTCCGCAGCTGCTGCTCGGTCATGCCGCGGCCGAAGTTCGACTCCAGCCGGGCGATCGCCGCCAGGGTCCAGACCCCGCGCTTGCCGAGTTCGTAGCGGCCGGCGGCGGTCTCGAAGGCGGCCAGGTATTCCTCCGGGATCTGCTTCTTCCAGTCGTCGGCCGGGGTGCACTCGAAGACCTGGATCTGCGGCGTCAGGGTCAGCATCGCGTAGTTGCTGCCGACTTCGGCGGCGTAGCAGCCGGCGTTGGCGAGCACCTCTTCGACGTACCAGTCGGCGTGGTTGTACGCGAAGATCGCGCCCCAGACGTCCTCCGGCATGCCGGCCGCGTCGAGGTAGCGGGCGGCGGCGAAGATCGCGTCTTCGGGGTTGTTCGGGTCCTTGACCCCGTCGCCGTTGGCGTCGACTCCGTACATCGCCCAGGTTTCCGGCATGAACTGCATCCAGCCGACGGCGCCGGCGTAGGAGGGGCCGAGGTTGCTGCCGAAGGCGGTCTCGATCGCGTTGATCCCGGCCAGGATCGCCGGGCCCTGCGGGCCGAGGCCGTAGCGGTCGGAGGCGGCGTGGTAGATCGGGATCAGGACCGGCGGCACCCCGTTGATCGCGCAGCTCGAGGCGGGCAGCGAGGGGATCGTGAAGGCGCCGGCGGCGGGGGCGGTGGTCGCCCCGCCCGCGGGAGCGGCTTCGCTTTCCGTTTCCGCTGCGGGAGCTTCGGCTTCGACTCCGCCTTCGCCGGCGTCGACCCCGCCGTTCGGCGGCGGCGTCTTCGTCGCCGGCGCCGGGGGCGGGACCAGCGTTTCGTTCTGCTTGACCGGCGCTTCGGCGGTCTCTTCGGCTTCGGTCGGAGCGGCCGGCGCTTCGAGCGCCGTGCCCGGGGTCGGCGCCGCGATCGCGGTCGCCGCCTCGGCGCGCGCCACCGCGACCGGGAGCGCCAGCGCCGCGGCAGCCGCCGCGGTCGCCATCACCGCCCTGATCTTCTGCGCCTGCTCCATCAGCCGAGGACGTTGACCACTCGCCACTGCTCGTTCTTCAGCTGTTCCATCTCCAGCCGCAGCTCGCTGGTCGCGCCGACCCGCAGCAGCGAGACGCTGACCGGGTAGATGCGGTCGTGCGAGGGGGCGGGGACGACGTTCAGGACCTTGGCCTCGGGGACGTCGACCCCGGCGGGCTGGTGCGGCGGGCGCTGCAGCAGCGCCCTGGTCACCGGCGGCGCCGCGGTCGCCTTGAAGGCCCGGCGGACGGTCGCCGTATCGCCGCCGGTCTCGTAGACGACGAAGGCGTCGGCGAACTTGCGGGCGACGGCGACGGCGGCGGGCCCGGCCGGCGGCCCCTCGACGCTCGCGCCCGACGCGGTCGCCGCCGCGGCGGTCGCGGCGGGGCTGGAGGAGATCGTGTCGGTGGCCGGGTTGCCGCTGTTGGCGGTCGCGGCGGAGGCGGCAGCGGCGTCGGATTCGACGGCCCGGGAGCCGTCGACCTTCGCGGACTCGTCAGGTTCGCTGGCCTTGAAGACCGGGGCGGCGCCCTGCAGGGTCGGGTCGGGCGCCGGCTTCGGCGATGGTGCGGGGGCGCTGGGGGCGGGCACCGGCTCGCTTTTCAGCGCGACGGTCGGGGCGGTGGCCGGGTCGCCGCCGGAGGAGGCGAGCGAGTAGCCGCCGATGCCGATCGCCAGCGCCAGCGCCACCGCGCCGCCGGCGACCGCGGCGCGGGCCGCGTCGTCGAGGCCGAGGAAGCGGTCCCCCAGCGGCCAGAGCACGCGGTCGCGCAGGGCCAGCGAGAGGTCCTCGATGGCCTCCGGTGGCTGCCGCTTCGGCCGCGCGTTGATTGGAGTCGGGTCGTCGCTCATCTGGTCTTGCCGGTGCTCTCCCTAAGCCTACGGTGGCTGGCCTAATTAAAGAGCACCTTTACGAGGTTCTTGTTTCGGCAGAAATCGCCGCAAAGATGAGCCCTACGCGGGGCTTGCAGCAGGCGGGCCGGCGCGCTCGAAGGCAAGCTCTCCTTCGGCGGCGTCGATCCGAACCCTGTCGCCCTCGCCGAACTCGCCCTCGAGGATCTTCAGCGCCAGCTTGTCGACCAGCTGCTTCTGGATCACCCGCTTAAGCGGCCGCGCTCCGTAGGTGGGGTCGTAGCCGAGGTTGCCGAGCAGGGTGCGGGCCTCGTCGGAGAGCTCGATCTCGATCCCGCGCTCCCGCACCCGGCCGACGAGCTGATCGACCTGCAGCTCGACGATGCGGCTGATGTCGGCCTTCGAGAGGCGGTGGAAGATCACCGTGTCGTCGATCCGGTTGAGGAACTCCGGCTTGAAGGTCGCCGCCAGCACCTCTTCGATCCCCTCGCGGATCTTCTCGTCGACCTGCTCGCCGACGATCCGGTCCGAGCCGACGTTCGAGGTCATGATCAGGACCGTGTTGGTGAAGCTGACGGTGCGGCCCTGGCCGTCGGTCAGGCGCCCGTCGTCCATGATCTGCAGCAGCGTGTTGAAGACGTCGGGGTGGGCCTTCTCGATCTCGTCGAGCAGCACCACCGCGTAGGGGCGCCGCCGCACCGCCTCGGTCAGCTGCCCGCCCTCCTCGTAGCCGACGTAGCCGGGGGGCGCGCCGATCAGCCGCGCGACCGTGTGCTTCTCCATGTACTCGGACATGTCGAGGCGGACGATCGCCTGCTCGGAGTCGAACATGAACTCCGCCAGCGCCTTCGCCAGCTCGGTCTTGCCGACCCCCGTCGGGCCGAGGAAGAGGAAGCTGCCGATCGGCCGGTGCGGGTCGGAGAGCCCGGCCCGCGAGCGCCGCAGCGCGTTGGAGACCGCCGCGATCGCCTCCTCCTGGCCGATCACCCGGTCGTGCAGCCGCTCCTCCATGTGGATCAGCTTCTCGACCTCGCCCTCCATCAGGCGGCTGACCGGGATCCCGGTCCATTTGGCGACGACCTCGGCGACGTCCTCCTCGGTCACTTCGTCGGCCAGCATCGTGCCGCCGCCGGAGTGCACCTCCTCGAGGCGCGCCTGGCTTGCGGCGATCTCCTTCTCGAGCTCGGGGATCTCGCCGAATTTCAGTTCGGCGGCGCGTTCGAGGTTCGTCTCGCGTTCGGCCTGCTCGACCTCGCGGTTCAGCTCCTCCAGCCGCGCCCGCGCCTGGTTGATCTGCTCGATCGGCTCTTTCTCGTTCTGCCAGCGGGTGCGCAGCTCCGAGGCCTCCTCGCGCAGGTTGGCGAGGTCCTCCTCGAGCGCCTCGCGCCGCGCCTTCGAGGCCCCGTCGGTCTCCTTCTTCAGCGCCTCGCGCTCGATCTCCAGCTGCTGGATCCGCCGCTCGACCTCGTCGATCTCGGTCGGCACCGAGTCGATCTCGATCTTCAGCCGCGAGGCGGCCTCGTCGATCAGGTCGATCGCCTTGTCGGGCAGGAAGCGGTCGGCGATGTAGCGCTCGGAGAGGGTCGCGGCGGCGACGATCGCGGAGTCGGAGATGCGGACGCCGTGGTGGTTTTCGTAGCGCTCCTTCAGCCCGCGCAGGATCGCGATCGTGTCGTTCATGTCGGGCTCGCCGACCAGCACCGGCTGGAAGCGACGCTCCAGCGCCGCGTCCTTCTCGATGTGCTTGCGGTACTCGTCGAGCGTCGTCGCCCCGACTGCCCGCAGCTCGCCGCGGGCCAGCATCGGCTTCAGCAGGTTGGCGGCGTCGACCGCGCCCTCGGCCGCCCCGGCGCCGACGATCGTGTGGAGCTCGTCGAGGAAGAGGACGATCTGACCCTCGGCCTGCTGCACCTCGTTGAGGACCGCTTTCAGCCGCTCCTCGAACTCGCCCCGGTATTTGGAGCCGGCCAGCAGCGAGCCGATGTCGAGCGCGATCACCCGTCGGTCGCGCAGGCTCTCGGGCACGTCGCCCTTGACGATCCGCTGCGCCAGCCCCTCGACGATCGCCGTCTTGCCGACGCCGGGGTCGCCGATCAGCACCGGGTTGTTCTTGGTCCGGCGGGAGAGGACCTGGATCACGCGGCGGATCTCCTCGTCGCGCCCGATCACCGGGTCGAGCTTGCCGCTCTCCGCCTCGGCGGTCAGGTCGCGACCGAATTTCTCCAGCGCCTGCGCGTTGTCCTCGGCGTTCGGCGAGGTGACCTTGGCGGGGCCCTGGACGGCCCTGACCGCGCGCTCCAGCTCGGCCGCGTCGGGCAGCAGGTCGGAGACGCCGGAGCCGTCCTCGGCGAGCGCCAGCAGCAGGTGGCCGACGGTGATGTAGCTGTCGCCGAGCTTCGCCATCGCCTGCTCGGCGGCGCGCAGCACCCGCGCCAGGTTCGAGGACATCTGCGGCTCGGCGCCGTCGCCGAGCGTCGGCAGCGCGGCGATCGCCTCCTGGGCCTGGTCCCGCGTCGCCGCCGGGTCGGCGCCGAGCTTCTGCAGGACCGGGATCGCCATCCCTTCGGCCTGGTCGAGCAGCGCCGCCAGCAGGTGAGCCGAGGCGATCTCCGGGTTGCGCCCGGCGCGCGCCAGCTCCTGCGCCGCCGCCACCGCTTCCCGCGATTTCTCCGTGAACCTGTCCGCCTGCATCAGCCCGTCTCTCCGTTCCTCTCGCTCTCCAGTTCCGCGATCCGCTTCCGCAGCCGCTCGCCTTCGGCGCGCAGCTTCTGCACCTGCGCTTCCAGCGCCAGCACCGTTTCCACCCCGGCCAGGTTCAGCCCTTCGGCGGTCATCTGCTGGATCCGCCGCAGCCGTTCGACGTCGCGCTGGGAGTAGAGCCGGGTGTTCTTCGGCGAGCGTTTCGGCGCGATCAGGCCGCGCTGCTCGTACATCCGCAGCGTCTGCGGGTGCATCTCGGCCAGTTCGGCGGCGACCGAGATCATGAACACGCCCTGCTCCTCGTCGAAGGTCGCCTTGACGGTGCGGCGGTAGGTGGCCATCAGGCGCCCGCCTTCCGCAGCAGCTCGGCGCGCGGGTCGGACCCGTTGAGGGCCTCGGCGAGCTTCTCGACCGCCTCGCTCTGCTCCTCGCTCAGCTCGGCGGGGACCGCGATCTCGAGGCGGTAGCGGATGTCGCCGCGCCCGCTGCCCTTCGGCTTCGGCGGGCCCTCGCCGCGCAGTCTCTGGATCGTCCCGTGCTTGGTCCCCGGGGCGACCTTGATCTTCTTCGTCCCGTTCAGCGTCGGCACCTCGATCGTGCCGCCGCGCAGCGCCTCGGGGATCGAGATCGGCACGGTGACCTCGAGGTTGCCGTCGTCGCGGCGCTGGAAGACAGGGGAGGAGGCGACCCGCGTCGTCACGTAGAGGTCGCCGGGCGGGCCGCCGCGGGGACCGTCCTCGCCCTTGCCGGCGAGCCGGATCCGGGTCCCCTCCTTGACCCCGGCGGGGATGTTCACCTTGTAGCGCTTGTTCTGCTGGGTGAGGCCGGAGCCGCCGCAGGTCGGGCAGGGGTCCTCGACGATCTGCCCGGCGCCGCCGCACATCGAGCACGGCTGGCTGATCGAGAAGAAGCCCTGGCCCTGGGCCTCGACGCCGCGGCCTTCGCAGCGCGGGCAGGTGGTGGGGGAGGTGCCGGGTTTGGCGCCGCTGCCGTGGCAGGTCGCGCAGCGGCTCTGCTTCGGCACCGTGACGCTGATCTGGGCCCCCTCGATCGCCTGGTCGAAGCCGAGCTGCACTTCGGTCTCGAGGTCGCGCCCCCGCACCTGCTGCGGCTGCGCCCGGCCGCCGCCGCGGTTGAAGACCCCGCCGAGGATGTCGCCGAAGTCGAAGCCGCCGAACCCGCCGGGGCCGGTGCCGAACGGCGCCTGCCCGCCCTGGCCGAAGCCGGCGAAGACGCCGCCCTCGTCGTACTCCTTGCGCTTCTCGGGATCGCCGAGGACGTCGTAGGCCGCGGAGACCTCCTTGAACTTCTCCTCGGCCGCCTCGTCGCCCGGGTTGCGGTCAGGGTGGTACTGCCGGGCGAGCTTCCGGTAGGCCTTCTTGATCTCCTCGTCGGTCGCCTTCTTCGAGACGCCGAGCGTCTTGTAGAGCTCGTCTGCCACGTTCCTCCTAGGCGCTGACCACGACCCGCGCCGGCCGGATCAGCTGCTCGCCGAGCCGGTAGCCCTTCTGCATCACCTCGACAACCGTCCCGCTCTCGGTCCCCTCGACCGGCATCGTCGAGAGCGCCTCGTGCTGGTTCGGGTCGAACTTCTCCCCCTGCGGATCCACAGCCTCGATCCCGTGCCGCTTCAACGTCTCCCGCAGCCCGCCGAGCACCATCTCGACGCCGGAGGCGAGGTCGTCGCCGTCTCCGCCGCCAGCCTCCAGCGCCCGCTCGAGGTTGTCGACCGCATCGATCACTTCCCGAGCGACCTCGGCCTTCCCGCGAGCGGCCGCGGCCTGCACGTCCGCCGCAACCCGCTTCCGATAGTTCTCGAAATCCGCCTTCGTCCGCTTCGCCAGTTCGAGGTACTCGTCCCGCTCCTTTTGAGCGCCAGCAAGGAGCGCGTCGAAGTCGTCCTCGACCGCCTGAGCCCCGGACTGCTCCGCCTCTCCCGCCGGTGGCGACGATTCCGAGGACTCCCCCGAAAGGGGGAGCCCGGAATCGGAGACAGGACCCGCGGGCCGGCGCTCGTCCGTCCCTGAGTCGTCCTGGGAGAACGTCATTTGCCCTCCTCGTCGACCACCTCGGCATCCACGATCTCCTCCTCGTCGGCTGCAGCCCCGTCCCCGGAGCCATCGCCGCCGGCAGCCTGCTCGGCCGAAGCCGCCGCGTAGATCTGCTCGGAGACCTTGGTCATCGCCGTGTTCAACGCCTCGAGCTTGGAGTCGAGCTCCTCTTTGCTGCCGGACTCGAGCGAGTCGCGCACGTCCTTGACCGCGGCCCGCACGTCCTCCTTGGAGGCGTCGTCGACTTTGTCGCCGGCCTCGTCCAGCGCCTTCTCCGCCTGGTAGGCGGCGTTCTCGGCGAGGTTCCTGGTCTCGGCCAGCTCACGCTGCTTGGCGTCCTCGTCGGCGTGCGCCTCGGCGTCGGAGACCATGCTCTGGATTTCCTCGTCGGAGAGCCCGGAGCCGGATTTGATCTCGATCTTCTGCTCTTTGCCGGTGCCTTTGTCCTGGGCGCCGACGTTGATGATCCCGTTGGCGTCGATGTCGAAGGTGACCTCGATCTGGGGGATGCCACGCGGCGCCGGCGGGATGCCGGTGAGCTGGAATTTGCCCAGGCTCTTGTTGCCGCTGGCCATCTCCCGCTCGCCCTGGAGGACGTGGATCTCGACCGACGGCTGGTTGTCGTCGGCGGTCGAGAAGACCTCGGACTTCTTCGTCGGGATCGTCGTGTTGCGCTCGATCAGCTTCGTCATCACGCCGCCTTTGGTCTCGATCCCCAGCGTCAGCGGGGTGACGTCGAGCAGCAGCACGTCCTTGACGTCGCCGGCCAGCACCCCGGCCTGGATCGCGGCGCCGACGGCGACGACCTCGTCCGGGTTGACGCCCTGGTGCGGCTCCTTGCCGGTCAGCTCCTTGACCTTCTCGCGGACCGCCGGCATCCGGGTCATGCCGCCGACGAGGACGACGTGGTCGACGGAGGTGTCGGCGTCGGCGAGCGCCTGCTTCACCGGCCCGACCACGCGGTCGAGCAGGTCGCCGGTCAGCTCGTTCAGCTTCGAGCGGGTCAGCTTCAGGTCGAGGTGCTTCGGCTGCCCCTCGACGGCGGTGATGAACGGCAGGTTGATCTGCGTCTCCTGGGTCGAGGAGAGCTCGATCTTCGCCTTCTCCGCCGCCTCGTAGAGGCGCTGCAGCGAGTTCTTGTCCTGGGAGAGGTCGACGCCCTGGTCGCGCTTGAACTCCGCCACCAGCCACTCGACGATCGCTTTGTCCCAGTTGTCGCCGCCGAGGTGGTTGTCGCCGGCGGTCGACTTCACCTCGAAGACGCCGTCGCCGATTTCCAGCACCGAGACGTCGAAGGTGCCGCCGCCGAGGTCGAAGACGAGGATCGAGTGGTCGGCCTCCTCTTTGTCGAGGCCGTAGGCGAGCGAGGCGGCGGTCGGCTCGTTGATGATCCGCTTGACGTCGAGGCCGGCGATCTTGCCGGCGTCCTTGGTCGCCTGCCGCTGGTCGTCGTTGAAGTAGGCGGGGACGGTGATCACGGCGCTGTCGACCGTCTCGCCGAGCTTCGCTTCGGCGTCGGCCTTCAGCTTCTGGAGGATCATCGCGCTGATCTCCGGCGGGCTGTACTGCTTGCCCCGCGCGTCGACCCGGACGTCGCCGTTGGGGCCGGCCTCGACCGTGTACGGGACGATCGTCTCCTCCTCTTTGACTTCGGACTCCTTGCGGCCCATGAAGCGCTTGATCGAGAAGATCGTGTTCTCCGGGTTCATCACCGCCTGGCGTTTGGCGACGGTGCCGACGAGGCGCTCGCCGCTCTCGGCGAACGCGACCACGGACGGGGTCGTGCGCCCGCCCTCGGCGTTCTCCAGAACGGTGGGCTCGCCGCCCTCCATCACCGCCACGCACGAGTTGGTCGTGCCGAGGTCGATACCGATCGTCTTTGCCACTTTTCCAGCTACCTCCAGATGGGTTGGGTTGCTCAAGCTTTAAAAATCTAAGTGGCAGTATGGCAGATCCTCGGCGAACTGCAAATGGGTGCCTATAGTGGTTGGGGGAAGGCGCCTCGACCAAACGGTTCCCGGGGAAGGGACCACGGAAAGAGGAGGAAGACTTGAGCACCTCGATCTCTCGCCGGCTGGCGGCTCTGCTCGTGGCGGCGGCATCGCTGCTCGCGCTGCTCGCACCCGCGGTGGCCGCAGCGAAGCAGGACGACCACAGCGACAACGGCAACGGCAAGGTCGTCAACGTGATGACCCGCAATCTCTACCTGGGGGCGGACCTGGCGCCGGCGATCGGCGCCCCGAGCCTGGAAGCGTTCGTCGCCGCCAACGGCCAGATCCTCCGCGAAGTCACGGCCAACGACTTCCCGACCCGGGCGAAAGGGCTGGCGCGCGAGATCCTCGCCGAGAAGCCCGACCTGGTCGGCCTGCAGGAGGTCGCCCTCTGGCGCACCGGCCCGCCCGACCTGACCCCGGTCCTGACCGGCCAGCCGACGGCGACCACGGTCCGCTTCGACTACCTGCAGGAACTCCTCGCGCAGCTGAACATGGGCCCGGACCGCTACGAAGTCGTCGTCGTCCAGAACGAGTTCGACCTCGAGGCCCCGGGTGACGAGAACGAAGTCGCCGGCGATGGCCCGAACCCGGCGATCGCCAACGCCGAGGTAAACGGCCGGCTGACGATGCGCGACGTCATCCTCGCCCGCCGCGGGGCAGGTGTGCAGACGAAGAACGAGCAGTCGGGCAACTTCAAAGTCCTGCTCGAAGTCCCGATCCTCGGCAAACCGCTGACGATCAAACGCGGCTGGACGGCGACCGACGCCAAGGTCCGCGGCAGCGGCTGGTTCCGCTTCGTCAACACCCACCTCGAGGCGTTCGACCCGGCCGCCCTGGTGCCGAGCATCCGGGCGCTGCAGGCGAGCGAGCTGGTCGCGCCGGGCGGCCCGGCGACCGGGAGCTTGCCGGTCATCCTGCTCGGGGACCTCAACTCCGACGACGACACCGTTGCGCCGGGCGACCAGCAGGCCTACCGCGTCCTGCTCGAAGCGGGCCTCGTCGAGCGGACCACCGCCGACCCGCTTAGCTGCTGCCTCAACTCGAGCCTGCTGGCGGTCGGCGCCGGGGGCAGCATCGCCGACTTCGACCACCAGGTCGATCACGTGATGACCGACGACCCGGCGGGGATCGGGCTGGAGCGCTCGGAGGTGACCGGCCTGCAGCCGGTCAACGGCTTCTGGGACTCCGACCACGCCGGGATCTTCAGCGCCCTGCGTTTCCGGGGCTGAGGACGGAAAAGGGGCGGGCACAGATGCCCGCCCCCGATTCCTTCCGGCCGGGGGCGGGTTATCTGAGGTGGGAGGCCTGACATCGAGGAGGAAGCTTTGAAGCGCATTTCGAGAGACGCCCGCCGGCTGGCTCTGCTGGCCCTGGCCGCGGCCTTGACCCTGTGCCTGTTCGCCACCGCCGCCGTCGCCAAGTACGGCCCCGGGACGCAGGTCGACGTGATGACCCGGAACCTCTACCTGGGCGCCGACCTGACCCCGGCGATCGCCGCCAAGAACACCAACGAGTTCGTCCAGGCCAACGGACAGATCCTGCGCGAAGTGACCGCCAACGACTTCCCCGTGCGGGCGAAGGGCCTGGCGAAGGAGATCCTCGAGAAGGAGCCCGACCTGGTCGGCCTCCAGGAGGTGGCGATGTGGCGGACCGGGCCCCCGAGCCTCGAACCGCTCCTCGGCAGCGCCGGCCCGACCGCGTCCACCGTCCGCTACGACTACCTGAACGAACTGCTCGACCGCCTCAACAAGGGCAGGAAGCGCTATCGCGCCGCCGTCGTCCAGCAGGAGTTCGACTTCGAGGCGCCCGGCGACGAGAACGGCGTGCCGAACGACGGGCCCAACGGGTTCATCAGGGACGCCGAGATCAACGGCCGTCTGACCATGCGCGACGTGATCCTCGTCCGGCTCGGCGCCGGCGTCGTCACCAGCCATCCGCGAAAGGCGAACTTCGCGAACATGCTGACCGTCCAGCTCTCCGGCGTCGAAGTCAAGGTCCTGCGCGGCTGGACCGCGATCGACGCCAGGGTCCGCGGCAGCGGCAAGCTGCGCTTCGTCAACACCCACCTCGAGGCCTTCGACGACTCGAACCAGGTCCCGAGCATTCGCGCCCTGCAGGCGGGCGAGCTGGTCGCGCCGGGCGGCCCGGCGACTACGAGCCTGCCGGTGGTCCTGGTCGGCGACCTCAACTCCGACGGCAGCACCGTCGAAGGTGGCGACCGCCAGGCCTACCAGGCCCTGGTCAAAGCCGGGATGCGCGAGCGCAGCACCGCCAAGCCGTCCAGCTGCTGCATCAGGTCGAGCCTGCTGGCGGTCGGCGCCGGCGGCAGCGTCGCCGACTTCGACCACCACATCGACCACGTGATGACCCGCGACCCGAAGAAGGTGAAGCCGATCGCCTCCTCGGTCACCGGTCGCCAGCCCGTCAACGGCTTCTGGGACTCAGACCACGCGGGAGTCTTCAGCTCCCTCTGGCTGCTCCGCTAGGGCCGGCTCGCCGGGCTCAGCCGTTGCCGGCGGTGCGGGCGACGAATTCGGAGACTTCCTTCGCCTGCTCTTCGTTGAGGATGCCGCCCGGCATCCGGCCCGGCGAGGTCGAGCTGTCGACGCCGTTTTCGATCGCGTTGAGGACGCGGCCTTCGGTCGACTTGATCGAGCTCTCGGCGATTTCGCCCGAGGGGGCGAGGAGTTCGTCGAGGTCCGGCGCGTAGTTGCCGTCGGTGCCGGCGCTGTAGAGCGCGTGGCAGGTGCCGCAGTTGGTGACGAACAGCGACTGGGCGCCCTCGAGGCTCGCCGGCACCTTGTCCTCGCCGGTCTCGCCGTCGCCCTTGGCGCGGAAGGCCGCGAAGGGGATGACGACTGCGAGGACGAGGACCAGGACCCCGAACCAGATGAAGGTGCGCTTGCTCATGAGGCGGCGCGGATATTACTGGCGGCCGCCGCGGGGCGGCTGCCCCGGCAGGGCGCCGCGGTTCTCGCGATACCATGGGCACATCCGTCGCAGGCCGCACTCGCCGCAGCGGGGCTTGGGGCGGCAGACCGCTCTGCCGTGTCGGATCAGGTTCATGTGCAGCTCGTAGGCGTCCTCCGGCGGCACGATCGCCAGCATCTCGTCGTGGGCCTTCTCGAAAGAGGCCTTGGCCGGGAAGAGGCCGAGCCGGCCGCCGACCCGGTGGACGTGGACGTCGACTGGGATCTCGGGGATCCCCCAGGTGAAGATGAGGACGCAGGCGGCGGTTTTGCGGCCGACGCCGGGCAGGTCGAGGAGGAACTCGAGCGACTCCTCGCGGGGGGCGGTCTCGGTCCAGTCGAGGTCGGGCGGGTCGCCGAGCCGCTCGAGGATCGCCTGGATCCGCGGCGCCTTCTGCCGCGCCAGCCCGCCGGGCCGGATCGCGTCCTCCAGGTCGTCGAGCTGCGCGTCGCGCACTTCCTCCCAGGCTGGGAAGCGCTCCAGCAGCGCCGCGTAGGCGACGTCGCGGTTGCGGTCGTTGGTGTGCTGGGAGAGGACGGTCTTCACCAGCTCGCCGACCGGGTCGCCGTGCGGCTCGGCCTCCGGGATCCCGTACATCTCCCGCAGCCGGTCCCGGATCGCCCGCACCCGCCGCCTGTCAGGCCGCTTCCAGCTCATCGCGCGGACCTTATTAGGGCCATAAGCTGGGCCGATGGGCGCGACGATCGAGACGGGGCGGCTGCGGATCGACGGCGTCGAGGTCTTCTACCGCCGGGTGGCGGGCGAGGGGACGCCGACCGTCTACTGCCACGGCAACCCGACCCACGGCGAGGACTGGCTGCCGTTCCTCGAGCGCGGCGGCCCGGCCGTGGCGATCGACATGCCCGGCTGGGGGCGCTCGGCCCGCCCCGAGCGCTTCGACTACTCGATGTACGGGCTCTCCGCCTTCCTCGAGCGCTGCCTGGCAGAGCTCGGCGTCGAGCGCCGCAAGCTCGTCGTCCACGACTGGGGCTCGCTGGCGCTGATCGGGGCGCAGCGGCGGCCGGAGCTGGTCGAGCGGCTGGTCGTGATCGACTCCGTGCCGCTGCTGCCCGGCTACCGCTGGCACTGGATCGCGCGGCTCTGGCGCCGTCGCGGCGTCGGCGAGCTGCTCAACGCGACCACCACCCGCTCCTCGCTGGCCCTGCTCCTGCGCCAGGCGCGCGGGAACCGGGGCCCGATGCCGCCGCGGTTCGTCGACATGATCTGGGACCGCTGGGACGCCGGCACCCGCGCCGCGACCCTGGCGCTCTACCGCCATGCGGACCCTGATCGGCTCGCCCTGGCGGGGTCGGACCTGGGGAAGATCGACTGCCCGGCGCTGGTCCTCTGGGGCGATCGCGACGCCTACCTGCCGACCCGCTTCGCCGCCGCCTACGCGGACGCTTTGCCCGGGGCCGAGCTGGAGGTGCTCGCCGGGGCCGGCCACTGGCCCTGGATCGACCAGCCGGCGGTCGTCGACCGGGTCCTCGGCTTCCTCGACTGAGCCGGGAGCAGCCTCCCGGTGCCGTTAACGCCGGGGCTACAATTGTCTGTTCGTGTCCTCCGCCTTCGCTGCAATCACCGCCCGGCTCCCCAAGGGCTGGGGCGACCTCGGTCGCCAGATCGTCGTCCTCGTCAGCGTCGACCTCGCCTACACCTTCGTGCGCGGGATCGCCGACGGCGAGCGGGCGATCGCGATGCTCCACGGGCAGCAGGTGATCGACCTCGAGCGCTCGACCCACACCTTCTTCGAGCCCGGCCTGCAGGCGTTCTTCCTGCCCGCCCAGGGCGTGATCGACGTCGCCAACCAGATCTACCTCAACGCCCAGTTCTCGATCGCCCTCGGCTTCCTCGTCTGGCTCTACCTGTTTCGCAACGAGTCCTACTACTTCGTGCGCAACATGTTCGTCGTCTCGATGGGCCTGGCGCTGATCGGCTATTCCGTCTACCCGACGGCGCCGCCGCGGATGTTCCCCGAGTACGGCTTCGTCGACACCCTCAACGCCTTCGCCGGGGTCAACCACGACTCGGCGCTGGCCAAGTCCTTCATCAACCCCTACGCCGCGGTGCCGAGCATGCACTGTGCCTTCGCGATGATGATCGGCGGCGCCGGGGTGCTGACCTGTCGCCACTGGTGGTCGAAAGCCTGGTGGGCCTTCTGGCCGCTGCTCGTCTCCTGGGTGACGATCGTCACCGCCAACCACTACTGGGTCGATGCGGCGCTCGGCTGGCTGGTCGCGCTCTGCGCCGCCCTCGCCGCCCAGCGCCTCGCCCAGGCGCGCCCGGAGGCCTGGGCCTTCCGCGCTGCCGCCCGCTCTCGCGCCCCGCAAGAGGCCGAGGCGTGAGAACCCGCCTCGGGACCCCCCGCGCACGCCTGGCGGCGCCGGACACTTGGCGGGGCGGCGTCCTCGGTCGGCCAAATGGCGTTGCCATTAGGCCTCCCTGCGTCCTACCCCCGCTCGATCCGGCCCTCGCCAGTCGCACACGCGGGGTCCCGAGGCGGGTTCTATAGCCTCAGCGCGAATGGGACCTTCCGCGCCGCCGCGGCGCAGCAACCGTGCCGGAGCCCGCAACGGGCAGGAGCTGCGCTCCTACGCCCGCGATCGGCTGATCGAGTCGCGGCTGACCCCGAACGCGATCTCGATGGTCGGCCTGCTCGGCAACCTGGTCGCCGCCGCGCTCGTCACCCAGCGCCTCTTCTTCCTCGCCGGCGTCGCCTTCGTCCTCGGCTCGGTGATGGACACGCTCGACGGCCGTTACTCGCGGATGTCGGGCAAGGGGACGCTGTTCGGCGCCTTCCTCGACTCGACCCTCGACCGGATCGAGGAGGGGATCGTGCTCGCCGCCGTCGCCGGCTACTTCGCGGTCGAAGGCGACGACTTCGCCGCGGCGATGTGCGTGGTCGCCGTGCTCTTCTCGCTGATGGTCTCCTACACCCGCGCCCGGGCCGAGGCGCTGGGGGTCGAATGCAAGGTCGGGTTGGCCACCAGGCCCGTTCGCGTGGTGATACTTTCGATTGGCCTGATCTTCGCCAAGGGCGCCGGCATCGGCGACTTCGAACTGCTGGCGCCGGCGGTCTACGCGATCGCCGCCTTGACGATCTTCACCACCTTCCAGCGGGTATGGCATGTGAGAAACGAGCTCTCCGGCGAGACCTCCGGCGTCAAGGACGACGGCGGCGAAGCCGGGGACGTGTAACCAGCGAAGCCGCCAGGTGTCTTCAGCCACCCAGCGCAATCCAGGAGGACTTCGAAATTCATGAGTGAGAACGGAGCAAACGGCCACGCGAACGGCGTCGGCCGCTCGGACGAGAAGGTCCGCGTCGCGATCGTCGGCGTCGGCAACTGCGCCAACAGCTTCATCCAGGGCGTCCAGTACTACAAGGACGCCGACCCGAGCGACGAAGTGCCGGGCCTGATGCACGTCGACCTCGGCGGGTACCACGTCCGCGACGTCGAGTTCGTCGCCGCCTTCGACATCGACTCCGAGAAGGTCGGCAAGGACCTCGGCGAGGCGATCTGGTCGGGCCAGAACGACACGATCAAGTTCGCCGACGTCCCGAACATGGGTGTCACCGTCCAGCGCGGGATGACCCACGACGGGCTCGGCAAGTACCTGAAAGAGAAGATCGTCAAAGCCCCGGGCGAAACCGCGGACGTGGTCGGCATCCTCAAGGAGACCAAGGCCGACGTCCTCGTCTGTTACCTGCCGGTCGGCTCCGAGGAGGCGACCAAGTGGTACGTCGAGCAGGCGCTCGCCGCCGGCGTCGGCTTCGTCAACTGCCTGCCGGTCTTCATCGCCCGCGAGGACTACTGGGACAAGCGCTTCCAGGAGGCCGGGCTGCCGATCATCGGCGACGACATCAAGAGCCAGGTCGGGGCGACGATCGTCCACCGCTCGCTGGCCCGCCTGTTCCACGACCGCGGCGTGCGGCTGGAGCGGACCAGCCAGCTGAACGTCGGCGGCAACATGGACTTCTACAACATGCTCGAGCGCGAGCGGCTGGACTCGAAGAAGATCTCGAAGACCAACGCCGTCACCTCGATCATGGGGCACGAGCTGCCGCCCGAGAACGTCCACGTCGGCCCCTCCGACTACGTCCCGTGGCTGACCGACCGCAAGTGGGCGCACATCCGGCTCGAGGGCAAAGCCTTCGGCGACGTGCCGCTGACCGCCGAGCTGAAGCTCGAGGTCTGGGACTCGCCGAACTCCGCCGGCGTCGTCATCGACGCGGTGCGGCTGATCAAGCTGGCGCTCAACAACGGCGTCGCCGGCCAGCTCGACGGGCCCTCCAGCTACCTGATGAAGTCCCCGCACTCGCAGCGGCCCGACGACGAGGCCCGCGAACAGACGGAGGAGTTCATCGCCGCCAACACGCGCGGCAAGGCGCTTCCGGGCCAGGCGGCCGAGAAGCCGAGCACGGCTTCGGCGTAGCCAGCGGACGCAACCGATCTCAGTTCGCCGAGACCGCAAAAACGGTTCTTGAGGA
>DASTBO010000046.1:0-17074 GCA_035712025.1 Solirubrobacterales bacterium
CTACATGCCGCTCGCCCACGCCGAGATCGACGCGGCGCTGGCGGCGGGGCGGACCCCGATCGTCCTCGGCGGCACCGGCCTCTACCTCCGCGCCGCCCTGGCCGAGCTGTCGCTGCGGAAGGTCGCGCCGGAATCGGAGGATTCGGAGCTCTGGTCCCCGCGCACCCGCCACCCGACGACGATCTTCGGCCTCGACATGGACCGCGAGCTCCTCTACGAGCGGATCGGCGCCCGCACCGAGGCGATCGTCGCCGGCGGTGCGATCGAGGAGGCCCGCCGCGCCGACGCCCTCGGGCCCGGCCGCACCGCCCGCAAGGCGCTTGGCTTCGACGAGCTGCTCGGGGGCGACGTCGAGACGATGAAGAGGCGGTCGCGCAACTACGCCCGCCGCCAGCTGACCTGGATGCGCAAGATCCCGAACCTCGAGGCGATCGACCGCACCGGGCTCGGCGACGAGGAGGCGGCGGCGGCGATTCTCAATAGGCTGGCGCCGTGAAATTCGAGAAGTGGCAGGCACTGGGCAACGACTATCTGATCCTCGAGACGGCGCGGCTGCCGTGGGAGCTGACCGCGACCCGGGTCGAGTGGCTCTGCGACCAGCACTTCGGGGTCGGCGCCGACGGGGTGCTGCTGCTCTCTCAGAGCGATGACCCGGAGCTCGTCGCCGACCTGCGGATCTTCAACCCCGACGGGTCGGAGGCCGAGCTGTCCGGGAACGGGGCCCGCGAGGCGATCCTCTACCTCCGCCGCAGCGGCTGGACCGACGCCGAGGAGTTCGCGATCTCGACCGTCGCCGGGTCGATCCGGCCGACGATCACCGGCGAGCTGACCTGCTCCGTCGACATGGGCCAGGCGACGACGACCTCGAAGGACTTCCCCTCGGGCCCGGAGGACGGGCGCGGGAAGCTCGAGAGCGACGGTCGCACCTGGGAGTTCCAGCACGTCTCGATCGGCAACCCGCAATGCGCGATCGCGGTTCCCGCCGAGGAGCTGGACGACCTCGACCTCGGCGCGATCGGACCGGGGATCGAAGGGCACCAGCTGTTTCCCAACCGCACCAACGTGTCCTTCTTCGCGGTCGAGGGCGACCGGGTGCGGGCACGGATCTTCGAGCGCGGCGTGGGGGAGACCCTTTCCTCCGGAACCGGCGCCAGCGGCGCCGCGGTGACCGCCCATCTGCGCGGCGCCCCGAGCCAGCTGGTCGTCGAGCTCGAAGGCGGCGAGCTGCAGGTCGAGATCGGTCAGGACCTTGCGGTCCGCCTCGACGGCTGGGCCGAGCCCGTCTTCACCGGCGAGCTCTCGCCGGAGCTGCTCCAGGCGCTCGCCGAGCTCGACGGCGAGTGAACGCCGCCCGCGGCCGAATCGCATAGATTCCCGCGCCCATGGGCATCGCCACCCCCTCAAAGCGCCTCGAGGCCATCCCTCCGTACAAGTTCCAGGAACTCGAGCAGCAGATCGCCGACAAGCGCGCTGCCGGGATCGACGTGATCAGCCTCGGGATCGGCGATCCGGACCAGCCGACCTACGACCATGTCGTCGAGGCGATGCGGGAGGCGGTGGCGAATCCGGCCTATCACCAGTACCCGAGCAACCGCGGGCGCGACGAGTTCCGCCAGGCCTTCGCCGAGTTCTACGGCCGGCGCTTCGGGGTCGAGATCGACCCGAAGACCGAGGTGATCCCGGCGATCGGCGCCAAGGAGTGCATCTACAACCTCTGCTTCGCCTTCCTCGACCCCGGGGACGTCGCCCTCGCCTCCGATCCCGGCTACCCCGTCTACACGGGCGGCCCGATCCTCGCCGGCGCCGATGCCGAGCTGCTGCCGCTGGTGCCCGAGCTGGGTTTCGCCCCGGACCTCGGTGCCATCCCCGCCGAGGTGGCCGCCAAGGCTCGGCTGATGTTCGTCAACTACCCCAACAACCCGACCGGGGCGGTCGTCCCCGACGGGTTCTTCGAGCAGATCGTCGCCTTCGCCCGCGAGCACGAGATCCTCGTCGTCCACGACAACGCCTACTCGGAGACGACCTACGACGGCTACGTCGCCCCGAGCTTCCTCGCGACGCCCGGCGCCAAGGAGGTCGGCGTCGAGGTCTTCTCGCTCTCCAAGGGCTACAACATGACCGGCTGGCGCTGCGCCGCGATCCTCGGCAACGCGGAGGCGATCCAGACCTACTGGCGGCTGAAGACCAACGTCGACTCCGGCCTCTTCGAGGCGATCCAGATGGCCGGGGTCGCGGCCCTGGAGGGCCCCGGCGAGCCGCTCGAGGAGATGAACCGGACCTACGCCCGCCGCCGTGACCTGGTCGTCTCGGCCCTCGGCGCGATCGGGGTCGAGGTCGCCTCGCCGCAGGGCACGATCTACGTCTGGGCTCCGGTGCCCGAGGGCCACACCTCGACCTCCTTCTGCGAGCTGGTGCTCGAGGAGGCCGCCGTCGTCATCTCGCCCGGCTCGATGTACGGGCCGAGCGGCGAGGGCTTCTTCCGCATCGCCCTGACCGCTCCGGACGAGCGGATCGAAGAGGCGGTCGAGCGGATGCGCGAGCACCTCGCCTGAGGGGCGCCCCCCTGGCTAGGCCGCTTCGCGCTCGGCGCGCTTGCGCCAGTAGCGATCCAGGCCCGCCCACTGGTAGGCAGTGGGGACGGCCTGCAGGAGCTCGTCGACGGTCTCTCCCTCGATCCCTTCGGCGGCGAGCTCGGAGCGGATCCGGCGCTCGAGATCCTCGTTGTAAGTCTCCTGGTCCATCTGGCGCGCCAGGTCGGCCTCCTGGCGCCGTTTCGCCCGCACCCGGTCGATGTAGGCGGGGACGTCGTCCTCGATCGCGCCGAAGTGGGTCAGGGCGAGGCGCTCGGGCTGCCAGGCGGCGACGGTGGCGAGCGATTCCTCCCAGACCTCGAGGTCGATGTCGGGCGGGGGCGTGGGGGGCACGATCAGGTTCGACGGCGGGATCCGGCAGGCGGCGACGTCGCCGACGAACGCCGTTCCGGTCTCCTCGTGCAGGTAGCAGACGTGGTGGGAGGCGTGGCCGGGGGTGTAGGCGACGCGCATCCCGAGGACGCTCTCGCCGCCGCGCAGAACGCGGACGTTGGCCTCGGGCACCGGCAGGATCTCCCCCCAGAGGTGGCCCAGCATCTCGCCGTAGAGGCGCTCGGCGCTGGCCAGCAGCCGCGAGGGGTCGATCAGGTGCGCCGCGCCGCGCTCGTGGACGTAGACCTCCAGCTCCGGCCAGCGGCGGACGAGGGCGCCGGTGGCCGCCGCGTGGTCGAGGTGGATGTGGGTCAGCAGGACCGCCCGCGGCCGCTCGTCGCCGAGCGCCTCGAGGACGGTGTGGAGCGAGGACTCCGGGCCGGGGTCGACGAGGGCGCCCTCCACCTCCCAGCAGCCGATCACGTGCGGCCGCCCCAGGTGCATGACGTCGATCAGGCGCACGCCGGGGAGCCTAGGCAACCGGGGCGGGGAAGCGGTCGTCCGCTTCCAGCGTCTGCCGCAGGCCCTCCTCCATGCCGCGCGGCGAGTAGCCGAGCTCACGGTGGGCCTTGTCGTAGCTGGCCCAGAAGGTGACGTTGTCGGCGGAGGCGATCAGCTCGCGCAGGTTCGGCGGCTGGCCCATCACCTTGCCGACCAGGGGACCGATCGGGATCATCGCCTTCATCAGCCCGGTGGGAAGCGCGCGCTTCGGCGCCTTGCGGCCGCTGACCCGGGCCACGGTCTCGACCGCCTCGCGCATCGTCGTCTGCGGGCCGCTGATCACGTAGGTCTCGCCGAGCTCGCCCTTGTCGAGGGCGAGGAGGATGCCGCCGGCGATGTCCTCGACGTGGGTCATGCAGATGCCCAGCTCCGGGAACGGCATCAGCGGCAGCCTGCCGGCGAAGAACTGCTCGAGCAGGTCGGCGACCTGCGAGGTGTCGCCGGGGCCGTAGACGCCGCCGGGCTGGACGATGATCGCCGGCAGGTCCCGCTCCTCGATCATTCGCTGGACGACCTTGTGCGCCTCCAGCTTCGTCTCCTCGTAGTAGGAGGTGAAGGCGGTCTCGGGGTTCTTGTAGCTCTCGTCGACGACCTTGCGGTGGGTGTTGCCGAAGATGCCGACGGTGGAGACGTAGACGATCCGCGGCACCTTCTCCTCCAGCGCGACCTTCGTCACCCGCTCGGTGCCGCCCACGTTCGCCTCCCACATCGCCGGGCGCTGCTTGGCGGGGATCCCGACCTCGTACATCGCCGCGGCGTGGATCACGGCGTCGCAGCCGCCGATCCCCCGCCGCAGGGCGCCCTCGTCGCCGAGGTCGCCGGCGACCAGCTCGCAGCCGAGCGCGCTCAGCGCCGCGCCCTTCTCGGGGCTGCGGACCAGGGCGACCACCTCCTCGCCGCGGTCGCGCAGCTGGCGCACGACCTCGCCGCCGATGAACCCGGTGCCGCCCGTGACGAAGACCTTCACGCCGGGAACCCTATCCGGCTTCGGGCCGGCCCGTACAATTCCCCTGAGTGCAAACTTCGAGAAACGGCAGGCAGGCCCAGACCCGCTACGCGGGGGGGAGCAACGGTGCCGGTTCCTCGAATCGTCGAGCCCGCCAGCGGGCACTGGCGATCGGCGTCGTCGACGGCCGCACCGAGGGCGAGCCGCTGACCGAGCTGCAGGAGCTGCTGCGCACTGCGGGCGTGGCGACCGCCGGGGTCGCGACCCAGCAGCGACCGAAGCCCGACCCCGACCGCTACTTCGGCCGCGGCCGGCTCGCCGAGTTGAAGCAGGAGATCGCCGAGTGTGACGCGAACCTGGTCGCCTGCGACGACGAGCTGGCGCCGCGGCAGGAGAGGAACCTGGAGGCGGAGCTGGGGGTGCCGGTGATCGACCGCACCGCCGTGATCCTCGACATCTTCGCCGACCACGCCCACTCGGCCGAGGGCAAGCTGCAGGTCGAGCTGGCCCAGCTCGAATACAACATGGCCCGCATGCGGGGGCTCTGGACCCATCTCGAGCGCCTCGGCGCCGGGCGCATGGACGGCGGCATCGGCACCAGGGGCCCGGGCGAGAGCCAGATCGAGACCGACCGCCGGCTCGCCCGCAATCGCATCGCGGCGCTGCGCCGCCGCCTGCGGCAATCGGAGAAGAACCGCGGCGTGATGCGCGCCCGCCGCGACAGCTCCTCGCTGCCTCGGATCGCCCTCGCCGGCTACACCAACGCCGGCAAGTCGACCCTGCTGAACGCGCTGACCGGGGCCGAGGTCGAGGTCCGCGACCGCCTCTTCCACACTCTCGATCCCACCACCCGCAGCTTCGAGCTCAGCGGCCGCGACTACCTGCTGACCGACACGGTCGGGTTCATCGAAAAGCTGCCGCACCAGTTGGTCGAGGCCTTCAAGGCGACCCTCGAGGAGACCGTCCTCGCCGACCTCATCCTCCACGTCGTCGACGCCTCCGCGCCCGAGGAGCGGCGGCTGGCCGACATCCAGGCGGTCGACGACGTGCTGGAGGAGATCGGCGCCGGCGAGAAGCCGCGGCTGCTGGTCTTCAACAAGGTCGACCTGCTCGCCGAGGACGAGCTTGCGGAGACCGCCCTCGACCATCCCGAGGCGGTCTTGGTCTCAGCCCAGGAGGGGGAGGGGTTGGACCCGCTGCGCGAGCGGGTCGAGAAGGCCTTCGAGGAGACGCTGACCGAGGTCGAGCTGCTGATCCCCTACTCCGAGGGCGGGCGGCTGCACGAGCTGCACGAAGTCGCCGGCGACCTGGAGCGGACCGAGCGCGAGGATGGGGTGCTTGTCCACGCCAGGGTTCCCGCGGCGGAGCTGCACCGCTTCAGCGACCTCGCCGTCGCCTGACGGCTAGGCTCCACGACCCGTGGAGCTTCCCGTCGCCAAGCTGAAGGACGAGGCGCAGCTGCCGACCCGCGCCCACGAGGGCGACGCCGGCCTCGACCTCTACGCCTGCGAGGCGGCCCACATCGGCCCGGGCGAGCGCTGGAGCGTCGGGACCGGGGTGGGGGTGGAGATCCCCGCGGGGCACGCCGGCTTGGTGCTGCCGCGCTCGGGCCTCGCCCGCGATCACGGGATCGCGCTGGTCAACGCCCCGGGCCTGATCGACTCCGGCTACCGCGGCGAACTGCGGGTCCTGCTGCTGAACACCGACCCGGCCGAGACCTTCCGGGTCGAGCCGGGCGAGCGCATCGCCCAGCTCGTGATCGTGCCGGTCGCGACGCCCGCGGCGATCGAGGTGGCGAGCCTCGAGGACTCCGCCCGCGGCGAGGGCGGCTTCGGCTCCTCCGGCCGCTAGCGGTGGGACTTTTGTACCCATAGGGTCCAAAAGTCCCACCGATCACGTCTCAGCCGCCTGGCGCGCCGAGGCGTGGGCGGCCGACTCGAGCTCGTCGGGGAGCGGTTCGAGGTCGGGACGGGTGCCGTAGCGGCGCTCCAGCGCCAGGGCGATCAGGTGGTCGGCGAGCCAGGCGTTCTTCGGCAGCAGCGGGCCATGCAGGTAGGTGCCGATCAGGTTGTCGCGCCGGACGCCCTCGAGGCCGTCGCGGTCGTTGTTGCCGTGACCGGAGAGCACCTTGCCGAGCGGCTGGGCGTCCGGGCCGAGGTAGGTGCGACCGCCGTGGTTCTCGAAGCCGGCGATCAGGCGGGGGGCGCCATCGACGTTCGCCTCGATCGTGACGTTGCCGATCAGCCGCGGGCCGGGCTCGCGGACCGTCTCCAGGTCGGCGATTCCCAGTCCGGGCAGCTTCTCCTCGCCGAGCTGGTAGCTGTGGCCGAGCAGCTGATAGCCACCGCAGACCGCGAGCAGCGCGGCGCCGTCGTCCGCCGCCGCGGCGATCGCCTCGCGCTTGCTGGCGACCATGTCGGCGGCGACCGCGCGCTGGTCGCGGTCCTGGCCGCCGCCGATGTAGAAGAGGTCGTGGGCGCTGGGGTCGACCTTCTCGCCCGGTCCGGCACCGGCGTGGACGAAGCCGATCCCGCGCCACTCGCAGCGCCGCCGCAGGAAGATGATGTTGCCGCGATCGGCGTAGATGTTCATCTGCTCGGGGTAGAGGCTGAGGACGCGGAGCTCCATCACCCGCTCCTCTCCAGAAGGACGACGAGGGAGCCGACGTGGAGGTCGGTCGGCGCGATCTCGTAGCGGCCGGCGGGGGAGAGGCCGACACTCGCCGCCTCGGCCTCGAGCGCCGCGACGGCGAAGGTCGCGATCCGCACCTCGTTCGGCTCCTCGCTCAGCGAGCCGTCGGGGGAGACGGTCTGGCGCAGTCTCCGGACCAGGAGCTCGCCGGGCCCCACCGCCACCTCGGTCGCCAGGCTCGAGTAGACCCAGCCGTCGACCTCGCGCACGTCGGGGAGGGGAGGGGGCGCGCCGTCGGGCTCCGGCAGGCCCTCGATGATCGCGGCCGCGAGCAACCCTCCCGGCCGCAGCGCGGCTGCGACGCAGCGCAGCGCTTCGCACCGCTCCTCGGCGTCGGCGAGGAGCTGCAGGAGGTGGGTCGGGGCGAGGACGAGCGCGGCGGGGGTCTCGAGCTCGAAGGAGCGCGCGTCGGCGTGCAGGGCGGAGATCGGCAACCCGTCGCCGCGCTCGGCGAGGACGGCGAGCAGATCGCTGTCGCTGTCGAGGCCGACGACCTCATGCCCGCGGCGGGCAAGGTGCAGGGCGACCCGACCCGTGCCGCAGCCCAGCTCCAGCACCGGACCGCCGGCCCGCTCCGCCAGCTCCTCCCAGAGCGGCAGGTCGGCGGCGTAGGCGCCGCACTCGACGTCGTGCCAGATCGCGTTCGCGGTCGGCGCCCTCATCGCCAGAACTCCTTCGCCAGGCCACGGTCTGCGAGCAGCTTGCGCAGCTCCAGCAGGGCGGTATAGGTGGGAAGGGCGAAAACACGCCCATCGGCGCCGGCGAGGGCGGCGTCGAGCGAGGGGCCGATCCCGTCGACGACCTCGATCGCCTCCTCCGGCCAGCCCGCGTACTTGAGGCGCAGGGCCATCTCCGGCGCCCGGGTGCCGGAGCAGACGACGCGCCGCACGGCGCCGTCGAGCAGCTCGAAGTCGGCGTCCCAGATCCAGGAGACGTCGCGGCCGTCGGCGATGCGGTCGTTGAGGGCGATCCAGAGGTCGACCGGCCCGCGCTCGCGCGCCTCCAGCAGCAGCGTCCGCAGCACCTCGTTCGCCCCCGCCGGGTTCTTGATCAGCAGGATCGAGACCGAGCCCGCGCCGACCGGGATCGTCTCGACCCGGCCGAAGGCGGCCCGCATCTCGCCCAGGGCCCCGGCGATCGCCTCCGGCGCGACGCCGAGCCGCAGCCCGGCGGCGATCGCCGCGAGCGCGTTGTAGACGTTGTAGAGGCCGGGCAGCGGCAGCTCGAGGTCGATCTCTCCGGAGGGGGTGCGAACCCGCGACCGCGACCCGTCCATCCCCCGCAGCTCGATCTCCGTCGCGGCCACCTCCGGCGCCGGCCGCTCGGCGCCGCAGTTGGGGCAGGAGTAGTGGCCGAGGTGGCCGACGAAGGCGCGCTCGTAGGCGTAAGGGTGGCCGCAGCGGCGGCAGTGCTTGGCGTCGAAGGCGTGCTGCAGCTCGGGCAGCGCCTGGGAGGGGTCGTCGATCCCGAAGTAGACGACGCCCTCGCGCCGCTCGCCGGCGGGGTCGCGGCCGAGGTCGGCGATCAGCGGGTCGTCGGCGTTGAGCGCGAACCGGGTCCGGCCGGTCCGGCTCGCCACCGTCTTCGCCCACTCGTCGGCCAGCGCCTCCATCTCCCCGTAGCGGTCGAGCTGATCGCGGAAGAGGTTGCCCAGGACGATCAGCGATGGCTCCAGCTGCTCGGTGACGCGCGGCAGCCAAGCCTCGTCGACCTCGAAGAGGCCCTCGCTCCCATCCTGCTCGAGCAGGGCGGTCGCCACCCCCCAGGTCATGTTCGAGCCGGCGCGGTTGTGGACCGGGCGGCGGCCGTCGGCGGCGAGAATTGCGGCGATCATCCCGGCCGTGGTCGTCTTGCCGTTGGTGGCGCTGACGACGGTCGTGCCGCCGCCGAGCCGGGCGCCGAGCCGGGCGATCGCCTCCGGCTCCAGCCGCAGCAGGACCCGGCCGGGGAGGGTGGTGCCGCCGCCGCGGCCGCTGCGCCGGCTGGCGGCGCCGATCGCCCGCGAGAGCGCCAGCTTGGCGCCGAAGGCGGGTCTCGAGCGCGGGTTGGGCACCCGGCTCAGCTCGCCCCGGCGTCGGCGGGGACGAGGATCGAGAGGCAGCGGGGGAGGACGCGCAGGGAGACAGGCAGGTCGGTGAGGTGATCGCCGTCGGCGTAGACCGGGAAGGGGCGGCTGGCGTCGAGCTCGAGCCGCGAGGCGCGGAAGGTGACGACCTCCTCCTTGCCCAGATGGGCGCCCTTGAGGACCTCCCGCAGGCCGCGCAGGAAGCGCAGCTTGCCGACCTCGGTGATCGCCACGACGTCGAACTGGCCGTCGTCGATCTCGGCCTCCGGCGCGATGTACATGCCGCCGCCGTAGACCTTGTTGTTGGCGACGTCGACGAAGTAGCCGGTCAGGCGCTTCCGCTCCCCGCCGGCGACGACGGTGAAGCGGGCCGAGCGCCACCCGATCAGGGTGCGGACCATCGAGTAGGCGTAGACCAGGTTGCCGCGGATGAAGTGCGTCTCGTTGGCGAGCCGGTTGCATTCGGAGTCGAAGCCGACGCTGACGATGCCGAGGAAGCGCTTGCCGTTGGCCTCGCCGACGTCGATCCGGCGGCTGTGGCCGGCGAGGACGACGTCGACCGCGGCCTCGGGCTCCTCGGGGATGCCGAGCGCCCGGGCGAGGTCGTTGCCGCGGCCGCCGGGGATCAGGCCGACGGGGGTCTCCGAGCCGGCGAGGGCGCCGCCGACCGCGCCCATCAGGCCGTCGCCGCTGACCACGACCGGGACCTCGCCGAGCTCGACCGCGCGCAGCGCCAGCTCGACGCCGTGCTCGAGGCTGCGGGTGCGCTCGACCCGGAACACGGCCCGGCGGGCGTCGAGGGCGGCCTCGACCCGGGGCAGCAGCTTCAGCGTCCTTCCTCCCGCCGAGGAAGGGTTGACGAGCAGGGTGAGCGGCATCCCGGCGATCTCCATCGGCGCCCAGCCTAGAGGGAGCCGGCGATCGGTTCGCCGCCGCGCAGCCGGCAGACCAGGAAGCTGCCGTCGCCGGCCGGTTCCTCCCAGATCGGCTCGAAGCCGCGCCGCCCGAGCCGGCGCCGGAGGAGGGCCCCCCGAGGCCCCGGCAGCGGCTTCCGGCCATGGGCGCTGGCGAGGGCGAGGAAGCCGCCGGGGCGCAGGATCCGTGCCGCCTCGGACGCGGAGGGACCCGCGTCGAGCGCGGCGACCAGGTCGAAGTGGGCGTCGGGATAGGGGATCTCACGCGGCGTGCCCCGCTTGAAGGCGATTCGCCCCTCGGGGTCGAGACCGACCCGCGCCGCCGCCGCGTGGATCGCCGCCGCCGAGCTGTCGACGCCGCGCACCCGGGCGCTCGGGAACTCGCGGGCGAGGAACAGCGCCCCCTCGCCCTCGCCGCACTCGATTTGCAGGATTCGCTCCGGGCTGCCGACGTGGAGCACGGCGGCGGCGAGGGGGGTGAGAAGGGGGAGGGCCATTTGTCCTCTGCAACGTTTACTAGGGTTCCGCGCCATGGATCAACCGGGCACCGATCGTCGCTGGATCATTCTCGCCGTCTTCGCCGTGATTGCGGCGGGGGTGGTCGCCGCCGTCCTGATCGGCCAGGGGGGAGGCTCGAACGACGACACGTCCGGCTCCAGCCAGGCGAGCGCCGAGGGCTGCGCCGAAGTCGAAGCGCCGGCGCCGAAGACGACGAGCTTCAAAGCGCCCGAGCAGGTGCTGAAGCAGGGCGAGGAAGCGACCGTCGTGGTCAAGACCAGCTGCGGGACCTTCGAGATCGCCCTCGACACCGAGCGGGCGCCGAAGACCGCCAACTCCTTCGCCTTCCTCGCCGAGGAAGGCTTCTACGACGACCTCACCTTCCACCGCGTCGCCCCGGGCTTCGTCATCCAGGGCGGGGATCCCGAAGGCACCGGGACCGGCGGACCCGGTTACAGCGTCGACGAGAAACCGCCGGCCAACCTCGCCTACACCAAAGGTTTGGTGGCGATGGCGAAGAGCTCGGCCGAGCCGCCCGGTCGCTCGGGGAGCCAGTTCTACGTCGTCACCGCGCCCGACGCCGGCCTGCCGCCCGAATACGCGCTGGTCGGCGAGGTGAGCGAGGGCTACGACGTGGTCGAAAAGATCGACGCGCTGGGGACGGAAGAAGAAAAACCGAGCCAGACGGTCCTGATCGAAGAGATGACGCTCGACCAGGGCTGAAAACGCACCTGACGGGCCGTGGGTAAGCTCGTCCGCGTGGCCAAGCCCGACGTCGGCGACGCAGCTCCCGATTTCGCCCTCCCCGGAACGGGCGAGAAGACCTACCGGCTCGCCGACTACCGCGGCCGCAACCTGATCCTCGCCTTCTACCCCGGCGACGCGACCACCGTCTGCACCAAGCAGTTCTGCTCCTACCGCGACGAAGGCGGGCGCCTGGACGAGCTCGCCGCCTCGGTGCTGGGGATCTCACCCCAGTCGGTCGACTCGCACGAGCACTGGGTCAAGGAGCAGGAACTGAACGTGCCGCTGCTCGCCGACGAGGACCTGGCGGTGGCGAAAAGCTACGGCGTCACCGGCTGGATCGGGCCGCTGGCCAGGTTCACCGAGCTGAAGGACGCGCCCGGCGGCCGCTACGTGATGCGGGCGATCTTCGTGATCGACCGCGACGGGGTAATCCGCCATCGCACGGTCTCGCGCACGGGCAGCAGCTACGAGTCGGTCGAGGACCTCGAGCGCGCCGTCGCCGCTCTGGCTTGATGGCGGCCGAGCCGCGGCCGTTCGCGGTGGAAGGCGCGGCCGCGCTGCGCGGCGAGACGGCGGGGGAGGGGCCGCCGGTTGTCCTCTGTCACGGCATCACCGCCACCCGGCGCTACGTGCTGCACGGCTCCAAGGCGCTGCCGCGGGCCGGATACGCCGTCACCACCTACGACGCCCGGGGCCATGGCGAGTCCGACCCCGCCCCGGTGGGGGAGGGTTATGGATACCCGCGACTGGTGGACGACCTGGAGTGGGTGGTGCAGTCGGAGGTCGGCGAGGCCCGGTTCCTCCTTGGAGGCCACTCGATGGGAGCGCACACGGCGGTTGCCTACGCGCTGCGACACCCGGAGCGGCTGACGGGCATGGTTCTCATCGGGCCCACGTTCCTGGGGACGATCGAGCCGGCCTCGCTCGAATACTGGGATGGCCTCGCGGCCGCTCTTGGCCGCGACGGCGTCGACGGCTTCGTCGACTACATCGCCGACAACCAGGGGATCGATCCTCGCTGGCGCGATTCGGTCGCGCGCTTCACCCGCGAGCGGCTGCAGCGCCAGGAGCATCCGGGGGCGCTTGCCGAGGCGCTGCAGGAGGTGCCGCGCTCGCGGCCGTTCGACTCACTGCAGGAGCTGCGGGACCTGGAGGTGCCGGCGCTCGTCGTCGCCAGCAACGACGACGCCGACCCGGGGCATCCCTACGAGGCCGCGGCCGCCTACGCGGAGGCGCTGCCGGCGGCGCGGCTGCTCAGCGAGGGCGAGGGCGAGTCGCCGCTCGCCTGGCAGGGCGGCAAGCTCTCGCGCGCCTTAGCGGCGTTTTACGCCGAGGCCTTATCTTCCGCGCCATGAGCTATCCCAGCGAGGGCAACCTGCAGCGGGCGATCGCCTTCGCGGCGGCGCTGGGAGTCGGCGTCGCCACCTACATCGCGGTCGAGGCGGCCGGCGGGGACGCGCCGACCTGCCTGGCCGGCAGCAGCGGCTGCGCCACCGTCGCCAAGAGCTCGTACTCCCACGTCGCCGGGATCAACATCGCCGTCTTCGGGATCGTCGGCTACGCGCTGCTGCTTGCGAGCGCCTTCTTCGCCAGCGACCTGGCGCGCTTCGGCGGCTTCCTCGTCGCCCTCGGCGGCTTCGGCTACAGCGTCTTCCTCACCTACATCGAGATCTTCAAGATCGAGGCGATCTGCCAGTGGTGCGTCGGCAGCGCGATCCTGATGACGATCCTGCTCCTGCTCAACGCCACCCGCTTGATCGGCTACGCGGGGGGCGCCGAGGCCCTTCCCGACCGCGCATGACCGATCCCGACCGCCGTACCCGGATCCTCCAGCTCGCCGCCGGGGCGGCCTTCCTGGCGCTGGCGGCGGTGCTGGTGCTGATCGTGGTCGCGACCTCGACCGGCGGCGACGGCGGCGATACGAAGCTGGAGGGCAAGGCCGAGGTCGATCGGCAGCTGACGGGCATTCGGCAGCAGGGCATGGTCCTCGGCGACCCGGGCGCGCCGGTCGAACTGGTCGAGTTCGCCGACCTGCAGTGTCCGTACTGCAAGGCCTTCGCCGAAGAGGTCCTGCCGCCGATTATCGAAAACCAGGTCAAGAAAGGCCAGGTGAAGGTCGCCTTCCACAACTTCACGATCATCGGCGAGCAGTCGCTGCCCGCCGGCGCGGCGTCCTTGGCGGCCGGAGCGCAAGGCCGCGGCTGGAATTTCGTCGAGCTCTTCTACAAGAACCAGGGCGCTGAGGACAGCGGCTACGCCGACGACGATTTCCTCGAAGCGATCGCCAAGGGCGCCGGAGTCCGGGACATCGCCAAATGGGACGAGGAACGCGCCAAATTCATCGCCGCGGTCGAAGAAACGACCGCGGAAGCGCAGCAGCTCGGCTTCAACGGCACGCCGTCCCTGGCGATCAGGGGCCCGAAGACCGACGGTTTGGAACCGATCGAGACGCCCAGCTCGCCGGGGGACCTGGAAGCGGCGATCACGGAGGCGGAATAGGGCCTAGTCGGCCTTCTCCGCTCCAGGTTTACATAACCACCATTATCGTGCGTTGGATCAAACATCGGGTCGGCTCAGCAATCTTCGTCTCTTTTGCCGTCGCCACTGCGGGAGGCGCGGCAATCACCGGGGCCGATCTTAAAACTCCATCTCAACTGGTTGGGCAGCTCCTGCGGGCTCGGGCTCGCGGGATTCTCCGGAATCCTTACGAGCATCAGCCTCGCTGCCTATCGAGAAGCCGGGCACGCGAGTCATCTGGATCGCCGTCACCTAATTGAGCGGGCCACACCCCTTGCCATCGGCCGCACGATCGGCGGCGCCTTAGGCAGCTCGGCGTGCTCCAGGCCGCTGAGCTCGAACCCGGCAGCCCCGAGCGCGGCCTCCGTGTCGCGATTGCAGTGGCAGCCGTCGCCGAGGAAGCGCCATGGCCTTTCGAGCCGGTCCTGCCACCTGGCGAGGCTCGGGTCCGAGGAGCGGACGTGCTCAAGGAAGAGCAACTGGCCGCCGGGCGCGAGGACGCGGGAGATCTCCCGCAACGCCGCCGCCTGATCGGGGACCGTACAGAGGACCAGCGTCACGACCACCGTGTCGAAGCTGTCGTCGTCGAACGGAAGGTCTTCGGCGCCGGCCTCGATCAGCTCCGCGCCGGGACAGGCCTCCTGCGCGCGTCGGCGCAGCTGCTTGAACATGTGCGGGTCGGGCTCGGTCAGGGTCAGGCCCTCGATGCCCTCGCGCGGGTACAGCTCCAGGTTCAGGCCGGTTCCTGAGCCCAACTCCAAGACCCTCCCCCGGGCCTGCCTCAGCAGCTCGCCCCGCATCTCGCGCAGCCCCGCCTCTTCGCTTGCCGCGAAGGCGCGGTCGTAGAGAGCCGAAAAGGCGCGGCCCCAGGTGGCGTCGTAGATCTGGCCCATAGTCAGCGTCTGCTGAATTTACGCCCCCAGAGGGGCCAAAGTTCAGCGCCCGCTGAATTTAGGCCGCGTCGCGCTGCGGCTCGGGCGCCTGCTCGGCGCCGCCCTGACCCGGCTCGCTCGCGGCCGCGCGCTCCTCGTAGGCCCTGCGGGCGCCGTGGTCGACCTCGATCATCAGCTTGTCGACCTTCATCGCCCGGCCGAGCGCCTCTCGCCAGCTGCGCGGCAGCGGGGCCAGGATCTTGTAGAGGGCGCCGTTGGCGCGCGGGACGAAGACGTCGAAGCGCGGGACTTCCATCGCGTCGACGATCTCGTTGGCGACGTCGGAGGCCTCGACGGGTTTGACCCACTTCTGGCCGACGCCGCTGGTCAACTCGGTGTTGACGACGGTCGGCATCACGCAGAGGACCTCGACGCCACTGCCTCGCAGCTCCGCCCGCACCGCCTCGCTGATCCCGACGACGGCGTGCTTGGTGCCCGAGTAGGTGGCGATTCCCGGCAAGCCCGATTTCCCCGCCTGCGAGGCGATGTTGACGATGTAGCCGCTGCCCCGCGGGCGCAGCCGCTTGATCGCCAGCTGGGTGCCGGTGATGACGCCGTGGAGGTTGATGTCGATCTGGCGCTGGACCGACTCGGGGCTCTCGTCCTCGAACGGCGTCACCGGCATGATCCCGGCGTTGTTGACCAACGCGTCGATCGGGCCGAGCTGCCGTTCGGCCTCGTCGAGGAAGTGGGCGAAGGAGGAGCGATCGGTGACGTCGAGCCCCAGCGCGACCGTGCCGCCGCCCAGCTCCGCCGCCGTCTCCTCTGCCAGCTCGAGCTGGAGGTCGCCGATGGCGACGCGGCATCCCTTGCGGACCAGCGCGGCCGCCGTCGCCTTGCCGATCCCGCGCGCACCGCCGGTGATCGCCACGACCTTGCCGCTGAGTGAACGCCGCTCCTTCGCCATCGTGCTCCTCCTACCCCGTGAGACGACCTCTCAGGCCGCCGGTTTGTAGACCGTGACCACGGCGGCACCGCCGAGGCCGATGTTGTGCTGCAGCGCCACCTTGGCGCCGTCGACCTGCCGCTTGTCGGCTTCGCCGCGCAGCTGCCAGGTCAGTTCCGAGCACTGCGCCAGGCCGGTCGCGCCGAGCGGATGGCCCTTGGAGATCAGGCCCCCGGACGGGTTGACGACGACCTTGCCGCCGAAGGTGGTCGCCTCTTCCTCGACCAGCTTGTGCGCCTCGCCCTCGGCGGCGAACCCGAGCGCTTCGTAGGTGATCAGCTCGTTGGCGCTGAAGCAGTCGTGCAGCTCGCAGACGTCGACTTCCTCGGCCGCCACGCCCGCCTCGGCGTAGGCCGCCTCGGCCGCGGTCCGCGACATGTCGGAGCCGACGATCGTCATGCAGTCGGCGCTCTCGTCGAAGGTCGAGCTGAGGTCGGTGACCATCGACTGGCCGGCGATCTCGATCGCCTGGTCCCAGAGGCCGTGCTGGTCGACGTAGCGCTCGGAGGCGACGATCGCGCAGGCCGAGCCGTCGGAGGTCGGCGAGCACTGCAGCTTGGTCAGCGGGTCGTGGATCATCTTCGCCGCCTTGATGTCCTCGAGCGTGTACTCGTCCTGGAACTGGGCGTAGGGGTTGTTGACCGAGTGCTTGTGGTTCTTCCACCCGATCCAGGCGTAGTGGTCGGGCTCGGAGCCGTACTTCTGCATGTGGTCGCGGCCGGCGTTGCCGAACATCTGCGGCGCCGGCGGCGAGGCCTCCGGGTCGCGGATCTCGAACATCCGCATCGCGTGCTTGTCGAGCGCGTTGGTGCGGTCGGTGTACTTGACCCCGAGGCTGCCCGGCTCCATCTTCTCGAAGCCCAGGGCCAGGGCGCAGTCGGCGATCCCGCCTTTGACCGCCTGCCGGGCGAGGAACAGCGCCGAGGAGCCGGTCGAGCAGTTGTTGTTGACGTTGACGACCGGGATCCCGGTCAGGCCGAGCTGGTAGAGCGCCCGCTGGCCGTAGGTCGAGTCGCCATAGCAGTAGCCGGCGTAGGCCTGCTCGACGTCCTCATAAGGGATGCCGGCGTCGGCGAGCGCCTTCTCTCCCGCCTCTTTGGCCCAGTCCGGGTAGTCGCCCTCCTTGGTGCCGGGCTTCTCGAACTTGGTCATCCCGACCCCGATCACGAACGTGCGGTTGCTCAAAGTCTCGCTCCTGTGTCTCCCCCGCGGCGCGGGCGGGAAGAGCACCTCGGAGATCTCCGCGAGCGCCTGGAGATGCTTGCCCATCGGCTGCTCGCGGTCGTCATAGGTCGAGCCGAGCGATCCGGGCTGCATCTTCTCGAAGCCGAGCGCGAGCGCGCAGTCCGCACGG
>DASTBO010000047.1:0-17432 GCA_035712025.1 Solirubrobacterales bacterium
GCCGCGTCGATCTCGCGGTGGGCGAGCGGCAGGTAGTCGCCGACCGAGAAGTCGGCGGTGACCGGGACGATGCCCAGCAGCCGGTGCTCCAGCCGCGCCCGCTCCGCTGCGGTCGCCGCCCCGGTCAGAACTTCCAGGCCCTCGTAGACCTGAAGTGCGTCGCAGTTGATCGCGACCGGGTCCTCGCTGCGCTCGCGCAGCAGCTCGGCGAGGGCGATCGCCACCCCGGTCTTGCCGACCCCGGTCGGGCCGAAGATCGCGAGGACGCTCAAAGAAGCGGGGTCAGCGGGCGCGCCAGGACACCGCTCAGCGTCTGCGAGGTGGCGGTTTCGATCTCGACCTCGACCAGCTCGCCCGCCGCCGCGACGCCGTCGAAGTTGACCGCCTTCCCGTGGCGGGTGCGGCCCCGCAGCTTGGTCTCGTCGGTGCGGCTGGCGCCTTCCACCAGGACCTCCATCGTCCGCCCGACGAAGCGCTGGGCACGCTCGGCGGCACGACGCTGGACCACCTCGACGAGACGTTCCAAGCGCTCGACCTTGACCGGGTGCGGCAGCTGATCCTCCATCGTCGCGGCCTCGGTTCCGCGCCGGGGAGAGAAGATGAAGGTGAAGGCGCCGTCGTAGCCCACCTCCTCGGCGACCTCCAGGGTCTCCTCGAAATCCCGCTCGCTCTCGCCGGGGAAGCCGACGATGATGTCGGTGGTGATCGCGCAGTCGGGCACGTGCTCGCGGATCAGCGCGACCCGGTCCATGTAGCGGCCACGGTCGTAAGTCCGTCGCATCCGTTTGAGGACAGCGCTGGACCCCGATTGCAGCGGCAGGTGAATCTGCTCGCAGAGCGCCGCCAGCTCCGCGTGGGCACGGATCACGTCCTCCTTCATGTCCTTCGGGTGCGGGCTCGTGTACCGGATCCGCTCGATCCCCTCGATCGCGTCGACCCGCCGCAGCAGGTCCGAGAACCCGATGCGCCGGTCCAGCGGCAGGTCGCGGCCGTAGCTGTTGACGTTCTGCCCGAGGAGGGTCACCTCGCGCACCCCGTCGCCGGCCAGGTCCTCTGCCTCGGCGATCAGCTCATCCGGATCGCGGCTGACCTCGCGGCCGCGGGTCGAGGGGACGATGCAGTAGGAGCAGACGCAATTGCAGCCCTGGGATATCTGCAGCCAGCCCTGGAACTCGCGCTCGCGTCGCGTCGGCAGGTGCCCGGAGAAGTCCTCGAACTCGAAGTAGCCCTGGGCGCTGATCGAGTCGCTGTTGAGGAACTCCGCCAGCCTGTGGATCTGCCCTGGCCCGAAGGCCACGTCGACGAACGGAAAGCGCTCGAAGACCTCCTCCTTGACCGACTGCGCCCAACAGCCGCCGACGCCGACGATCCGCGCGGGATCTTCGGACTTCAGCCGCTTCGCCTCCCCGAGGTGGGCGATGAAGCGGCTGTCGGCCGACTCCCGGATCGAGCAGGTGTTGAAGAGGATCAGATCGGCCTCCCCTCTCTCGCTCGCTTCCTCATAGCCGAGCGACCCCAGCATCCCCCGCATCCGCTCGGAGTCGTGCACGTTCATCTGACACCCGAACGTCGTTACATGAAACTTCTGAGGCATGGACGCAGGGTAGCGTCGCAACGACGCTACTTGACGGTCAGGGTTCCTTCCATGCCGGCTTCGCGATGCCCCGGCACGGAGCAGTAGAAGACGTAGGTGCCGGCCTTCAGGTCGGCCGACGCGGATCGGGTCCCTTCCGTGATCGGTTCGAACCCGGCCAGTTCTTTCCCGTCCTCTTCGATCACCACATTGTGGGGGATCGGCGAGGGATTGTCGAAGTCGATCGTGACCTCACCGGGCTTAGCCGTCAACTCCGTTTGGTCGAAGGCCAAAGCTGAGGGATCGGCTGCGAGCTGGAGCGTGGTTGAGGCTTCGGGGCCGCCCTCGGAGGCCTCACCGCCCTGCGCAGCTCCACCTTCCTGCGAGCCTGCGCTCGGGCCGACCGGTTCTTCTTCGTTCGATCCCGCTTCTTCTTCGGCTTCTTCTTCGCCCTCCTCGCGTTCGCCGCCGAGCGCACCGCCTTCGTTCTCGAAGCCGCCAGCACTCTCGGCCTCTTCGATCTCCTCGCCGGCCTTCTCGAGCTCGGCCGCCTTCGCCTCCTGCTCCTCCGCCGAGTAGCGCACGGCGAAGGTGGTGGCACCGACGACGAAGATCGCGAACCAGAGGACGACGATCGGCATCGCCCGGCCCGGAAAGTCCTTCAGTTTCAGCCCCAGGAAGCTGACGGTGACCGCCGAAACGGCGAGGATGCCGCCGCAGACGTAGAAGAGGGTCTCGTTGCTCATATGGCAGGCGCGATCCTATAGAGGTCGGGACTCAGATCGCCGCGAGGCGAGAACAGCCTATGCCGCCCTCGCCTCGGCCTCGGGAGCCTGCGCCTCGACCTCCGCCGGTTGCGCCGGCTCGCCGTCGATACCGAGGGCCGTCCGGACCTTGGTTTCGATCTCGAGCGCCAGCTCCGGGTTGTCGACCAGGAACTGCTTGGCGTTGTTGCGCCCCTGGCCGAGGCGGGTCTCGCCGTAGGAGAAGAATGAGCCTGATTTCTGAACCAGGTCCTGCTCCATCCCGAAGTCGAGCAGGCCCCCCTCGCGGGAGATGCCGACCCCGTACTCGATGTCGAATTCGGCCTGCCGGAAGGGAGATGCCACCTTGTTCTTGACGACTTTGACCCGGACCCGGTTGCCGACCGCCTCGGTCCCTTCCTTCAGGGTCTCGATCCGGCGGATGTCGAGCCGCTGCGATGAGTAGAACTTCAGCGCCCGGCCGCCCGGCTGCGTCTCCGGCGAGCCGAACTGGACGCCGACCTTTTCGCGGATCTGGTTGGTGAAGATGCAGACGGTGTTGGTCCGGTTGAGGTTGCCGGCGAGTTTCCGCATCGCCTGCGACATCAGTCGGGCCTGCAGGCCGACCGTGGTGTCGCCGATCTGCCCGTCGAGCTCGGCTTTCGGCGTCAGCGCCGCGACGGAGTCGATCGCAACCACGTCCACCGCGCCGGAGGCGATCAGTCGATCGGCGATCTGCAGCGCCTGCTCCCCGTAATCCGGCTGGGAGACGAGCAGCTCGTCGGTGTCGACGCCGATCGCCCGCGAGTAGACCGGGTCGATCGCGTGCTCGGTGTCGATGAAGGCACAGACTCCGCCCATCGACTGAGCCTGAGCGATGATGTGGTTGACCAAGGTCGTCTTGCCGGAGGACTCCGGGCCGAAGATCTCGACGATGCGGCCACGCGGCACGCCGCCGATGCCGAGCGCCAGGTCGAGCGCCAGGGATCCGGTCGGGATCGACTCGACCTTGACCGTGCCCTTGTCGCCCAGCCGCATCAGGGCGCCCTCGCCAAACTCTTTCCTGATGCCGCTGACGGTGTTTTCCAGCGCCGCGTCCTTCGCTTTCGCCTCCTTGGCGGAAACGTCGTTCAAGCTCGTTTTCCTGTCTGCCATCTCGATCACCTCACTGCTGCCTCATCCGGGCAGCTGGACTTGTGCCAAAGGGACGTAGCGCGCACCCGATGACTGGAGTTCAGAACGGTAGAGAGTCATCCGGCGGCAAATCCGTGCCTCGGACAGCCCTGCGGGCAACTTTCGCGGCGGCTCGGAGACCTCCGCCGGGCGTCGCGATCCCCGCCCCGCGGACCGCACCCGCGCGACGGTGACGTGCGGCCAGAACTGCCGCTTCTCGGCCTCGTAGAAGCCGGCCGCGGCGAGACCCTGCGCGACCCCCGCCTGCAGCGCCTCGGCGCCCGGAGAGAGCACGGGTAGCGCATAGAGGCGTGCGCTCCCCCGCGGCGGCCGCTGCTCTGGATCGAGCAGCTCGACCCAAGGTGCCGGACCGAAGCGTTCGCTCATCGCCTCGGCGATCCGATCGATCTCCTCCTCCGGCCGGTAGCCGAGGAAGGCGAGGGTGATGTGCAGGGACTCCGACGCGATCGGCTTCAGGGCCGGGTCGGCCAGCGCCTCCCTCCCCCAACGCGCGATCTCCTCCCGGAGCTCCCCTGGAAGGTCGAGCGCCACGAACAGGCGCGCCCGCGGATTTCTCGGTCTCTCCTCTGCCACGGCCGCCACGCTACGAGGCGTCGGCGCACGAAACAACGCCGCAAAGCAAATTGTTGGCTACTGCTTCGTGCCTTCTTCCTCACCGAGCAGCATTCGCAGCAGGTGCATCCCGACCAGGGCCGAGCGCTCCCTCACGTCGAGCCGCCCACCGGGGATGACCGGGTCGCGGGCGATGCTCGTCCCGTCTGCGAGCCGGGCGTTGAAGCAGACGTAGCCGACCGGCTTCTCCTCGCTGCCGCCTCCGGGCCCGGCGATCCCGGTGATCGAGACCGCGACGTCGGCGTCGAAGCGCTCCAGGGCGCCGATCGCCATCGCCTCGGCGACCTCGGGAGAGACCGCGCCCTTGGCCTCGATCAGCTTCGGGTCGACTCCCAGCAGATCCTGCTTGGCCTCGTTCGAGTAGGAGACGACGCCGCCGGCCAGGTACCCCGAGGCACCCTCGAGATCGGTGATCCGCGCCGCCAGCAGACCGCCGCTGCAGGACTCGGCCAGACCCAATTTGTGTCCCAGCAGCAGGGTGGCGACCTGCGAGTCGATCGTCTCGCCGTCGAGGCTGAAGGTCTCCTCGCGGTGCCTCTGCACCAAACCGTTGCGGACCGCCTCGGCGATCTCCAGTGCCTGGTCGCGGTAGCGGACGTCGATCTCGATCTCGCCGCGCCGCAGGCAGGTCGTGATCTCGACCCCGTCGAGCTCGACCCCGTCGGACTCCATCTCGCGCAGGCTCTTGGCGATCTCCGACTCCGGCACCCCGAACATCCGCATCGTGTAGCCGCGCAGCGGGGTCGCCCGGCTCAGCAGCCCCCGCACGGGCTCGGTCGCCAGCGCCGTCTCCCACATCGGCTGCAGCTCTCGCGGCGGTCCGGGCAGGACGATCACGACCCGCTCGCCGGCCGGGACCACCAGCCCCGGCGCGGTCCCCACCGGATCGAGCGCCACGGCCCCCTCGGGAACCATCGCCTGCTTGCGATTCGCCACCCGCAGCGCCTCCGGGTCGAGCCTGAAGCGCTGTGCGAAGCCCTCGAGGATCTTGGCGATCTTCGCCTCCATCGCCTCGTCGACCCGCAGCTCCCGCCCGGCGAAGCGAGCGACGACCTCGGCGGTCAGGTCGTCGGCGGTCGGTCCCAGGCCCCCGGTGGTGACGATCAGCTCCATCCCCTCGCCGGCCATGAACCGCAGCGCCGCCTCGAGGTCGTCGGGACGGTCGGCGACGACCAGGATGTGGGCGACCTCGACCCCGTGTTCGGCCAGCCGCTCCGAGACCCAGGGCCCGTTGCTGTCGGCGATCCGTCCGGTCAGGACCTCAGTTCCGGTGACGACGATTCCCGCGCGGATCACCGGCCGGACGCTACCGGACCGGCACGGCCTGGCTCACGTGCGGCGCGGGCGGGCGGTGCCTTTCCTTGCCGCCGTCGCCGTCGTCGCCGATCAGCCCGATCGCGACCAGGGCCGCGGCCACCAGGGCGACGACCAACCCGGTGAGCAGCCAGGACGGGACAGGTCGGCGCCGGTGCCGAACGACCCTCCGCGGCCGGGGGTCGACCCGCGGCAGCCGCTCTCCCGGCCGCGATGCTCCGCGCAGGCGGCGCTGCTCGTCGGCCAGGCGATCTCCGTCGAGACCGAGGAGGGCGGCGTAGGTGCGGATGAAGGCGCGGGCGTAGGTGTCCCCCGGCAGCTGGTCCCAGTCCTCGTTCTCGAGCGCCTGCAGGTAACGGGCGCGGATCTTGGTCGCCCCCTCCGCCTCCTGGAGGCTGAGCTTGCGCCGGCTACGGGCGTCGCGGAGCTTGTTCCCAACTCCATCGTCCACATCCCCATTCTGCGCCCGCGGGCGCCGGGACGCAAAGTCTTCGCCTGCGGCTGGCTAGGCCTCGGGCTCGGAGTCGACCGCCACCGGCGCGGGCTCCGGGTCGCTGCCGCCGAGCACCCGCGAGAGGTCGGCCTGGGTGATCAGCACCTGGCGCGGTTTCGAACCCTCGTAGCCGGAGATCACACCGCGGCGCTCGAGCATGTCGATCAGGCGGCCGGCGCGGGTGTAGCCGACCCGGAGTCGCCGCTGGATCATCGAGACCGAGGCGGTCTCCGTCTGCACGACGAGCCGGATAGCCTCGTCGAGGAGATCGTCGCTGTCGGGGTCGAAGTCGTCGTCGCGGCCCTCCTCGGCGACCTCCGCCGGGGTCTCCAGCAACTCCTCCTCGAACTCGGGTTCCCCCTGCTTGGCCCAGTGCCTGGTGATCCGGGCGATCTCGTCCTCGGTGATGAACGCGCCCTGGACGCGGGACAGTTTCGAGGTGCCGGCACCGCGGAAGAGCATGTCGCCCTGGCCCAGCAGCGCCTCCGCCCCACCCTGGTCGAGGATCACCCGCGAGTCGGTCTGCGAGGAGACGGCGAAGGCGATCCGCGAGGGGATGTTGACCTTGATCGTGCCGGTGATGATGTCGGTCGAGGGACGCTGCGTCGCCAGCACCAGGTGGATCCCGGTGGCGCGCGACTTCTGCGCCAGGCGGATGATCGAGTCCTCGACTTCGGCCGGGGCGACCATCATCAGGTCCGCGAGCTCGTCGATCACGCAGAGGATGTGCGGCAGCGGCGCCTCGCCCTTCTTCTCGCGGGCGCGGTTCAGCTCGTTGAGGTTGCGGGCCCGGGCCTCGCTCATGATCCCGTAGCGGCTCTCCATCTCACCGATCAGGTTGGAGAGGACGTTGGCGGCCAGCCGCGGCGAGGTCACCACCGGCGTCAGCAGGTGCGGGACGTTCTCGTAGTGGTTGAGCTCGACCTGCTTGGGGTCGACCAGCACCAGCCGGACTTCGTTCGGCGAGGCCTGCATCAGGATCGAGGAGAGGATCGCGTTGACGCAGCCGCTCTTGCCCGAGCCGGTGGTCCCGGCGACGAGGACGTGCGGCATCTTCGCGATGTCGGTCCAGACCGCGTTGCCGTCGATCCCCTTCCCGAGCCAGGCGACCAGGGGCGAGGTCTTCTCGGGCCGTCCGGCGTAGATGTCGCCGAGGCGGACCATCTTGCGGGTCCGGTTCGGGACCTCCACCCCGACCGCCTGCTTGCCGGGGATCGGCGCCAGAATGCGGATGTCGGTCGAGGCCAGCGCGTAGGCGATGTCGTTGGCCAGCTCGGTCACTTTCTTGACTTTGGTCCCGGGCGCGAGTCGCAGCTCGAAGCGGGAGACGTGCGGGCCGCTGACGATGCCGACGATCTTCGCCTCGACCCCGAAGTGGCCCAGGGTCTCGACCAGCTTGCGGCCGACCGCTTCGTGATCGCGCGGGTCGGGCCCCTTGTCGTTCTTGCCCCGCTCCAGCAGCTTCGGCGATGGCGAGCGGTAGTCGATCTCCTCCGACATCGTCACCCCGCGTTTGGAGCCCATCGGGGTCAGGCCGGC
This sequence comes from Solirubrobacterales bacterium, assembly GCA_035712025.1. Lineage (GTDB taxonomy): Bacteria > Actinomycetota > Thermoleophilia > Solirubrobacterales > 70-9 > VAYN01. Next base: position 7,469 of record DASTBO010000047.1, read on the forward strand.
ATGGGCGCGGTCGCCCTCGTCGACGACCGCGACCGCGTCCTCGGAGTCGTAGTTCTGCAGCTCCACCCGCTCGGCTTCCGGCTCGACCTCGTCCTCTTCGCTGGTCTCGGCGTCGAAGATCTGGGTGTCGAAGTCGTCCTCCTCGGCGAGGGCGACGGTCGGCTCGAAGTCCTCCTCGTCCTCGGGGTAGCCGCTCATCACGTCGGTCGGACCGGCGAGGGTGGCCGCCTCGGCTCGTGCCTCGCGATGCTCGCGCCAGTCGGCGTGGGTCTTGGCGACGGTGCGCGCCGCGGCATCGCCTCCGGCGAAGAGGCCGCGGAAGACCGCCCGCAGGCTGCGGCCGATGCCCCTCGCCAGATCCGAGACGGAGGTACCGGTCAGCAGCATGCCGCCGATGACGAGGAGCAGCACCGTGAAGATCCGGGCGCCGACCTCGCCGAACAGGTAGGAGAGCGCGGTCTCGGTTCCGTAGCCGACCTTCCCCCCCTCCCAGCCGAGGAAGAGGACGAAGACCAGATAGACGCCGAAGGCGATCAGGAAGAGGGCGATCAGATCGAGGTGACGCTGCTCGATGCCGCTGGGCAGCCGCAGGCCGCCCTTGGCCTTCTTCGGCTTGCGCTTCGAGGCCGCTTTGCCCCGCCGCGCCGTTCCAGCGCGCTTCTTACGCACGAACATGTCCACCGGTTCGACGCCGACGGCTCCACCCCTGCGAGCTAAATTCGCCATAAAACTCGCGTGGAGCGGCGATTTCCGCGGGTACCATCGTCTCGTGCTCTCCGAGATCGACCAGATCGGCGGTCGCGTCCTGATCGTCGAGGACGACGACGACATCGCCGACGTCCTGCGCCGCTCCCTCCGCAACGAGGGCTTCGAGGTCCGCACCTCCGCCGACGGGATCGAGGCGCTCGACGTCGCCGCCGGCTTCGTCCCCGACCTGGTCGTGCTCGACCTCGGCCTGCCGGGAATCGACGGAATCGAGGTCTGCCGGCGCCTGCGCAGCGACGGCGACGTGTCGATCCTGATGCTGACGGCCCGCTCGGAGACCGAGGACCGGGTCACCGGGCTCGACAGCGGCGCCGACGACTACCTGGTCAAGCCCTTCGAGCGCCAGGAGCTCCTGGCCCGCGTCCGGGCCCTGCTGCGCCGCCGGCCGCCGCGCGGGACCGCCTCGCTCGAGGTCGGCGACCTCACCCTCAATCCCGACACCCGCGAGGTGCGCCGCGGCGAGCGCGAGATCGAGCTGACCAACCGCGAGTTCGAGCTGCTCGAGTTCCTGATGCGGAACGAGCGCCTGGTCGTCTCCCGCGAGCGCCTCCTGGACGAGGTCTGGGGTTACGACCCGATGGCCGCGACCAACACCATCGACGTCTTCATCTCCAACCTGCGCCGCAAGCTCGAGGAGGGCGGCGAGGGCCGCCTCCTCCACACCAAGCGCGGCGCCGGCTACGTCCTCAAGGCCTGAGCCGAACTTTTAAAGCCGCTTTAGGCCCCGTCTCTAGATTCCGTCGCGGACGAGACACATTGCCCGCCGGAGCTTCTCCCCAGAATTTGCTCCGGCGGGCTTTTTCGTATCCGTACCGGACACAAAAACGGCGCCCGCACGAAGCGGGCGCCGTTTTCACACCTGGTGCTGACTGGATGCTTAGAGCATCGGGCGGAGCGCTTCCGCGATGCCCAGGTAGGTCGTCCCTTCGAGGACGGCGGTGTTTTTGCCGGCCGGCGAGGGGGTCCCCAGGATCGAGTCGACCAGCGGGTCGACCGCCCAGGAGAACAGGATCCCGCCGCAGCCGCTCGCGCCCGGAGCGGAGAACGAGTTGTCGACGAGGCGATTTTTTTTCAGGAACAGGATTTTTTCTTCGATGTTCCCGCCTTCGCCGGGGTTACCCGAGATCGGCGTGTTCGGAGGCGGAGGCGAGGTGGTGCCGGTCGTCAGGTTGAGTTTCACCGGGTTCGAGTTGGACCCGATGTAGCAGTTGCTTCCCAGGAACGGGTTGCTCAGCTTGACCTTGACCGGCATGCTGAAGGCAGGCCCTGCCCCGGTGAGCGCGTTGACGAAGCTGGCTTTGATCGACGAGGCCGAGCCCGCCAGTTCAACCGTCGCGGTGACGCCGGTGAAGCCATTGTTGATCGTTTCGTTGAACAGATCCTTGAGGATCTGCGGCCACCAACTCGGAGCGGTGATGCCGAGCAATCCACCCGGGACCGGTTGCGCCGATTTCGAAATTACCTGGCCGTCCGTGGGGGCAATGATGGTCAGCGGTCCGAAGATACCTTCGGGACCACCTGCTCCACCCTTGAGGATGACAGGGTTTACGAGCGGCACCGTCTTTTTGCCCACCGTGAATTCACCGGTGGTGCTTTCCGCGTACAGACAGACTTCGACCGTCAGGTTGCTCAGCGGGCAGGTTTTAAATTTGGCGTATTCGCCTTCCAGCGCCGCGGAAGCCGAGCTTGCGGGTACTAGCATCAAAGCAGCCAGCACCGCGGCCAGAAACAGCCTTCTCATAACTGGTCCTTTCAAACCGAGTATTTCTGCTGGACGCGAGGCCCACCAGTGGAACTCCCTGTTCCAAACGTGAATCGCTTGTACCAAACAGGAAACTCTGCGTCGTCTGCACCTATCTGATCAGACAGACTCTCCGCATTAATAGGCGGTTTGCTTCGTATGCTGAATTTCCGCGCGCGCAACTCCGCACGCGACGGCGTGTTTAGACCTCGACCACGACGGGGAGGACCATCGGGCGGCGGCGGAGGCGCTGCCAGACGAACTTGCCGATCGCCTCGTGCAGGTCCTCCTCGACCAGGTGGCTCTCGCGTTTCCGGGCCCCGGCGGCGTCGTCGAGCTGGTCTTCGACCAGATCCTTGAGGTCCTCGACCAGGCCGTCGGCCTCGGCGAGGAAGGCGACGCCGCGGAAGATCACCTCGGGGTCGGCGACGACGCTGCCGTCGTCGCTGGAGATCGTCGCGACGACGATGAAGATGCCGTCGGCCGAGATCTCGCGGCGGTCGCGCAGGGCGGCGTCGTCCGGCTCGCCGATGTTGACCCCGTCGACGTACATCACGCCGGCGTGGATGTCCTCGCCGAAGCCGGCACCGTCGGGACCGACTTCCAGCGGCAGGCCGTTGCGGCCCTGGAAGATGCGATCGCGGTCGATGCCCACCGCTTCGGCCAGCTCGGAATGCAGCCGCAGCCGCTTGTGGTCGCCGTGCACCGGCAGTACATACTTCGGACGGGTCAGGTTGAGCATCAGCTTCAGCTCCTCCTGCCAGCCGTGGCCGGAGGCGTGGATCGGCGCGTCTTTGGCGGTGATCACCGTGGCGCCGATCTCGTAGATGCGGTCGATCGTCTCGTTCACCGCCCGCTCGTTGCCGGGGACGGGGGTCGCCGAGAAGACGACGGTGTCGCCGGAGTGCAACTGCACGTCGCGGTGGTCGTTGTTCGCCATCCGCCGCAGCGCCGAGAGCGGCTCGCCCTGGCTGCCGGTGGAGATCACCACGATCCTCTCGTCGGGAAAGTCCTCGATCTCCCGGGGCTGGATGAAGATCCCCTGGGGGGCGTTCGCGATCCCGAGGTTGGAGGCGATGTTGAAGTTCTTCCGCATCGAGCGCCCGACCAGCGCGACCTTGCGGTCGAGCCGCTCGGCCGCGTCGATCACCTGCTGGACGCGGTGGATGTTGGAGGCGAAGGAGGTGACGATGATCCGGCCCTTGCAGTGGGAGAACTGCTCGAGCAGGGCCGGCCCCACCGCCGACTCCGAAGGGGCCACCCCGGGCCGGTCGGCGTTGGTCGAGTCGCCGCAGAGCAGCGTCAGCCCCTCCTGGCCGAGCTCGGCCAGGCGCGAGACGTCGGCCGGACGGCCGTCGACGGGGGTCTGGTCGAACTTGTAGTCGCCGGTCATCAGCACCGAGCCGGCGCCGGTCTTCAGCAGCACCCCGCGCATGTCGGGGATCGAGTGGGCGAGGTGGATCAGCTCGATCTCGAAGGGACCGCGCTTCACCTTCTCCCCCGGCGGCAGCTCCTGCAGCGGAGCCGACTCGCCGAGCTTGTGCTCGTCGAGCTTGGAGCGGACCATCCCGATCGTCAGCAGGCCGCCGTAGATCACCGGCGGCATCCCGATCTCGCGGATCACGTACGGCAGGGCGCCGACGTGATCCTCGTGACCGTGGGTGAGGACGATCGCCTCGATGTCCTCGGCGCGATCGCGCAGATAGGAGAAGTCAGGCAGCACGAGGTCGATCCCGTGCATCTCGGCGGTTGGGAACATCAGCCCGGTATCGACGACGACGATGCGGCCGTCGTACTCGATCACGGTCATGTTCTTGCCGATCTCACCGAGGCCGCCCAGGGGCAGCACTCGCAGTTTGCTTGGCACTAGTTGTTGCTCACTCTCTTGATGTGGTGTCTAACTGGCGATCGCGACACCCGCGGCGTCGAGGCCGGCCTTGATGGCGGCCCTCTGCTCGGTGTCGGCGGGTACCAGGGGAAGTCTCAGCCGGTCCTCGCAGAGGCCCAACATCTCCAGGGCGGCCTTCAGCGGGATCGGGTTGGTGGTGACGGAGGTGGCCTCATAGGCCGGGGTGATCTCGGCGTCGATCCGACGTGCACGGTCGAGGTCGCCGGCCTGGGCGGCGTCCCACATCTCGCGCATGCGATCGCCGACGATGTGCGAGGCGACGGTGATGCCGCCCCCACCGCCGAACTCGAGGACGCGGAGGAAGGTGTTGTCGTTGCCGGCGAGGACGGTCAGACCATCGATCGGGCCGAGCTCCTCGTCGTTGGCCTGCTTGACCGCGACGATGTTCTCAACCTGCCCCAGTTCCCCCAGCAGCTGCGGGCTGGCGTTGACGATTACCCGGGCGGGGATGTTGTACATCACCATCGGCAGCTCCGGCACCGCGGCGGCGACCGTTTCGAAGTGGGCCCGGATCCCGGCTTCGTTGGGCTTGTTGTAGTAGGGGACGACGACCAGGGAGGCGTCGGCGCCGGCGTCGGCCGCCATCTTGGTCAACTCGCAGGAGTGGCGGGTGTCGTTGGTCCCGGTGCCGCAGACGAGCAACGTCTCGTCGCCGACCTCGGCCCGCACCGCTCGCAGTAGCTCGATCTCCTCGCCATCGGTCAGCGTCGGGCACTCGCCGGTGCTCCCGGCCAGGACCAGCCCGTGCGAGCCCTGCGCGAGCAGGTGCGCCGCGAGGCGCCGCGCCGCCTCATGGTCGACCGCCCCGTTCGCGTCGAACGGGGTCGCCATCGCGGTGAGCAAGCCCTTGATCTCCTTCATCGCTCCCAGGGTATCCCGTCAGGCGGCCGCAGGCCTCAAAGCAGCTTCTCGAGCCCGACCGTGAAACGGTCGGGCAGCTCCGCCACCCGGCGGCAGGCGAGGACGACCCCCGGCATGAAGGAGCGGCGGTCGATCGAGTCGTGGCGGACGGCAAGGGTCTGCCCGACGCCGCCGAAGATCACTTCCTGGTGGGCGACGAGGCCGGGGAGGCGAACCGAGTGGATCGGCTCGTGGACATTGCCGCCGGCGGCGTCGATCAGCTCCTGCGTCCGCTTGGCGGTCCCGGAGGGGGCGTCCAGCTTCTTGTCGTGGTGGAGCTCGACGATCTCGCACTCGGGCATGTGCTTGGCGATCGTCTGCGAGACCTCCATCAGCAGCACGGCGCCGATCGCGAAGTTGGGGGCGACGAAGCAGTTGGCCTGCGAGGCCTCGGCGGCCGTCCGCGCGGCGCCGAGGTCGAAGCCGGTGGTCCCCACCACCGTGTGGACGCCCGCCTCGAGGCAGGTCCGGACGTTGGCGAGGGCGGTGTCGGGCACGGTGAAGTCGACGACGACGTCTGCCGCCGGCAGGACCTCTGCCAGCTCCACGCCCAGCGCCGGGTCGGCGCGGCCGGTCAACTCCAGCCCCTCCGCCTCCTCGACCGCTTCGCAGACGGTGGCGCCCATCCTGCCGGCGGCGCCGGCTACGGCGACCCGGGTCATGCGGCTGCCAGAGCCTCGCTGACCGGCGCCAGCGCCGAGCGGAAGCGGTCCTCGTCACCGCCGACGCAGGCGGCCGAGAGGCGCTCGGCTCCGTAGAGCTCCCGGGCCAGCTCGGTCAGGTCGTCGACCGCGATCGCGTCGACTTTGGCCAGCATCTCGTCGAGGCTTTCGATCGGCAGGTCGAAGAGGGTGGCGCGGGAGATGCGGGTCATCCGCGCCGCGGTCGACTCCGAGGAGAGGACAAGGCGGCCCTTGACGCTCTCCTTCGCCCGGGTCAGCTCCGCGGCGGAGACCGGCTCCGAGCGCAGGCGCGCCAGCTCGTTGCCGATGATCGCGCAGGCCTCCTCGACGTTCTCCTCGCGGGTGCCGACGTAGGTGGCGACAAGGCCCTGATCGGTGAACTGCTCGTTGTAGGAGCCGACCGAGTAGGCGAGCCCGCGCTTCTCGCGCACCTCGCGGAAGAGGCGCGAGGAGGTCGAGCCGCCGAAGATCGCGTCGAGCACGGCCAGCGGGAATCGCCGCTGGTCGTCGCGCCGCAGGCCAGGTGCCCCGAAGCAGATGTGGTACTGCTCGGTCTCCTTCTGCAGGAAGCAGAGGCGTGACTCTCCCTCGAGGGCCGCCTCGACCGGGGCCCCCTCCCCCTCCGGGGGCGGGTTCACCAGCCGCTCGGCCAGCTCGACGATGCGGTCGTGGTCGAGATGCCCGGCGGCGCCGACGACGATCTGCGGCGCCGCGTAGTGGGCACCGCGATAGGCCTCGATGTCCGGGACCGGGATCGAGGCGATCACCTCGGGCTCGCCGAGCACACGGCGGCCGAGCGGGTGCTCGCCGAAGACCGCCTCGGCCAACACGTCGTGGACCCGATCCTGGGGCTCGTCGTCGTACATCGCGATCTCCTCCAGCACCACCTGGCGCTCGGAGTCGATGTCGGGATAGGTCGGGGCGAGGAGCATCTCCGCCAGCAGGTCGAAGACCGCCTCGGTGTGCTCGTCGAGGAAGCGCGCGTGCAGGTGGGTCGTCTCCTTGCCGGTGGCGGCGTTGACCGAGGCGCCGAGGCCGTCGAAGCGCTCGGAGATCTCGATCGCCGAGAAGCGGGCGGTGCCCTTGAACAGCAGGTGCTCGAGGAAGTGCGAGACCCCGGCCTGCGCCGGGGTCTCGTTCCTGGATCCGGTCCGGACCCAGAGCCCGAGCGCGACGGACCGGACCGAGGGAACCTCCTCGGTCACGACCCGGACGCCCGAGCCGAGCTCGGTGAGCTTGGCGGCGTTCAACTAGTTGCGGCGCTCGCGTTCACGCCCGCCGCGCCCGCCGCGCTCACGGTCGCGCCCGCCGCGTCCACCGCGGTCGCCGCCGTTGCGCCGGCCGCCGTCGCCGGAGCCGACCGAGGCCAGCTCCTCCGGCGATTTGCCGGCAACCGACGGGTCGTCGGAGAGACGCAGGCCGATCCGGCCGCGCTCCTTGTCGACCTCGACCACGGTGACGTCGATCTCCTCGCCGGCGGTGAGGACGTCGTCGACGGAGTCGACCCGCTCGCCGGGCTTCACGTTGGAGATGTGAAGCAGGCCGTCGGTGCCCTTGACCAGCTCGACGAAGGCACCGAAGGTCGTCGTCTTGACGACTTTGGCGGCGTCGTAGCGGTCGCCGATCTCGGCCTCCTTGGTCATCGAGTTGATCCGGGCGACGCAGCCGTCGACCAGGTCGCCGGTCGGCGCGTAGATCCGCACCGTGCCGTCGTCCTCGACGTCGATCTCGGCCTCGAACTCCTCGCACAGGGCGCGGATCGTTTCGCCGCCTTTGCCGATCACGGCCCCGATCTTCTCGGGGTCGATCTTGATCGACTCGATCGCCGGCGCGTGCTGGGAGAGCTTCTCCCGCGCCCCGTCGATCGCCTCGGCCATCTTGCCGAGGATGAACTGGCGGCCCTTGTTGGCCTGCTCCAGCGCGTCCCGGAGGATGTCGAAGGTGACGCCGGTGATCTTGATGTCCATCTGCAGGGCGGTGATGCCCTCGGCGGTGCCGGCGACCTTGAAGTCCATGTCGCCGAGGTGGTCCTCGACGCCGGCGATGTCGGTGAGGACGATGTAGTCGTCGCCCTCCTTGATCAGACCCATCGCAACGCCGGCGACCGGTGCGGTGACCGGGACGCCCGCGGCCTGCAGGGCCATCGAGGAGGCGCAGACCGAGCCCATCGAGGAGGAGCCGTTGGACTCGAGGGTCTCGGAGACCACCCGGATCACGTACGGGAACGACTCTTCGTCGGGGATCGTCGCCACCAGGGCGCGCTCGGCGAGAGCGCCGTGGCCGATGTCACGCCGCTTCGGGCCGCGCATGAAGCCCGCCTCCCCGACCGAGAAGGGCGGGAAGTTGTAGTGGTGCCAGAAGCGCTTCGTGGTCTGCAGGCCGAGCGTGTCGATCCGCATGTCCATCCGGGTCGTCCCCAGCGCCACGTTGGAGAGGATCTGGGTCTCGCCACGGGTGAACAGCGCCGAGCCGTGCACGCGGGGGGAGATGTCGACCTCGGTCTCGATCGGCCGGATCTCGTCCTGGGCGCGGCCGTCGGGGCGCTTCTTGTCAACGGCGATCGCCTTGCGGATCGTGTCCTTCTCGATCGCGTCGATCGCGGCCTTGACCTCGGAGACGCGCTCCTCGTCGACCTCGCCTTCGTCCGCAGCGCGGGCGTAGTGGCCGACGACCTCGTCCTTGACCTTGTCGATCGCCTCGTAGCGCTCGAGCTTGCCCTCGGTGGCGATCGCGTCGACCAGGGCCTGGCCGTGGGAGGAGCGGATCTCGGAGAGCAGGCTCTCGCTGATCTTCGGCGCCTCGACCTCGAGCTTCTCCTTGCCGACCTTCTGCTGCAGCTCCTCCATCGCGGCGCAGAGCTTCTTGATCTCGGCGTGGGCGATGTCGAGGGCGTCGAGGATCTCGGCCTCGGTGACGCCGCTGGCGCCGGCCTCGACCATCAGGATCGCCTCGTCGGTGCCGGCGACGATCAGGTCGAGTTCGAGCTCCTCGTGGGACTCCTCGGGCGGGTTGACGACGAAGTCGCCGTCGAGCTTGCCGATGCGGACGGCGCCGACGTGGGCGGCGACCGGGACCGGCGAGATCGCCAGCGCGGCGGAGGCGCCGTTCATCGCGAGGATGTCGTAGGGGTTGACCTGGTCGACCGACATCGGGATCGCGACCAGCTGGGTCTCGTAGTGCCAGCCCTTGGGGAAGAGCGGACGGATCGGCCGGTCGATCATGCGCGCGGTCAGCGTCGCCTTCTCGCTCGATTTGCCCTCGCGACGGAAGAACGAGCCGGGGATCTTGCCCGCGGCGTACATCCGCTCCTCGATGTCGACGGTGAGGGGAAGGAAGTCCACGTCGCGCAAGCTGCCGACGGTGGCGGTGCAGAGGACCATCGTGTCGCCGCTGCGGACGACGACGGCACCGCTCGCCTGCTTCGCGAGTTTGCCGGTCTCGAAGGAAATCTGGCTGTCGCCGATGTCCGCCGAGACGCGGGTAACGTCAAACATGCTCATTGAGTTTTTTACCTCCGGCCGCCCGGTTGGCGGCCCATAGCGTTCAGAACTCTCGTTCTCTAACTGCGACAAGGGTACAGGCATCGAAAACCGCCGGAGTGCCCGCCACGCCGGCGCGAATGCCGGATTGGAAATCGCGCCTGGTCCGGGTTGCCGTCCGATCGGAGCGGCGATCTGCCTGGAAGCGATCGAGGTCGAGCCCAAGTCGCTCCGCCCGCTCCCACAGGTGCGGGTCGTCCACCCGGCCGCGTTCGGCGTAGAGCGAGTCGACCATCTCGAAGAAGCAGCCCTGGAGGCCCGCAGCCTCGGCGGCGGCGTGCAGCGCCGGCGAACGCGGATGCTTGCTGGCGACCGGGAAATGACGGAAGGCAAGTCGTCCCGGACGCTCGCTCAGTTGCCGCCAGGCGCCGGCGCAGCGGGGACAAGCGAGGTCGGCATAGACGATCAGCCCGGGCTCCCCCTCCCC
>DASTBO010000048.1:0-2659 GCA_035712025.1 Solirubrobacterales bacterium
CGGCAGCCTAATCGACTCGCCTGTTCCTTCTTGGCGCATGGGACCAGAAAGGAACAGGCGAATCGGGGGATCTCACGTTTGAGGGCGCAGCCACGTTTAATCCACAGAGTGACCCCGCTGCCGCCGTTTCAAACCGTGCTCGACGAGCATTCCGCCGCGGTGATGGGAATCTTGCGCGGCGCGGTGGGACGGGACGGGGCTGACGACTGCTTCCAGGAGACCTTCGTGGCGGCGCTGCGCGCCTATCCGAAGCTCGGCCACGCGGACAACCTCCGCGGCTGGCTACTGACGATCGCGCACCGCAAGGCGATCGACCACCACCGCGCCCGGGGGCGCCAGCCGATCCCGGTGGCCGAGGTGCCGGACCTTCCCGCGGAAAACGGGCTGCCCGAGCCCGACCAGGGGCTCTGGGACGCCGTCGACGGGCTGCCGCCGAAGCAGCGGGCCGCGGTGGCGCTGCGCTACGGCAGCGACCTCCCCCACGCCGAGATCGCCGCGGCGCTCGGCTGCTCGCCGGAGGCGGCGCGGCGCAGCCTGCACGAGGGACTGAAACGACTGCGAAAGGAGCTGGCATGAAGACCGCGATCGACCCCAAGATCGTCGACGGCCTGCGGGCGCGAGCCGCCGAGGAGGGCCTGCTCGACGTCGCCTACACGACCGCCGACTCCCCCTTCGGACCGGTGCTGCTGGCCACGACCCGCCGCGGCCTGGTCCGGGTCGGGCTGCCGAACCAGGACGCCGACGAGCTGCTCGTCGACCTCGCCGAGCGCGTCTCCCCGCGCGTCCTCGAAGCCCCCGCCGAGCTGGACGAGGTGCGCCGGGAGCTCGACCTCTACTTCGACGGCAAGCTCGACCGCTTCGACCTGCCGCTCGACTGGCGCCTCAGCGGCGGCTTCCGCCAGCGGGTGCTGCGGGCGATCGACCGCATTCCCTACGGCCAGACCCGCAGCTATACGGAGATGGCCCGCAAGGCCGGCAACGAGCGGGCGGTCCGGGCCGCCGGCAGCGCCTGCGGCAGCAACCCGATCCCGCTCGTCGTCCCCTGTCATCGCGTCCTGCGCACCGGCGGCGCCCTCGGCGGCTACGGCGGCGGCCTGCCGATGAAGCAGGCCCTGCTGGAGATGGAGGGCGTGCTGGACGGAAGGTCCAGTACCTAAAGAGGGAAGGGCTTCGCTCCGATGGGAGGGGGCGATGCGAAAGCTCCTCCCCCTCTCCCTGGTCGTCCTGCTCCTCTCCCTCTCCGCCGCCTCGGCGCAGGCGCTGACCCTGCCCGTCGTTCCCGGCGCCCTCGCCACGATCTCGAGCGAGGAAGGCGACGAAGACGAAGCCGGCGGCGAAGAAATCGAAGTCGAGGACGAAGAAGGCGCCTGCGTCGTCGAAGACGAGGAAGACGTGCAGCTCTGCGCCGAAATCGCCGCCGAAGAACGGGAGCTGGTGGAAGCCGAGGAGTGCGTGGTCGAAGACGCGAGCGCGAAGCTGGCCCCGCACCCGGGCAGCGACACCGTCGAGCTGGCGATCCGCTACGAATCCCTCGCCCCCGCCGCGGTGCAGATCGAGGCCCGCCTTCGCGGCCCCAAGGGGAAGCTGCGCCTCGGCGCCGACCGCGCCCACCTGCGCCGCGCCGGCGTCTACCGCAAGAGCTTCGTCCTCGGCGAAAAGGCGATGGACCGCGCGCTCGGTGCCCGTCAGTTCGAAGTCGAGCTGCAGGCGGTGAACACGCCCCGCTTCTGCCGGCTCGACCTCAACGGAGCACCTCGCCGACCCAAGCACTAGCTTCGCGCAGGTGCCCGGGGTCGATCTGGTGGCCCAGCTCGGACTCGCGGTAGGTGACGTCGAGCCCGCCGGCGGAGAGCAGCTCCCGCGCCCGCTCGGCGAATTCGACCCCGATCACCGGGTCGTTGCGACCGTGGCTGATGAAGGCTTCGGTCGCGGTGCGATCGGCGAGCGCCGGCTCCCAGCCCTCGACCGTCGGCACGAAGCCGCTGAAGGCGAGGATCCCGGCGACCGCCGGCCGCTCGGCGCCGAGCCCCATCGCGTAGCTCATCACCGCCCCCATCGAGAAGCCGCCGAGGACGGTGCGATCCGGGCCGATGCCGGTCTCATCCCAGAGCCCGTCGTGCAGCTCGGCGAGCGCCGCGCGCGCCGCGGCGAAGGTCTCCGGGTCGGGGTAGCCGACCCGCGGCACCAGGTACCAGTGGTAGCCGGGCGAGCCCGGCAGCTGCAGCGGCGCCCGGGGCGTCACCACCCGCAGGCGCCGCTCGGGGTCGAGCAGGTCCGCCAGCCCGAGCAGGTCGCGCTCGTCGGTCCCGCGGCCGTGGTGGAGGACCAGCAGGCCCTGAGGATCGCCGCTGGCCGCCCGCTCCAGGTGGAACAGCGGCGCCATCTAGCTGGCCGACGCCGCGGCGGTCTTGTTCAGGTAGTCGCGGACGAACTCGTCGATGTCGCCGTCGAGGACCCGCTGCACGTCGCCGACCTCGTGCTCGGTGCGGTGGTCCTTGACCATCGTGTACGGGTGGAGCACGTAGCTGCGGATCTGCGAGCCCCAGGCGACGTCTTTGACCTCGCCGCGCTGCTTGGCCAACTCTTCGGAGCGTTTGCGCTCCTCCAGCTCGATCAGCTTCGAGCGCAGCAGCTGCATCGCCACCGCCTTGTTCTGCGT
>DASTBO010000049.1:0-6889 GCA_035712025.1 Solirubrobacterales bacterium
GGGACCGTTTCCGCGGACTCGCTGAAAGTACGATGCGTCCGCAGCGGCGCCCACCCCTACCTGGAGGTCTCATGGAACTCGGAATCGTCGGTCTCGGACGGATGGGGGCCAACATGGCTCGGCGCCTGATGCGCGACGGCCACAAGATCGTCGCCTTCGACGTCAACCCGGACGCCGTCTCGCAGCTGGAAGGCGACGGGGCCGAGGGAGCGTCATCGCTGGAGGACATGGCCGCGAAGCTGAGTGCGCCGCGCTCGGTGTGGGTGATGGTCCCGGCCGGCGGGATCACCGAGCAGACGGTCGACGACGTCGCCGCGGTGCTCGAGTCCGGCGACGCGATCGTCGACGGCGGCAACTCCTACTACCGCGACGACATCCGCCGGGCCGAGAAAGTGGGGGAGAAGGGAATCGACTACGTCGACTGCGGGACCAGCGGCGGCGTCTTCGGCCTCGACCGCGGCTACTGCCTGATGATCGGCGGGCCCGACCGCGCGGTGGAGCGCCTCGACCCGATCTTCGCCAGCCTCGCGCCCGGGGTCGGAGAGGCGGAGCGCACCCCGGGCCGCTCCGGCGACCCCTCGCCCGCGGAGAACGGCTACCTGCACTGCGGCCCGAACGGCGCCGGGCACTTCGTGAAGATGGTCCACAACGGGATCGAGTACGGGATCATGGCCGCCTACGCCGAGGGGCTTAACGTCCTCAAGAACGCCAACGCCGGCAAGGTCGAGCGCGAGGCCGACGCCGAGACGGCGCCGCTCGATCACCCCGAGTACTACCAGTACGACCTCGACCTGCCGGAGGTCGCCGAGGTCTGGCGCCGGGGAAGCGTGATCGGCTCGTGGCTGCTCGACCTGACCGCGGCGGCGATGCTCGAATCCCCCGACCTCTCCGACTTCGCCGGCCGCGTCTCGGACTCCGGCGAGGGTCGCTGGACGGCGATCGCGGCGATCGACGAGGGGGTGCCGACGCCGGTCCTCACCACCGCCCTGCACGAGCGCTTCTACTCGCGCGGGCTCGGCGACTTCGGCGACAAGGTCCTCTCGGCGATGCGCAAGCAGTTCGGCGGGCACGACGAGAAGGCGAGCTGAGGTGGCGATCGAGCTCGAGGTCGCCGGCGACGAGAAGGCGGCCGCACGCCGCGCCGCCGAGCTGATCGCAGCCGCCGGGGAGGAGGCGGCGGCCGAGCGCAACTACTTCACAGTCGCGATGAGCGGCGGCCGCTCGCCCTGGGCGATGCTGGCGATCCTCGGCGAGCTCGAGGCGATGCCCTGGGACCGGACCGAGCTCTTCCAGGTCGACGAGCGCCTCGCCTCCCCCGGCAGCCCCGACCGCAACCTCACCCACATGGTCCTCGGCCTCTCGATGGACCACCAGGCGACCCTGCGGCCGATGCCGGTCACCCAGCGCGACCTCGAGGCCGCGGCGAGCGAGTACGAATCCTCGCTGCCCGACCGCTTCGACCTCGTCCACCTCGGCCTCGGGCCCGACGGCCACACCGCCTCGCTGGTGCCGGGCGACCCCGTCCTCGAGGTCACCGATCGCCGCGTCGCCCTCACCGGCGAGTACCAGGGCCATCCCCGCATGACCCTCACCTACCCCGCGATCGACGCCGCCCGCCGCATCGTCTGGCTCGTCACCGGCCCCGACAAGCGCGAGCCGCTGCAGAAGCTGCTCGCCGGCGACGAATCGATCCCCGCCGGCCGGGTCCGCAACGAGGACATGATCGTCGTCGCCGACGAGGCTGCTGTGTCGTAAGCGGATTCGCGAACGGAACGTAAGCGTTTACGCTAACATTGCTATATGTCCGCCGCAGCGCTTGTCGCCGCGATCCTGCAGAAGAGCGGTCTCACCCAGGCTGAGCTCGCGCGCCGCGCGGGCTTGCCCCGCTCGGTTCTGAACGCCTACCTGCGCGGGACTCGCGAGCCGGGGACCGATGCCCTGCTCCGCATCGCCGGCGCCGCCGGGGTGAGGCTCGAGGTCGAGCAGCGGAGGCCGCCGGTCGATCCGCATCGCGCCAGCTTCATCCTCAACCAGGTCCTGGGTCTGGCCGAGGCGCTGCCCTACCGGCCGCGGGCGAAGATGGCATACCCACCGCTGAAGGATCGGCTCGCGAAGCCGGCATCGGCATGAACGCCGAGCTGGTCGAAAAGCTCCTGGCGATCCACGCGGCGCTGAAGGAACGCTCGCTCCCCCACGCCTTCGGCGGCGCCATCGCCCTCGCCTATTGCGTCCAGGAGCCGCGCGGGACGCGCGACCTCGACGTCAACATCTTCGTCGACGCCGAGCGGGCCGCGGAGGTCCTTGCGGCGTTGCCCGATGGGGTGCGGGTGGAGGAGGGCGACGTCGAGGAGGTGGTCCGGGACGGGCAAGCCCGCCTCTTCTGGGACGGCGTCCCCGTGGACGTCTTCCTCAACAACCTGCCGCTGCACGAGGAGGTCGCCAACGGCGTCCTCTGGGTCGATATGCAGGGGACGCAGATCCCCGTCCTCGATTGCGCCTCGCTGGTGATCTTCAAGTCCTTCTTCGCCCGCACCAAGGACTGGGGCGACATCGAGGAGGTCGCGCTGGCGACGCCAGAGGACGTGGCCACGGCCGTCGAAGCCGTCGCCGGCCTCGTCGGCGAAGACGACGCTTCCCTCAAGCGCCTCGCGGAGATCTCCGCCGCCAACCCGCCCTGAGTGTCGACTTCCTCTCGGTATGCGAGAGGAAGTCGACAGGTCAATCGAGCGAGAGCCCGGCTTTCACCTCGGCCAGCTTCTGCATCCGCGGGTTGTCGTCGCCGACCATCCGCTCCAGCCAACCTTCGATCTCGCCCACGTCGAGCGGATCGGTGGCGACGAGGATCTGCTCGATGTCGATCCAGTCCTTGGGTCGATCGAACATCGCCTTGCAGACGGCGAGGTGCTCGGGCGAGAGGATCGAGATCGTCTCGTCGTTGAACGGAACCTTTCGGGCGCCGTGTCGCATCGCGTCATGGAAGGGGTCGTAGGAGAAGAAGAGGTCGACCGGGTTGCGCTCCCACCAGAGCCGCACCTGCCCGTCCCGGTTCAGATCGTCGACCTCGACCTCGACGTTCACCCCCAGGGGAGCCAGGGCTTCGCAGACCTCGGGCCATCGGTCGGTGCGGACGAAGACGTTGATGTCGACGTCGACCGTCGCTCGCGGCTCCGCGTAATAGGCGAGGGCGAGGGCGCCGCCGATCGCATGCGGAATCTTGGCTTCTTCCAGGGCGTGGTGGATCGCCGTCACCTTGTCGGGCAGCGATGGCACCGCTAAATCGATCGCAGGCGGGGGAAGCCGATCTCGTGGGGGCGGAGCCTGATCGGGATAGCGTCGGCGAGTTCGAGCAGGTCGCGCAAGGCGGCGGCCCGATCCTCGGCGCCGACGCCCATCCACTGGCTGGCCGCTCGAGCGGCGTCGGAGACGGGGTTCGAGCCGGATCGCTGCCCGTTGGAGCCCGAGTCGGAAAGAGCGTCGATCAGCAGGCGGCGCAGCTTCGGGTCAGGCTGCTCGCCGCTGGCGATCCGGCGCAAGGTCTCGCCGGCTGCCTCGTCCAGCTCCGAGCCCCGCACCGGGGCTCCCGCTCGCAACGCCAGGCGGGTCAACTCCGCGGCCGTCGGCGGTTTCTCGGCTCTCTCCTGAACCCGTTCGACCGTCTCGCCGGTCATCTCGCGGAAGCTGGCGAGCGTTCGGCTGCGTGGACCCCCGGGGGTGCTCACCGACTCTCGCACCTCGAAACGACCTGGCTTCGTCGCCACGACGTAGGCCATAGTGGGTAAAAGATACCACTATCGGCCTTTCCTCCCGGAATTCGGCTTAAGAAGCGGGGTCCAGCGAGACCGCGTGGTTGCCGACGATGCGGCCGTCGGGGTCCCACCTGCGCTTCGCCTCGACGAGGCGGGCGCAGACGTCGGGCGGGAGGATCGCGTCGGTGTCGCAGGGACGATCGGCGAAGTTGAAGTAGCCGCCGTCGGCCGCCCAGGGCTCCATCGCCTCGTGCATGCGGTCGAGGCCGGCGCTGACCGCTTCGCCCATCTCCGGGCCCATCACCATCCCGATCCCGTACATCACCCAGCCGGCGTCGAGGTGGGAGAGGGCGCCCCCGTCGGGGTCCGGCCGCCCGAGCGCGCCGCCGAGCTGGCGCAGCTCGGTCAGCAGCAGGGGCGTGCCCGAGTCCGGGCCGGCGACCGCGATCCAGGCGTCGATCGCCTCGTCGGAGAGCTCGCGCAGGGCTCGGTGGTGACCGAAGCCGGGGACCGGCTGCTCGGGGTCCATGTGGATCTTGCACAGGCCCGGCGCCGGGATCTGGGCGAAGGTGTCGAGGATCGGCTCGCCGATCTCGCGCAGCGGCGCGATCGCCGCCTCGCCCGCGGCCTGGTCGCCGATGCAGGCGGCGTCGATCGTCAGCAGCGCTTTGCCGCGCAGGAACTCGGGGACGTCCGGGATGTCGGGCGGCCGCAGGAATCGGACGATCGAGGTGACGTCCTCGGAGACGCCGGCGGCCCAGTCGCGGTAGGCGCGAACCCCCGCCGCCCCGACCTCGGCCGGGAACAGCAGCGCCCCGGCGTAGACGTCGGCAACCGGCACCAGGTCCAGGTGCAGAGCCGTCACCACGCCATAGCTGCCACCGCCCCCGCGCAGCGCCCAGAAGAGGTCGGGATCGGTCTCGGCGTCGACCGTCCTCGCCTCGCCGTCGGCGGTGACCAGCTCCACCGCCCGCAGCCGGTTGCAGGCGAACCCGTACCGCCGCCCGAGCCAGCTCAACCCACCGCCGAGGCTGAAGCCGGTGACGCAGACGTCCGGCGAGGACCCGGGCAGCGAGGCGAGGCCGTGCGCCGCCGCCGCCTCGGCCAGCTCCTCGGACAGGACTCCGGCCTCGACCCGCGCCGTCTGCGCGTCCGCGTCGACCTCGACGCCGCGCATCCGCTCGGTCTTGACGAGGATCGTGTCCTCGGGGATCCGCAGCGAGAGCGCGCCGTGGCCGCTGCCCTGAGCGGTCACCCGCAGGCCGTTCTCGGCGGCGAAGCGGATCACTTTCCGCACGTCGTCGGCGCCCTCGACGATCGCGACCGCGCTCGGGTGCTGGTCGGCGGCGAGGTTCCAGGCCTGCCGCGCCTGGTCCCAGTCGGAGTCGTCGGGGGTGGCGATGCGGCCGGCGATCGCCAGCCCGCTGAACTCGGTCATCTAGGACTCCTTTGCTGGCTCAACTGACGCTGGTGCGGTCGACGGCGCCTCCCCTTGCGACGAAGACCTCGCTCACCATATCCGGGGGAAAGAGGCCGTGGGCGGCGACGCCGGGGTCGGCCTCCAGCCGCGCCGCCAGCGCCGCCGGATCGCCGAGCCCGCCGCCGCGGTAGTCGGCGATGACGCCGCCGTCGGGGCTGCGCGGGACGTCGCGCAGCTCGACCTCGGGGCCGAGCCGCTCCAGGGTCGAGGCGGCGCCGAAGCCGAACAGCTCCAGCGGCACCGGTCCGCGCAGCGCCTCGACGGGCTTGCTCGAGTCGGCGACGACGACGAACCGCTCGGCGGCCGCGGCGACGATCTTCTCGCGCAGGTGGGCGCCGCCGCCGCCCTTGATCAGCCAGCCGTCCGGGGTCACCTCGTCGGTGCCGTCGATCGCCAGGTCGAGCCGGGTCAGGCTGTCGAACTCCTCGACCGGAATTCCCAGCTCGCGTGCCTGCTCCTCCGTGGCGACCGAGGTCGCCACGCAGCGGATCCCCTCCAGTCCCCGGCGGGCGATCGCCGGCAGCAGGTGGGCGACCGTCGAGCCGGTGCCGAGGCCGAGCGTCATTCCGCTCTCGACCAGCTCCGCCGCCGCCTCCGCGGCGAGCCGCTTCTCGGTGTCCGCCGCGCTCACGACCGGCACGGTACATTGCTCCAATGACTTCAAGCACGGCAACCGCAACCGACACCCAGGACTACAAGGTCGCCGACATCGGCCTCGCCGATTTCGGCCGCAAGGAGATCTCCCTCGCCGAGGTCGAGATGCCGGGTCTGATGCAGACCCGGGAGGAGTTCGGCGCCGCGCAGCCGCTGAAAGGCGCGCGGATCACCGGCTCGCTCCACATGACGATCCAGACCGCGGTCCTGATCGAGACCCTGGTCGCGCTCGGGGCCGAGGTGCGCTGGGCGAGCTGCAACATCTTCAGCACCCAGGACCACGCCGCCGCCGCGATCGCCGCCGCCGGCGTCCCCGTCTACGCCTGGAAAGGCGAGACCCTGGAGGAGTACTGGTGGTGCACCGAGCAGGCGCTCGACTGGCCCGACGGCGAGGGCCCGAACATGATCCTCGACGACGGCGGCGACGCGACCCTGCTCGTCCACAAGGGCGTCGAGTTCGAGAAGGCCGGCTCCGTCCCGGACCCCGACTCGGCCGAATCGGAGGAGTTCAAGATCGTCCTGCGGACGCTGCAGCGCTCGCTCGCCGAGGACCCGCAGCGCTGGACCAAGATCGCGGCCAACATCAAGGGCGTCACCGAGGAGACCACCACCGGCGTGCACCGGCTCTACGAGATGATGCGCGAAGGCACGCTGCTCTTCCCGGCCATCAACGTCAACGACTCCGTCACCAAGTCGAAGTTCGACAACAAGTACGGCTGCCGCCACTCGCTCATCGACGGCATCAACCGGGCCACCGACGTGCTCATCGGCGGCAAGGTCGCGGTCGTGTGCGGCTACGGCGACGTCGGCAAGGGATGCGCGGAGTCGCTGCGGGGCCAGGGCGCTCGCGTCATCGTCACCGAGATCGACCCGATCTGCGCGCTGCAGGCGGCGATGGAGGGCTACGAGGTCACCACGCTCGACGACGTCGTCGAGACCGCCGACCTGTTCGTCACCACGACCGGCAACATGAACGTGATCACCGTCGACGACATGGCGCGGATGAAGC
>DASTBO010000050.1:0-6373 GCA_035712025.1 Solirubrobacterales bacterium
CCTACATCCGCTGGGGCTGCGTCTCGCCGCTGGAGCTGGCGCGCGAGGCGGGAGAGCGGCGCGGCGGCGCGGCCTTCGTGCGGCAGCTCTGCTGGCGGGACTTCCACCACCAGGTGCTGGCGGCGACCCCCTCCCTCCCCCGTCGCGACTACCGGCCGCGGCGCGACAGCTGGTCGCGCTCGAAGCGGGCCTTCGAGGCCTGGCGCGAGGGCCGCACCGGCTACCCGCTGGTCGACGCGGCGATGCGCCAGCTGGCCGAGGAGGGGTTCATGCACAACCGGGCGCGGATGACCGTCGCCTCCTTCCTCTGCAAGGACCTCTACGTCGACTGGCGGCCCGGCGCCTGGCACTTCTGGGACCTGCTGACCGACGGCGAGATCGCCAACAACGCCGGCAACTGGCAGTGGGTGGCGGGAACCGGCAACGACACCCGCCCCAACCGCGTGCTCAATCCCGTCCGCCAGGCGCAGCGCTTCGACCCCGACGGCGTCTACGTCCGCCGCTACCTGCCCGAGCTGGAGTCGGTCCGCGGCAGGGCGATCTTCGAACCCTGGCGGATGGAAGGCTTCGAGCGCCTCGACTACCCGCCGCCGCTCGTCGACCACGACGAGGCCGCGGCGGCGTTCAAGGCCCATCGCGGCGCATAGGATCGGCCGATGGGACGGCTCGCCGTCATCCTCGGCAGCAACGCGCTCGGCCCGGGCGGGGAGGAGATCGCGGCGGCCGCGGCCGCGCAGGGGGCGGCGATCGTGCAGCGGCATCGCGCCGCCGACGGGAGCTTCGTCCTCCCCCACGCGATCGACCACGCGGCGAACTTGCGCTCGCTGCTGGAGCAGGGGTGCGACCGGGTGCTGGGGATTGGCTCGGTCGGCTCCCTGCGCCCGGAGGAGCTCGGCGTCGGCAGCCTCCTCTGCCCCGACGACTTCATCGCCCTCAACCTCGGCGACTCGATCCACGCGGACGCCCGCGCCCACTCGGCGCCGGGCTTCGACCCCGAGCTGCGGGGGGAAGCGATCGCCGCCTGGAGCGAGAGCGGGCAGGCGCCGCGCGACGGCGGCGTCTACTGGCAGGCGCGCGGGCCGCGCTTCGAGACCCCGGCCGAGATCCGGCTGATGGCGGCGCATGCGCACGTGGTCGGGATGACGATCGCCTCCGAGTCCGTCGTCGCCGGCGAGCTCGGCCTCGCCTACGCCGCGCTCTGCGTCGTCGACAACCTCGCCAACGGCCTCGGCGAGGGCGAGATCAGCGTCGCCGAGCTGGAAGCCGACCGGCTGATCAACGCCGAGCGCCTGCGCGAGGGCCTGGCCGCGGTGCTGCCGCGCCTCGGGGCGGTGGGCCGATGACATTCGCCTGTTCCTTATCGGTCCTATTCCCCAAGAAGGAACAGGCGAATGAGGGGGGCGCATGGGGTTGACCTTCGCCAACGCGCTGCTGGACGGGGAGCGCGTCGGGGTGCGCTGCGCGGACGGGACGATCGAGGCGATCGGGGCCGACGTCGCGGCCGCGCCCGGGGACGAGGCGATCGACGCCGGCGGCGCCCACCTGGTGCCGCCGCTGGTCAACGGCCACACCCACGCGGCGATGACGATCTTCCGCGGCTCCGGCGGCGACCTGCCGCTGATGCCGTGGCTGGAAGAGAGGATCTGGCCGGTCGAGGCCAAGCTCGCCGAGGAAGACGTCTACTGGGGCGCCCGCCTCGCCTGCGCGGAGATGCTGCGCGGCGGCACGACGCGCTTCTGGGACATGTACTGGCATCCGGCCGCGACCGCCCGGGCGGCGAGCGACGCCGGCATCCGGGCGACGATCGGGGCGCCGCTCTTCGACCTCCACAGCAGCCCGGCGGAGCTGCGCGAGGCGGCGCATCGCGGGCTCGAGGAACTCGCCGGGTTCGGCCCCCTGATCGCCCCGGCGCTCGCCCCGCACGCGATCTACACCGTCAGCGTCGAGTCGCTGCGCTTCATCGCCGAGCTCAGCGCCCAGCGCGACCTGCCGGTCCAGATCCACCTCTCCGAGACCGAGCGGGAGGTCCAGGACTGCATCGCCGAGCACGGCGTTCGCCCCGCCTTCCACCTCGACCGCCTCGGCCTCCTGAACGAGCGCACGGTCCTCGCCCACGGCGTCTGGCTCGACCCCGAGGAGCTGGCGCTGGTCGCCGAGCGCGGGGCCACGGTCGTCACCAACCCGGTCGCCAACATGAAGCTCGCGGTCGGCGGCGTCTTCCCCTTCCCCGCCGCCCGGACCGCGGGGGTGGCGGTCGGGCTCGGCACCGACGGCGCCGGCTCCAACGACTCGCTCGACCTGCTCGCCGACCTCAAGGCCTTCGCCCTCGCCCAGAAGCACGCCGCCGCCGACCCGACCGCGATCGACGCCGGCGAAGCCTGGGCGGTCGCGACCGGCGCCGGCGCGCCGCGGCTCGGCGCCACCGAGCTCGAGCCCGGGGCCCCCGCCGACTTCCTCCTCCTCGACCCCCGCTCGCCGGCGCTGGGGTTCGGCGACCTCACCGCCGGCATCGTCTACGCCGCGACCGGGGCGGCCGTCGACACCGCCGTCGTCGGCGGCCGGGTGCTGATGCGCGGCGGCCAGGTTCCCGATCTGGAGGAGGCGCTGGTTCGAGCAGCCGAGCGAGCGGGGAGACTGGGGCTATGAACGAGCCCGCGGCCTCCTCCGTCCGCTACCAGGAGGCGACCAAGAGGTACGGCAACTCCTCGGCGCCGGCCGTCGACAGGCTGACGCTCGAGGTTCCCGCCGGGGAGATCTGCGTCCTCGTAGGTCCCTCCGGCTGCGGCAAGACCACCGCGATGCGGATGGTCAACCGCACGGTCGAGATCACCGAGGGCGACGTCCTGATCGGCGACCGCTCGGTCCGCGACCGCGAGCCCGCCCAGCTGCGGCGGGAGATCGGCTACGTGATCCAGCAGATCGGCCTCTTCCCCCACCGCACGATCACCGAGAACATCGGCGCCGTGCCCCAGCTGCTGGGCTGGAAGAAGGACCGGATCCGCGAGCGCTCCAGCGAGCTGCTGGAGCTGATCGGCCTCGATCCCGAGCTCGGCGACCGCTACCCGACCCAGCTCTCCGGCGGCCAGCAGCAGCGCGTCGGCGTCGCCCGGGCGCTGGCGGCGGACCCGCTGGTGATGCTGATGGACGAGCCTTTCGGGGCGATCGACCCGATCAACCGCGAGCGCCTGCAGAACGAGTTCCTCCGCCTCCAGGCCGAGATTCGCAAGACGGTCCTCTTCGTCACCCACGACATCGACGAGGCGATCAAGATGGGCGACCGGATCGCGGTGATGCGCGAGGGCGGCCGGGTCGAGCAGTACGCGACCCCGGCGGAGCTGCTGATGGCCCCGGCCAACGAGTTCGTCGAGGACTTCGTCGGCGCCGACCGGGCGCTGAAGCGGCTGGCGCTGATGCGGGTCCGCGACATCCACCTCTGGGAGGCGCCGCTGGCGCACGTCGGCCAGGGCATGGCGGAGGTGCGGGCGAAGCTGGCCGCTCCGGACGTCGAAGTCCCCTACCCGCTGCTGGTCGACAGCGAGCGCCGGCCGCTCGGCTGGCTCAGCGAGCGCGACCTCGCCGCCGACGTCGTCCCCAGCCGCCCCGACTCGCCGCTGGGCCCGGTCCTCGACCTCGACGACGTGATGCGCGACGCCCTCGCCGACCTGCTCCAGGGTGAGGCCCAGTACGCGCCGGTCGTCGACCGCGAGCGTCGCATCGTCGGCGTCCTCTCGGTCGAGATCATCTCCGAGTTCCTCGCCTCGCCGGAGGCCAAGAGCGACGAGCACGCCGCCGCGGAGCGACCGCATGGTTAACCCGAGCGTGCTCGCGGCGGCGGGCGAAGTCGGCGGCGACTTCTTCCGCGAACGGGAAAGCGGGACGCTGCCGTGCCAGGCGCAGCCTGACCACGTCTTCTGCTTCGACTGGGCGAGGGAAAACCTCGATCGCTTCGGGACGCCGACCGTGCAGCACCTGCAGATCGTCGTCCCCGCGATCCTGATCGGCTTCGTCTTCGCCTTCGCGCTGGCGCTGCTCGCCCACCGGAGCCGCTGGCTGCAGCCGCCGCTGCTCGCCGCGACCGGCGTGCTCTACACGATCCCGAGCATCGCCTTCTTCTTCCTCCTGCTGCCGGTGACCGGCCTTGGCCGCGACACGGCGATCATCGTCCTCGCTGCCTACACGCTGCAGATCATCTTCCGCAACACGATCCTCGGCCTGGGCAACGTGCCGGCGTCGGTCAAGGACGCGGCCCGCGGCATGGGGCTGACTCCGCGGCAGATCCTCTGGAAGGTGGAGCTGCCGCTGGCGATCCCCGAGATCATCGCCGGCCTGCGGGTGGCGGTGGTCAGCACGATCGCGATCGCGACCCTCGCCGTTCTGATCAGCGCGGGTGGGCTGGGGACGCAGATGTACGGGGCGAACCTCACCTTCCCCACCAGCATCATCATCGCCGGCGCGATCGTGATCCTGATGGCGCTCGCCTTCGACGCGGTCCTGCTCTTGGCGCAACGGCTCACCACCCCTTGGCGCAGGGCGGTCCAGGCATGACCCCGCACCTGCCGCTCGCCTCCTTCGCCGGGGCGATCGAATTCATCTTCACGCCACAGGAATCGAGCGTGACCGGCGGCAAGAAGGTGGGCGGCTTCGACAAGTCGCTGGAACTGCTGATCAAGCACCTCGAGGTGACGGCTCTCGCCCTCGCCATCGCCCTGGTCGTCGCCCTGCCGATCGGGCTCTACCTCGGTCACCGCGGCAAGGGCGAGCTGTTCGCCGTTGGCCTCGGCAACGCCGGCCGGGCGATCCCCGAGCTGGCCGTGATCGCGCTGGTCGCGGTGCTGATCGGCGTCGGCCTCCCGAACGTCGCCCCGGTCCTCGCGATCCTCGGCATCCCCCCGATCCTCACCAACGCCTACGTCGGGGTGCGCCAGGTCGACCGTGCCACCGTCGACGCCGCTCGCGGCATGGGGATGAGCGAGCTGGCGATCATCCGCAAGGTCGAGATGCCGATCGCGGTGCCCACCGTGATGGGCGGGATTCGCAGCGCCGCGATCGCCATCCTCGCGACCGCGACGATCGCGCCTCTGGCGGGCGTGGAAACGCTCGGCGACTTCATCCTCAACCGCAACGTCTACGGCGAAGACGGGCTGCTGGCAGGCGCGATCCTGGTCGCCCTCCTCGCCCTCGCCCTCGAGGGCCTGCTCGCCCTTCTGCAGCGCCGGCTTACTTCCGACGGGCTGAAGGTAAAGACTGCGTGAACGTGTGACTCATCCAAACCACCCCAAGAGGAGGCAATCAGTGAGGACCGACCAGACGAGAGTGCGGGTGCTGCTTGCGGCACTGGCGGCGCTCGCGCTGACCCTGGCGCTCGCCGCGTGCGGTAGCAGCGACGACAGCACCACTTCCGGCTCGACCGACGGTGGCAGCGGCGCGGGGACGATCCAGTCCAATCCCGACAACGGCAAGGTCAGCCTGACGATCGGCTCGAAGAACTTCCCCGAACAGGAAATCCTCGGGGAAATCTACGCGCAGGCCCTCGCCGCGGCCGGCTACAAGGTCAAGAGCGCCCTCAACCTGGGCTCGGAAACCGTGGCCCTGAAAGCGGTGAAGACGGGGCAGATCTCCGGCTACCCGGAGTACGCCTCGACGGCCCTCACCTCGTTCTTCGGCCTCGAACCCGAAGAAGTGCCCGCCGACGCGACCGAAGCGTGGGAAAAGGCCAACGCAGAATTCGAGAAGGAAGGCCTGCAGGCGTTCGAACCCACCCCGTTCGCAAGCGCCAACGCGGTCGGCACGACGACGAAGACCGCCGAAAAGTACGACCTCGAAACCGTCTCCGACCTCGAAGGCGTCTCGGAAAAGCTGTCGCTCTACGGGTCGCCCGAGTGCCGGCAGCGGATCGACTGCCTCGCCGGGCTGGAAAAACTGTACGGGCTGAAGTTCAAGTCCTTCACCCCGGTCGACATCGGCCTCCGCTACACGGTGCTGGAAAAGGGCCAGGCGGATCTCTCGATCCTCTTCACCACCGACCCGCAGCTCTCGGCCGAGAGCGACAAGTTCGTGATCCTCGAAGACGACAAGGAAGTCTTCCCGGCCGGCAACGTGATCTTCGTGACCGAGAAGTCGGTCGCCGAAGAAGCGGGACCGGACTTCGAAAAGACGATCCTCCAGGTGCAGGAAGGGCTCGACCTGAAGGTGGTTCAGGAGCTCGATGCTCGGGTGGAATTGGAAAAGGAAACGCCTGAGCAGGCGGCCACGGCGTACCTCGAAAGCGCGGGGTACATCGGTTAGGCAGTTGATGTGAGGGGACCGGCGGGGGTGCCCGGGAGCACCTCCGCCGGCTGAATCACTATTCGGCTGGCGCCACGAGCCGGTTTGG